>NZ_JBEYTM010000002.1:0-290604 GCF_040643055.1 Streptomyces sp. NPDC047515
GGGCACATCCGGGACACCGGATCGTCCGTCCACACCCATTTCCAGGGCCTGTCCGCCTATTACAAGGCCCCCGAGGCCGAGCAGCTGTTCGCGTCCACGAAGCCCGTCAAGGACCGTGCCGACGGGTTCGCGGACGATCTGGAGAAGGTCGCCTCCTCGTTGTCGGACTACGCGACGGAGATCCGCCCGCTGGTCACGAAGCTGGAGCAGCTGAAGGCGGACGCGACGAAGTTCGTGAACGCGAACAAGGACGACGACGACTGGGAATACGACGAGGACAAGGTCGATGAGCACAACCAGCTCCGCGACGACATCACCGCGACCGTCGCCGCGTTCTGGGCCGCCGAGCGCACCTGCCACAACAAGATCACCGCCCTGATCCCCGGCGGCGTCCAGATGGTCGCGGGCGACGGATCCGAACGCAAGGACCAGTACGGGTTCAACGCGGACGACCTGAAGAACGCCAAGCTCCCCTGGGGCGACCCGGTCGAGGAGAAGCACCATGTCTGGGAAGTCGGGCACTGGGTCAAGTCGTTCGTCTGGGACGGGCTGATCGTCGACGGAGTATGGGGCACCATCAAGGGCCTGGGCACCCTCGTCGGTTTCGGTGGCTGGGACGCCATGGGCCAGGCGTGGAAAGGACTGGCCCAGCTCGCCACCGGCCTCGTGATCACCGCGATCCCCGGCGCGGGCACCCTGTTCTGGGCACTGCCCGACGACAAACTCCCCTCCTGGCTGCGTGACTCACGCACCGCGATGAAGGAGACCGGCAAAGCCCTGGTCGCCTGGGACGAGTGGGGCAAGAACCCCGGCCGAGCCGCCGGAGCCGTCACCTTCAACGTCCTGACCACCGTCTTCACCGGCGGCGCCGGCGGCGCCGCCGCAGGTGCGGGGAAAGCGGGTGCGGTCGCGAAGGTGCTGTCCGTCGCGGGGAAGGCGGGCAAGGTCATCGACCCGATGACCTACATCGCCAAGGGCGCCGGCGCCGGCCTCTCCAAGATCGGCGACATCACCAAGAGCCTCAAAGGCATCAGCAACATCGAGATCCCCAAACTCCCTGACGGTTCGGTGCAGTTGCCCGACGGTCGTCTCCTGGAGCCCAACGGCAATCTGGTCGCCCCGAACGGCGTGGTCGACACGACCCCGATCCCGCACGACACGGTCCCCCATACATCGGGCCTGCCGTCGTCCTGGCAGATACAGCAGCCGGTGCCGACGGGCGTCCACGCGGGAAGCGGCTTCCCCGACATGGCGCCGCACACCCCCGGCGGCGGCTTCGACCATGTGCCGTACGGTCCGGGCAGCCATGTGCCGGGCGGAGTACCCAACCACGTACCGAACGGATCGTTCGGCCCCGCCCCGGCACACTTCGACCCGGCGAGCCACGTACCGGACGGCACCCCCGGCCACATGCCGGGCGGCGTCGGCAGTCACGTTCCCACCAACCACTTCCCCGCAGGCGCCGGGCACGACATCCCCGGTCACACGGCTCCGGGGCACGATCTGCCGCCCACCGGCCCGCACGGGCCGGGTCACGACCTGCCCCACGGCAACCCGCACACCCCGGACGCCCCGCACACCCCGGGCCACGACGGACCGGGCATGCACGGGCACGACGGTTCGCACGGTGGCGGCCACGACACCTCGCACGGCGGGCACGCGGACGACGTGGCCGCGCACGCCGACGACGCGGCCCACGCCGGCGACCACGGCAGCCACGTCGACCCGCACGGCGCCGCCGACGACCTCACACACGGCGCCGACGACGCGACGACGGCCGGCCACCACGGTGGGGACGGGGTGGGGAACGGCGGTCCGGGTGACGGTTTCAAGTACACCCCGCACATCTCCGCCGACGACTTCGACGACCTCACGACGGCCGAGAAGCACCGCGTCGCCGCGGCCGAACTCACCGAGGGCACGGTCCCGTTCGCCAACGACACGGCGGCGATCAAGTACGGCCAGGACTACTGGAACGACTACGTGGACAATCTGGACCCGTCCGCGAAGCAGGCTCTCTGGGACTACACCGGTGAGACGTTCCCGTCGTACCACGACATGAACGGTCATCTGCGCGGCACTCCGGGATTCGGTCCGAAGCCGGAGGTGCTGCACGACATTGCCGAGATGGACAGGGTCATGTCGACGCGTCCCGTGCCCGACGACATCATGGTCGTCCGGGGTACGGGACTGGGCCACCTCGAGCTGGACTCCCCGCTCGACATGCTGGGCAAGACGTACCCGGACAAGGGCTACACCTCCACGTCCCTCGGCAACCACCCGGTGTCCGGCTTCGCCGGCAAGGAGGCGATCCTGCACCTCCGCGTGCCGAAGGGGACGCCCGCCCTGTGGCTGGAGAAGGTCTCCAAGTTCGACGTGTCGGAGCGGGAGCTGCTCCTGGCCCGCGGTTCCGAGTTCAAGGTGACCCGCGTCTTTATGGAGAATGGCCAGGTCCAGGTCTACGGGGAAGTCCTGCCGCCGAATAAGGGAGTGGTACACGAATGAGCAGCGAGCAGCGGCCCAATCCGCGACTGAACGAGGATCTGTTGTTCAACGAGGCGCCCGGCGGGCCGCCGCGCTACAGCTCCCAGTCCCACAAACCGGTCCAGTACCTGACCGTGGCGGACAGGGACGGCGAGGCGATCGGCTACGTATGGGCGAACGACGAGGACGACGCCGCCGGGTGGCTGGTCCGCAAGGCGGGCGGCGACGAGGCGTTCAACAAGGGTGCGAGGTGGGCCCGGAAGCTCCACGACGCGAAGGCCCGGGGTATCACCCCGACGGCTGCCCTGGCAGAGATGATCAAGGAATCGGACCCTTCGAAGAGCAGCCATGTCGTGCCCGGCTCCCTGACCGAGGCGCCGAACGTCGATGTGGTCAGGAGTCTCGCCGCCGCGAGCTGACCATGACGTACGAACCCGAGGCACCGCGCTACCGCGCCGAGACCGACAAGCCGGTTCATCACCTCACCGTCGCCGACGCCTGCGGCGAGCCGATGGGCTACCTGTGGGCCAACGACGAGGACGACGCCGCCGGTTGGTGCCTGCGGCCCGCCGGTGACCGGACCGGGTTCAGCGAGGGGCTCGAATGGTCCGCAAAGCTCAACACGGCCAAGGCGCGCGGGCTCCTTCCCACGGCCGCGCTCGCCGAGCTGGCCCGTGGCTCGGACCCGAGGCGCGTCAGTCATGTCGTCCCGGGCTCCCTGACGACGGCCCCGTCCCTGGCCTCGCTCACGGAGCTGGCCCGTGTCGTAACCGAGGCCGACAACCGGCGTCTGCTGGCTCAGCTCGACTGCGAGAACGCCGACGCATGGCGCGAGTTGAGGGAGGCGCTCGCCGGGCTCACGGACGAGGACCACGTCGTGCGGTGGTCCGAGGGCGGGCAGCAGCCCGACGGCACCTGGCGGATGAGCCACCCGCTCCACAGCGAGCGGCTCCGACGCCTGGTGCGCGCACTGTCCGCCGTCGGCGCGGTGACGCCCGCGTACCTGTGGCAGGACAACCCGCCGCCGGCCGTGCCCGCCGACGGACGGCTGAGTCCGGCCGACGCGGTGCGCGCGGCCACGGCCGTGGTACGCGGGGAACGGTTCTCCGACGGGACGATCGCCCAGGCGGCGCAGAGCGGTCTTCTCGACGCCGTGGCCGAGTCGTTGTGCGCTTGGTACGAGGCCGTGGCCGACGGTCCGCGGGACGATCCCTGACGCATACGGAATGCGCGTTCGCCGTGCTCGCTCGTGCCGCAACCCGGGCTGTACTGCCTGCTCGCCCATGCCTTATGTTGCAGGAGTGAAATAGGGGTTTCCCGTACGGTGCCCGCCGACTGATGCGGAATATGCCGCTCCCCCGGAATGCACGGAAGAGACCCGGCCCCGGCCGCCGTTCCTCGCGCCGAGGGCCGTTGACGTAGCGACCACGACCGACACCACGTACGACTGAGGCAACGGACGACGAGACGAATGGCACGGGATTACGACAGCCAGCTTCTGGAGTCGGTGGCGGTACGCCGACGCAGGATGCGGGACGCGCTGCTGTTCGGCGCGCAGCGGGCTCGGCGTACGGCGGACGAGCGGCTCGGGAAGGTGTTCGCAGGGATCGCCATCGCGGCCGTGCTGTGCGCGGGATGTGTCGGGTGGTCCTTCGTCCAGAACATGCTGGAGAAGCAGAAGGCCGAGCAGCAGAAGCAGCAGCGCCAGGAGCAGCAGTACCAGCAGCCCGCGAAATCACCACAACCGGAGAAAAACGGGGAATCGACGAAGAATCCCCAATAGCTCAATAACTCCGGCCCATTCAGAAAGAGTTCCTCACAAAGGGGCCGGAGAAGGCGCTAGTAGCATGGGCACGCCAAGCTGCCCGACTCCTCCAACGTCGCGATGATAGGTTCCCGTAAAGTGGTGAGCACAGCAACGACTTCCCGAGCGCAGCTCAGCCGGGTGACCCTGGTCGGCGAACGACGCCGGGCCGATATCGTCCTGCCGTCCGATACGCCGATCGGGCAGCTGCTGCCGGACATTCTTCAGTTGCTGGACGACCGGGCCGCAGCGCGTCCGATGACACGGCAGTTGATCACGTCGGACGGCTCCGCGCTGCCGCACGACAGCACGCTGTCCTCGGCCGGGATCGCGGACGGCGCCGTGCTGCGCCTCGTCCGGGCCCACTCCGCGCCGCCCGCTCCCGTTGTGCACGACGTCACCGATCTGGTGGCCGACGACCTCGATCTGCAGGCCTGGCGCTGGCGTCCCGCCGCGCGCCGGACCAGTGCGGGTGTGGCGTCGGTGGCCTTCGCGGTGGTCGCCGCGCTGCTCGCCCGCCGCGAGTTCGCGCTCGACGCGCTGACCGGCGCCCTCGTGGCCGCCACGGTCGTCCTGCTGGCGGCCGGTGCGTTCTTCGCGAGGATCGGGCAGGGCAACCGGGGCCTGTCGACCGCGCTCCTGCTCGCCTCCGGCAGCCTCGGCATCGTCACCGCGTGGACCGCCGCCGACGCCTACGACTGGTCGGGAACGGCACGGCTCGCGGCCGTCGCGGGCGCGCTCGTCCTGATGCTGGTCCTGCTCGGCTACTTCTCGCCGCTCGGCCGCGGCGGACTCATCGGCGCCGCCGCGACCACCGCGATCGTCGTGGTGTGGGAGGCCGTTGCCGCCGTCCAGGACGATCCGGCCCGGCTCGGCGCCGTCATGGCCGTCTTCTCCGTGGTGCTGCTCGGGCTGCTTCCCCGGCTCGCGCTGGCGGCGTCCGGGCTCACCGCCCTCGACGACCGCCGCTCCGGCGGCGTTTCCGTCAGCCGCCACCAGGTGGGCAACGCGCTCGCGGCCACCCACCGCGGCCTGGCCCTCGCGACGATGGTCACCGCGGTCTCCGCGGCGGCGGGCGGCTGGCTGCTCACCCTGGCGGACAAACCGTCCGTGTGGACCGTGGCGCTCCCCTCGCTCGTGGCCCTCGTGCTGCTCTCCCGGGCACGGGCCTTCCCGTTGGTCGCCGAGGTCGTGGCGCTCTTCGCCGCCGCCGCGATCCTGGTCGTGCGCCTCGTCATGCTGTGGACGCGGCACGCCGGGGGTGCCGGGCCGCTCGCCCTGCTGTGCGTGGCCGCGGTGCTGCCGCTGCTCGTCCTGGCGGTGCAGCCGCCCGAGCATGTGCAGGTCCGGCTGCGCCGCATGGCCGATCTGGTCGAATCCATCGGCGTGGTGGGGCTCTTCCCGCTCGCCGTCGGTGTGTTCGGCGTGTACGGACAGCTGCTCAACAAGTTCTGACTCGACGCGCAGGTGCTCCGGGCGGGGCAGCAGGGCGAAAAAGAAGGGCAGACATGCCGAACGAAGACAACTGGCAGGGCGATGTGCTGCGCGCCATGCGGGGCGGTGCCGCCCAGGAGAGCGCGCAGGGCCCCGGCGGGCAGGGGTACGGTGCCCCCGCGCAGGGGCCGGGCGGTCAGCCGTATCCCGCGCCGGCCCCCGGCCTCCCCGCGCAGGGCGCCGCCACGTACGGGACGCCCCCGCAGCAGGTCGGCCACCAGCAACAGCAGCAGCCGGCCGCCCCGTACTCCGGACAGCAGGAACAGCAGCACGCGCAGCAGGCAGCCCCGTATCCCGGCCACCCCGAACAGCACCGGCCGCAGCCGCCTCAGCGCCCCGGCCCCGCCGGACAGCAGCAGGCGGCGCCCCACCCCGTCGGTCAGCAGCAGCCACAACCGGCCCAGGCCCAGGCCGCGTACACCCCCGGCACCCGCCCCCACCGCACGCCCGACTCCCGGCCCGTGGTGGACAAGGGCCTCGCCGCCGTCGGCCGCAAGGCGCGCCGTGGCGAGCCCTTCACCGCTCGGGCGGCACGCGCCCTGCGCGTGAGCGTGTCCTCGTCGGCCGCCCGCGAGGTCGCCCGGACCACCGCCACCGCCGAGATGCTCCAGCAGCCCGTGACGACCGGCCGGCAGATCGCCGTCACCTCGATCCGGGGCGGCGCGGGCAAGTCGACCGTCGCCGCGCTGCTCGGCACCACGTACGCGCACTACCGGCAGGACCCGGTCCTCTTCGTCGAGGCCGACCCGGCGCTCGGTTCGCTGCCGCTGCGGCTCGGCGCCGAGACGCTGCGCTGGACCACCGGCGACCTGGCGGACATCATCGAGCCGCAGATGTCGCTGATGGACATCACCGGCTATCTCGTGCAGCTCCCCGGCAACGCCTGGCTGCTGCCCGGCAGTCAGGGCCAGATCGGCGCGATGCTGGACAGCAGGGCGTACGAGCGGGTCATGGTCTCGCTGCGCCGCTATTTCGGCGTCACCGTCGTCGACTGCGAGACGCTGCCCGCCGAGGTCGCCCGGGTCGCGCTGTCCGCCGCGCAGGCCCGCGTGCTGGCCGCCCCCGCCACGCTGGAGGGCATCACCAGTACGTACGCGGTGCTGCAGTGGATGCAGTCGCTGCCTCGGCAGGTGATCGCCGGCACGGTCGTCGTGCTCAGCGAACTCGTGCCACATCCCGGACTCGACCTCGCCGAGGCCGCCGAGAAGCTCAAGGCGACCGGAGCGGGCGTCCAGGTCCTGCCGTACGACCGGCATCTGGCGGCCGGCGGCGCGATCCGTACCGAACTCCTGGCGCACGCGACCAGGGAGGCCGCCACCCGTCTCGCCGCGGACGTGTTCCGGCTCTCCCAGCAGCACCACTGACCACGACCGGGGGCACCACCGACGACGGTCGGCGGCACCGCTGATCCCCGGTCGCCCACTGATCCCCGATGCCGAGCCCGACCCCGAGTGACGGACGACGATGAGTACCCGACTGATCCACCGCCCGGCCAGGACCACCCGGCCGCCGGCCGCCTCCGAGGCACGCACCATCGAGGCCCCGCCGAACCTGCCCGAGGGCAAGTCGGGCAACATCGCGATGTCGCTGTTGCCCGTCGCCGGTGTGATGTCGTCCGTCGTGATGATGACGGTCGTGCGCAACAGTCAGTTCGCCGGGCTCGGCGCGATCATCCTCGTCGTCACCGTCATCGGGTCCGTCGCGCTCGTCTTCTCCCAGCGCGGCAAGGCCCAGCGCACCCGCCGCACCCAGCGCGAGGCCTACCTCGCCTATCTGGAGGACCTGCGCGAGGAACTCTCCGTCGAGGAACGCGAACGGGCGGAACGGGCCGATGTCCTCAACCCCCCGCCGCACGCGCTGTACGACATAGTCCGCGACCCGGCCCGGGTGTGGGAGCGCCGCCGTCTCGACGGCGACTTCCTGCGGGTGCGCGTCGGCACGGGTGAGATGCCGGTACGCGATCTGAAGGTCGCCCAGCAGGGCTCGTCGGTCCTCTCCCCGCCCGACACGTTCATGCTCAACGAGGCGTCGGCGCTGATGGACCGCTTCCGTACCGGCACCGAACTCCCGCTCACCGTCCCGCTCGACCGGGTCGGCAACATCAGCGTCATCGGTCCGCGCGAGGACTGCCTGCGCGTCGCGCGCGCCCTGCTCGTCCAGACCGCCGCGACCCACGCCCCCGACGACGTGGCGATGGCCCTCGCCGTGCCCGGCGACCGGCTGGCCGACTGGGAGTGGGCCAAGTGGATGCCGCACCTGCTCGACCCGGAGCAGTTCGACGGTCCCGTCGCCGCGCGCCGGATCGCCCCCTCGGCGCCCCAGCTCGCCCGTCAGATCGGCCCGGAGCTGCGCCGCCGCGCCTCGTACGCGGCCGAGGTGCGGCGCGGCCTGTCCGGCAAGGACGCGCTGTCCATGACGTCCCGGCTGCTCGTCGTCACCGACGGGCACGGCGAGGACGCCGTCGATCTGCCGCGCCCGGACGACGCGGTCGGGCTGCGCGAGATGAGCGTCAGCGTGCTGCATCTGCTCGAACACCGGGTGCAGGAGCCGGGACACGTCAGCGTCCGGATCACCGTCGACGGCGACGGGGTGGTGATCGAGGATCTGCGGGAGCAGGAACCGATCAGTGCCCACGGCACCGTGGACGAGGTCGGCATCCCGTTCGCCGAGGGGCTGGCCCGGATGCTGGCGCCGATGCGGCTGTCCGCCGAGTCCCTCGTCGACGCCCCGCTGTCGGGGCCCGTCGACTTCGCGGACCTGCTCGGCATCGACGACGTGGCGCAGCTCGATCTGTCACGTCTGTGGGCGCCGCGCGGCGAACGGGCCTTCCTGCGCGTGCCGATCGGCATCAGCGACTCCCACCAGCCGGTGCTCCTCGACCTGAAGGAGTCCTCCGAGCTGGGCATGGGCCCGCACGGGCTGTGCGTCGGCGCCACGGGTTCCGGCAAGTCGGAGCTGCTGCGCACCCTCGTCCTGGCCCTGGTGGCCACGCATCCGCCGGAGGATCTCGCCCTGGTCCTCGTCGACTACAAGGGCGGTGCGACCTTCGCGCCGTTCGCCGACCTGCCGCACGTGGCCGGTGTCATCACCAATCTGGAGAACCAGGCGGGCCTCGTCGAGCGTGTGCACGCCTCGCTCGCCGGTGAGGTGAAGCGCCGCCAGCAGGTCCTGAAGGACGCGGGCAATGTCGCCGACATCGGCGACTACGCGGCGCTGCGCGCGGACCGGCGGCCCGATCTGGACCCGCTGCCGCATCTGTTCGTCGTCATCGACGAGTTCGGTGAACTCCTGACCGCCAAGCCCGACTTCATCGATCTGTTCCTGTCGATCGGGCGCATCGGCCGCTCCATCGGGGTGCATCTGCTGCTGTCCAGCCAGCGCATCGAGGGCGGCAAGCTCAAGGGCCTGGACACCTATCTCTCGTACCGGCTCGGTCTGCGCACCTTCTCGGCCGACGAGTCCCGTACGGTCCTGGACACCACGGACGCCTTCCATCTGCCGCCGCTGCCCGGGTTCGGCTATCTGAAGGTCGACACCAGCCATTACGAGCGCTTCAAGGCGAGCTACGTCTCGGGCGCGTACCGGGGTCCGGTGGAACGTACGGAGGAGGCCGACTCCGGTCCGCTCGCCCTGGAGTACGAGGCCTACAACACCCTGGCCGAGCCGCAGAGCGCGAGCGAGGAGCCCAAGGCGCGGCGCCGGGAGACCGGGCCGACCGAGATGGGCGTCATCGTCGATCAGCTGCGCGAGGCGGCCGGTCCGGTGCGCCGTATCTGGCTGCCTCCGCTGCCCGACGCCATCGCCCTGGACAAGGTCGCGGGTCCGCTGGAGGTGGGCCCGCGCGGAATGCAGCTCGCCAAGCGGCGGGGCCCGCTCCAGGTGCCGCTCGGGCTGCTGGACGACCCGACCAAGCAGTGGCAGGGCCAGTGGTACCTGGACCTGACGGTGGCGGGTGGTCACGCCGCGATCATCGGCGGCCCACAGTCCGGCAAGACCACGCTCCTGCGCACGCTCGCCCTCTCGATCTCGCTGACCCACACCCCTCAGGAGGTCGGCGTCTACGGCCTCGATCTGGTCGGTGGCGGTCTCCAGGCCGTGTCGGGCCTGCCGCACGTGGGCGGGGTGGCCGGCCGGGCGGACCGGGAGCGCGCGGCCCGTACCGTCGAGGAGGTGCGGGGCATGCTCGCGATCCGTGAGGAGCTGTTCCGCGAGCACAGCATCGACTCCGTGGAGCAGTTGCGTTCCCTGCACGCCGCGGGCCGGCTGCCGCAGCTGGCGTCGGCCGAGATCGTGCTCGTCATCGACGGGTTCGGCGCGCTGCGCGACGACTTCGACGAGCTGGACGACGCCGTCGTCGACATCCTCAAGCGCGGTGGCGGCTACGGCATCCATGTCGTCGCGGGCATGCTCCGCTGGAACGACGTGCGCATCGCCACCCAGTCGAACTTCGGCACCCGGGTCGAGCTGCGGCTCAACGACCCCAGCGAGTCCAGCATCGACCGCAAGCTCGCCCAGACCCTGTCGCCGGACGAGCCGGGCCGCATCCTCACCGACGGCAAGCTCTTCGCGCAGGTCGCGCTGGCGCGCACGGACGGGCTGGCCGACACCTCGGACCTCGGTGCCGTCCTGGAGCACACGGCCCGCACGGTCCGCGCCACCTGGAGCGGCGAGGTCGCCCAGCCGGTCCGGATCCTGCCGCACGTGCTGGAGCCGCATCTGCTGCCGGGCCCGGTCGCCGAGCCCCGGCGGGTGCCGCTCGGGCTGGACCAGACGGCGCTGGCGCCCGCCCTGCTCGACCTGTTCCACCACGACCAGCATCTGCTGATCATGGGCGACAGCGAGTGCGGCAAGACGAACCTGCTGAAGACCATCGCCGGTGGGCTCATCGAGCGCTACGGCGAGGAGGAGCTGGTCTTCGCCGTCATGGATCCGCGACGCGGCCTGCGCGGCGCGATTCCGGAGGAGTTCCGGGGCGGTTACGCGTACAACCCCAAGATGTGCGCCGGGCTCGCCGCCGGTATCGCCACCGAGCTGGAGAAGCGGCTGCCCGACGACCGGGCGGACACCGAGGACCTGGAGCCCGGCAGTTGGGGCAGCGGTCCGCGGATCGTGATCCTCGTCGACGACTACGACGTGCTGACCACCGCGGGCCAGGCGCCGCTCGACCCGTTCCTGCCGTACATCCCGTCCGCGGTCGACATCGGGCTCCACTTCGTCCTGACGCGCCGGGTCGCGGGCGCGTCGCGCGGCATGTACGACCCGCTGGTGCTGGGGCTGCGCGAGTCGGGCGCCTCGGCGCTCCTGATGGCGGGCGACCGCAGCGAGGGTCAGCTGTTCCCCGGTGTGTACGCCGCGCAGCAGCCGCCGGGCCGCGGTGTGTTCATCCAGCGGGGCCGGCCCAACCGCCTGATCCAGACCGTGTACACCGCCGAGTGACGCACCGGGGAGCCGTCCCGTACCCGCGGGGCGCGCCCCGCACGCAGCACATCCGCACCCCGGACGAAGAAGGAACGGCCGACCACATGACCAAGGACGTCATCGCCCTCACCCCGCGCATGCCCGACCCGTTGACCGTGCTCGCCGGTCTGCTCTCGGGCGGCCCCGACAAGCTGGTGGGGACGGCGGGCGAGGATGCCGTCGTGCAGCTCTGCGACGAGCAGGGCCGTCCGCTCGTCTCCGTCGAGGCACCGCTGCTGGTCCAGGTCGCGGGCGAGGCCGAGCGGCTGCTCGGGGCCACCGCTCCCCCGGTTCCTTTCTGGTGGACGGAGGCCCGTGCCACCACCGGTGTCGAGGAGGCCGAGCTGCTCGCGGGCACCTTCGCGGCCCGGCTCGCCACGCTGGCCGGGGGTTCCGCCTGGCCGCCGGAGGCCGCGCGTTCCCTCGCCGTGGTGAAGACCGACGGTGTGAGTGTGGCGCCCACGCCCGCCGCCGCGCAGCCCGCCGTGGACGCCCTCACCGACAAGGTGGCCGTCGTCATCCAGGACCGTCCGGTGATCGCCATGACGGCCTGGCTCTCGGACGCGTTCCGGGCCGCCGCCAACGCCGAACTGGGCCTCCAGATCGTCACCTCGCCGGGGGCCACCCTCTCCCCCGCCGTACGCAACAGCCTGACCGGCTGGCCGTCGCGCTGGGTGGTGCAGGACGAGAAGGACGGCTACTACGACGGGCTGTCCGGTGCCGTACTGCGTTGGCAGAACGGGCTGTTCTCGCCGATCGAGGCGGCCGACCCGGTGCCCGGGGACCCGCGCACCCCGGTGGCCGCCGCCTATCAGGAGGTCGCGACCACCGGCGAGCGTCAGCTGGCCGTCTCGTTCCGCACGGTCCACCCCGCGGACGACCGGCTGGTGCTCGGCGGGGCCCTGGAGTCGGTGTGGCGCGAGCTGACCGGTGAGGCGCCGGCCGGCTGGGGCACCGCGGAGCCCGCCAACCTGCCCTGGTCGCTGCGCCGACTGACCGATGTCGCCCACGAGCGGGCGCCCGAGCCGACCTGGCTCGTGGTGGTCGGCGGCCCGGACCGGCGGGGCCTGGCGACGGTCCGCATCAGCCGTACGAAGGCCGGTGTGGAGGAGGACGTCACGCTGGCGTTCGGCTACGGCCCCGACGAGGAGCCACCGCTGGACGCCCTGCCCCGGGCCGCGGAGGTCCTCGCCACCCGTCACCACCTGCAGTCGATGCTCATCCAGCTCCGCAAGGCCCGCCGCGACCTGGCCGTGCCGCCCCGCTTCGAGGGGCCCGGTGTCCCGCTGGCCTTCGTGCTCGGCGCGGAGGAGGTCCGCGAGATGCCCGGCGACCGCGCCCGGCGCACACCGCTGTCCGAGCCGCCGGTCCAGCTCGGCCCGAGCACCCGTCCGTCGCTGTACTACCCGCTGCCGGGCGACCCGTCGGACCTGTCGGGGTGGCAGGACTTCGAGCGGCTGATGCGCCATCTGAAGGGCGCCTGAACTCCTCTCAGCCTGATGTGCGGCGGGCCCCCGGGGCCAGGGGGCTCATCGGCCTCGCCCGGGACGTCGCGAGGGCCGCACCGGGATGGCGCAGAATCGATGATTTCCGCAGCCGTCCGCACGGTCGGTGCGTCGATCGCGCGACGTGATCGCCGACTGCTCAGAGTTGTTCACGCCTCCCTGGCGACCACGCAATTCCGGTCACCCATGGCTTCCCTCCCTCGCCCACTCGGGGTTGACTGGGAGTCACGCATGGTGATGCTGTCGTCCTGCGCCAAGGGCGTTCGCCACCGCGGGCCCGCGAGCCCGGCCCCGATGCCCCGACCCCGGCGGAGGACAGTGAGCAGGGATGACCGCCTCGACTCCTGCGGTGAGCCTCCGGCCGGGATCGCTCGGGAACGGGCGGCCCGTCTCCCCGTGCGTCATGGCTTCGACGCGTGAATTCGATCAGATCGACGCTCGTATCGTTCATCCGCATCGTTTCGACGAGGGGCATCAATGAGCCAGATCGCGCTGCCAGAGTTTCATATGCCGTTCCCGAGCGCCGGGTGCAACCCCGGCATCGAGGAGACCAGGAAGGCCGCATGGGAATGGGCCGAAACCAATGGCCTCACACTCTCTCCGGTGGCCCGCAAGAAGATGATCCGGACAAGACCCGAACTCTGGATATCGCTCATATTCCCCACCGCTTCGCAGCAGCATCTCGATCTCTTCTGCCAGTGGCTCTTCTGGGCCTTCCTCGTCGATGACGAGTTCGACGACGGACCCGCCGGACGGGATCCACGCATGTGCGAGGCGGCGATCGACCGGCTGGTGACCGTGCTGGACGGCGCCCCGCCGCGCGGCGCCATGGAGCACGCGCTCGCGGGACTGCGGGCCCGGACGTACCCGGACCGTCCGACGCGCTGGATCCGGCAGTTCCGGCGGGACACGGTCGCCTGGCTGTGGACCTACTACGCCGAGGCCGTGGAACGGGCCGCCGGGCAGGTGCCGACCAGGTCCGAATTCGTGAAGCACCGGCGGGATTCGGTGGCCATGCAGCCCTTCCTGGACCTGCATGAGATCACCGCCGGAATCGACCTTCCGGAATCCGCCCGCAGCCTTCCGGCGTATATCGCCCTGCGCAACGCCGTGACCGATCATTCGGGGCTCTGCAACGATATCTGCTCCTTCGAGAAGGAGGCACTGCTCGGGTACGAGCACAATGCGGTACGCCTCATTCAGCGCGACCACGGATCAACTCTCCAGGAGGCGGTCGACGAGGCCGGGGCACAGCTCGCGGAGATAGCGGAACGGGTCCGGCGTGCCGAGAAGGAACTGATCGAGGAAATAGAGGCGGCCGGGATCCACGGCCCGACCCGGGCCGCGCTGGAGCGGTGCGTGCAGGACTACCGCGGGCTGGTCAGGGGCGACTTCGACTACCACGCCCGCGCGGAGCGCTACACCCGCCCCGACCTGATGGAGGTCGACCGGCGGGAGTCGCTGTCACGGTTCTTCGCTTCCTGACGGGCAGCGGCGGCGCTCGCGGCTGGACCGGCCCGACGCGACCGGTTCCGCCGTGATCTTCATGATGCAACACCCGTGCCTGGTCGGAGTCCGACCAGTGTCTGACTGACGGTGGTCAGATTGACGGGCCCGGTGGATGGCGGTCGCGGCGGCCGGTCGTCGATCATGGGTGGGGGTCCGCCGCCCGGCGGGCCGCGACATGGCCGGGGAGTGGGACGCCGATGGACGACACGCTGGTACGGATCCTGACCGCCGCGGGCCACGGACGGTTTCCGCCCGCGGACGGGGCCACGACGGTGGTGGGGCAGCCCAACACACGGGACGCGGGCGTGCTGGCGTTCACCGCGCACTCGGTGGTGTTCACCGACGAGGATCCGGGGTGGGTGCGGGCCGTCCTGGCCGCCACCCCCGGCGACCCGCTCGCCGCGACGATGAATCCGTACTTCCTGAGCGCGCTGCTGGCCCGGAGCGGCCGGCACATGAACACCATCGATCTGCTCACGGTCGCGGACGCGCTGCCGGGCGAGCCGGAGATCGCGCTGCGCGAGATCGAGGACCCGGAGCATCCGCGGGTGGCACGGGCGATGAAGTACCGCGACGAGGTGCGGGTCTGGTCCGCCGACGGCGGTGTGGTGATCCTCGGCCGGGGCGTCGCGGGGCGCTGGGAGACAGCGATCGAGGTGGCCGAGGAGGCACGCGGCCGCCGCCTGGGCGAGCGGCTGGCGCGGGCGGCCCGGCATCTGGTGCCGGACTCGGTGGTGTGGGCCCAGCAGTCGCCGGGGAACGCCCGCAGTGTGCGGACGTTCCAGACGGCGGGCTACCGGCCGGTGGGCTCGGAGGCCCTGTGGGTCGCGGGGTGAGCGGTCCAGGCCGGGCGGCTCCGGGCGGGCGCACGTCCCCGGGTGGCGTGCGGATTCAGCGGAAGACGCCGGTGTGGCCCAGCGAGTACCGGCCCGGCTGCGGGTAGACGGCGAGTCCGTGCGGGCCGCTGCCCACCGGGATCCGGGCGAGCTGTTTGCCGGTGGCGGTGTCGATCGCGTACACCTCGGAGTTGTAACGGCCGCTCAGCCAGAGGACCTTGCCGTCCGCGGAGACTCCGCCCATGTCCGGGCTGCCGCCGTGCGGCAGGCGCCACTTCTTCACCAGCTTGCGCTGGGCGAAGTCGAAGACGGAGATGGTGCCCTCGCCCCGGTTGGAGATGTACATCTCCTTGGAGTCGCGGCTGACGTAGAGGCCGTGGGCGCCCTTGCCGGTGGGCAGCAGCTTCGGGGTGGTGAACTTCTTGCCGTCCAGGACCCACACCCCGTCCGCGATCATGTCCGCGATGTAGAACGTGCCGCCGTCGGGTGACAGCTTCACGTCCTGCGGCATCGCGCCGCCGAACGGCAGTTTCTGCTGGGCGACGACCTCCATCTTCGCCGTGTCGACCTTGAGGAGTTCACCGGAGAACTCGCAGGAGACGATGAAGTACCGGCCGTCCGTCGAGAAGTCGGCGTGGTTGACTCCCCCGCATTTGACCGGGACGGCCTTGACGGTCTTCATGGTATGGGCGTCGCGGAAGACCAGTTGACGATCCATCGAGGCCATCACCACGGCGTACTTGCCGTCGGGGGTGAAGTAGAGGTTGTACGGGTCGGAGACGGGTACCGTGCGGCCCTTCTTCCCGGTGGCGGGATCGACGGCCGTGAGGCTGTCACCGATGTCGTTGTTGACCCAGAGGGTCTTCAGGTCCCAGGACGGGACGACGTGCTGCGGCTGGCGGCCGACCTTGATGGTCTTGATGACCTTGTATGTCGCGGGGTCGATCACCGACACCGTGTCGGAGTTGGTGTTGGGGACGTACACCCGGGACGGGAAGCCCTTGACGGCCGGGGAGAACTTCCCCGGCCGGTCGGCCGCGTAGATGTCCTTGGCGTCGAGCACCGGCGGCATGCCGGGCAGCCCCGGCGGTGCGGGCGGGGTGAGGCCCTCCGCCCTGCCGGGAGGTACGGCGGCCCCGCTGCCGACGGCCTCGACGTTCCCCTTCTCGGCGGGGGAGCCACAACCGGTGAGTACCGCGAGGAGGACGCCCCCGAGCAGGGCCGCGGTGTGCTTGGTGGAGGAAGGCATCAGGTCAGCAGCTCCGTGGTCGTCACCGCGCGCAGTCGGCGGCGGTCGATTTCGGTGAGGAGGAGAGGCAGGGCGGCGACCGTGTCCGCGTAGCCGAAGTGCAGGCTCACCACCGATCCGTTGCGGATCTCCCCGGCCACCTTTCGGGTGACGGCCGCGGCGCCGGGAGAGGTGAAGTCGAGGGAGTCCACGTCGTACGAGAGGACGTGCGGGTAGCCCGCCGCGGCGGCGAGCCGCTGGACGAGCGGGGTGGCGTACCTGGCGCGCGAGGGCCGGAACCAGGTGCCGATGGAGCCGGTGAGCCGGCGCAGTCGCTGGGCGCAGCCGGTGATCTCCTCGTACGCCTCGGTCTCGCCCATCGAGGAGATGTCGACATGGTGCTGGGTGTGGTTGCCGAGGTCGTGCCCGCCGTCGAGGATGCGGCGGGCCATCTCGGGGTGTTCGTCGAGCCAGCTGCCGACGGCGAGGACGGTGATCCGGGCGTGGGCCCGCTCGACCTCGGCGAGCACGGTCCGGGCGATGGCGGGGTCGCCCTGGCCGTGGAAGGTGAGGGCGACGCGGGCGCGGTCGCGGGGGCCGTGCTCGATCTGGGCCGGCTGTCCGGGGAGGCGGCGCGGGGCGGGCGCGGGGTGCGGGGCGGGGTGCCCGGTGGACGCGGTGGCGGAGCTCTGCGGGCTCTCGGTGGTCGAGGCGGTCCCGGCCGACACGGTGGCATCGCCATGGTCCGCGCATCCGGCAGTGAGGACACCGGCAAGGGCGGCCCCCGCTCCGGCGCGCAGGGCGCTGCGGCGGTGCACCGGTCTGTCGGAGGCGTTCATGTGCAGAACAGTAGGCACGAAACGGTCAGAAGATATTATTGAAGACTTATAGGTAACGCGAATGAATCATTCGCTGAATCCCATAAATATTCATGCTTTTCCAGGCAAGTGACCCATCGCACCTAAGATTCACCCGAGAAACGCCCCCCGATGTCCATTAATGCACGGTTTGCACCTTTGGCGATGAGGTCCCCCATCTGCCATAGTCGGTCACACGACCGCACCGACCCGAGCCCGGTCGTCACAAGCGGCCGTGAACACACCCCCCATTTCACGGCCCCCACACAGCAGCCCCCGAAGCGCCCCACCACGGCGGACCGGGGGCTTCTGTGCATACGGTCCGGGCCCGCGGGGTCAGCGGTCGGAGATCCGCATCTCGAACCACGTGGTCTTGCCGCGCGGCAGCAGATCCACGCCCCATCGGTCGGAGAGCTTGTCGACGAGGAACAGCCCGCGCCCACTGACGTCCATCACCTGGACGGGCATCAGACAGGGCAGCCCGCGCGAGGGGTCGCGCACCTCGATCCTGATCCAGCCACGACGGCGCAGCATCCGTAACCCGAAGACCCGGGCGCCGGTGTGCCGCACGGCGTTGCCGACGAGCTCCGAGACGAGCAGCACGGCGTATTCGGCGGTCTGCGGAGAGAGCGCCCACTGGCGCAGCACCACGCACGAGGTGAGCCGCCGGGCGGTGGCCGCGGACTGGGGACGGGACGGCAGCCGGACCTCGCCCTCCGCCGGATTCCCGAACAACTCCAGCGCCTTGAACGCCTGTTCGTCCTCGACGGTCGGCATCCACCGCGCCGCTGTCGCGCCGCTGCGCGGTCGCGGCTGCTCCATACCCTCCAGGCCCGCCATGCGCACCATCATGGCCGCACGGCGGGCGCTCCGGGGCCGTTCCGAGGGAATCCGCACCCCGGAATACATCATTCCGCAGAGGTCGATAGGCATATGCCAGTGGCAGAATGCGGCCTCTCACACCCATGCTGACCTGCATGGATATCGCGTCCGGACGAGTTCGCCAGCCGCCTCGGACAGCCGGACCTTAAGGTTGCCTTAAGGTCCGGCTAATCCGCCCGCACGGATGAATCCGCGTCAACCCGTGCCCAACTGTCGTTCGGTCAGAGGAATTTGGCCTTGCCCGGCCCCTCTTCCACAAAGCTGCGCATTCCGCGCTCCCGGTCCTCGGTGGCGAACAGACCCGCGAACCAATTCCGCTCGATCGTGAGCCCGGTGTCGATGTCCGTCTCCAGGCCCGCGTCGACGGATTCCTTGGCGGCGCGCAGCGCGAGGGCCGGTCCCTTCGCCAGCGCGGCGGCCCAGGCGTGCGCCCGCTCGTACACCTCGGCGGCGGGCACCACGCGGTCCACCAGACCGATCGACAGGGCCTCCTCGGCCTTCACATGGCGGCCAGTGAAGATCAGGTCCTTGGCCCGGGAGGGGCCGATCAGCCGGGCGAGGCGCTGGGTGCCGCCCGCGCCGGGGATCAGCCCGAGCAGGATCTCGGGCTGGCCCAGCCGGGCGTTGTCGGCGGCGATCCGGTAGTCGGCGCAGAGCGCCAGCTCGCAGCCGCCGCCCAGCGCGTAGCCGGTGACTGCGGCAACGACCGGCTTGGGGATCCGGGCCACCGCGGTGAAGGAGTCCTGCAGCGCCTTGGACCGTACGACCATCGCCGTGTGGTCCATCGCCTGCATCTCCTTGATGTCCGCGCCCGCCGCGAACACCTTCTCGCCGCCGTAGAGGACCACGGCGCGGACGTCGTCGCGCCCGGTGGCCTCCTCGGCGAGTTCACGCAGCCGGTCCTGGGTGGCGACGTCCAGGGCGTTCATGGGCGGGCGGTCCAGCAGGATCGTGCCGACGCCGTCGCGTACTTCGAGGGTTACGGTCATGGGAGGCAGGTTAACCGGGGCTCACGCGAGCGGGCCCGGTGCTGTCGGTCACAGCACCGGGCCCGCTCGTGTTTCCGTACGACGGGAGCTACTTGGTCCACTCCGACCAGGACATGTTCCAGCCGTTGAGGCCGTTGTCCGGCTGGATCGTCCGGTCCTTCGAGTTCTTCACGACCACGACGTCGCCGATGAGCGAGTTGTCGAAGAACCAGGCCGCCGAGGTCTGCTTGCTCCACGCGCCGCGCACGTCCTGGAGGCCGACACAGCCGTGGCTGGTGTTGGCCGAGCCGAAGACACCGGCGCCGCCCCAGTAGTTGCCGTGGATGAAGGTCCCCGAGGTGGACAGGCGCATGGCGTGCGGCACGTCCTTGATGTCGTACTCGCCACCGAAGCCCACCGTGTCACCGTTCATCCGGGTGACCTTCAGCTTCTCGCTGATGACCATCTGACCGTTGTACGTGGTGGTCGCCGGGGCGCCCGCCGAGATCGGGATGTCCTTGATCTGCTTGCCGTCGCGGACGACTTTCATCCGGTGCGTGCTCGCGTCGACGGTGCTGACCTGGCTGCGGCCGATGGTGAAGGAGATCGTCTTGGCCTGCTTGCCGTAGACACCGGGGCGTCCCTCGACGCCGTCGAGGTTGAGCTTCACGGTCACCTTGGTACCGGCGGCCCAGTACGCGTCGGGGCGGAAGTCGAGCCGGTCGTTGCCGAACCAGTGGCCCTCGATCGGCACGGACGGCTCGGCCGTCACCTTGATGGCCTGCTCGACCGCGGCCGGGTCGGTGATGCCCCGGGTGAAGTGGATCGACACGGGCATGCCCACACCGACCGTGGAGCCGTCCTCCGGGGTGTACTGCCCGATGAAGGTGTTCTGCGGGACCAGCGTCGTGAAGCTGGTGTCCTTCGCCGACTCACGGCCCTTCGCGTCCTTGGCGATCGCGTGGACGCTGTACTTGGTCGCGGCGGCCAGATGCTGGTCCGGCGTCCAGCTCGCACCGTCCGCCGCGATCTTCCCCTCGACCTCGGCCCCCTTGGGGTCGGCGACCTTGACCGTGGTCAGCTTCCCCTGCGCGGCCGAGATCTTCAGTGCCCCGCTGGTGGCGACGGAGTCCGCGCCGTCCTTCGGCGCGACGGTCACCACGGCCTGCGAGGCCGAGGTGTCCTCGGCCTTTCCGCCCTTGCCCGCGTCACCGGCGTCTCCCCCGCCGCAGGCCGTCACCAGGAACAACAGCGCCCCCAGTGCCAGAGCCAGCGTTCCGGTGGCTCCTCGCCCGCGCCGCCCGCTGTTCACCCCGGCCGATGTCCCCGATATCGGCTGCCCGTTCAATGTGCTCGTCTCCCCTCACACGGCCCGGCCCCGCCAAGGCCCTGGGAACCCGCAGGTCCCCACCCCCGCGCGCTGCACATGCGCGCTCAGCGAAAGATAATCACACCGACCCGGAGGAGTTGACCCCGCGGATGTCACCGTTCAGTCCCAAGTTGTCCGGGACTTCGCCAGGTGACACGGGGTACGGGGTGCCGCGGGGCCGGCCGGGGGTCCGTCCTCGTGCGCCGGACGGGCCCCGGACGGTCCGACGGGGCCTCAGCGCAGGGCGGAGCCGGCCTTCCACCGGGCCCAGCTCAGGTTCCAGCCTCCGAGCCCGTTGTCCGGTGCGACCTGCTTGTCCTTGGAGTTGACGACCTCGATCACGTCGCCGATGAGTGTCCGGTCGAAGAACCGGCCGGCCGGGGTGTCGTCGCCGCCGCCCTGCACATCGCGCAGCCCGACGCAGCCGTGGCTGACGTTGGTCGAGCCGAAGACGTCGTCGTCCGACCAGTAGTTGCCGTGCAGAAAGGTGCCGGAGTTGGTGAGCCGGAGCGCGTGCGGGACGTCCTTGATGTCGTACTCGCCGCCGAAGCCGACAGTCCTGCCGTCCATCCGGGTCACGTCGTACATCTCGCTGACCACCATCTTGCCGTTGTACGTCTCCATGCCCGGGTAGCCCGCCGTGATCGGGACCGTGGACAGGAGCCGGCCGTCGCGGCGCACCTCCATGGTGTGGGCGGCCGCGTCCACCCGGGAGATCTGGGAGCGGCCCACCTCGAAGGAGACCGTCTTGTTCTGGGATCCGTACACGTGCGGCGCGCCCTCCACATCGCGCAGCCCCACCATCACGGTGACCTCGGTGCCCGGCTCCCAGTAGGCGGCGGGGCGGAAGTCGAGGCGGCCGGCGCCGAACCAGTGCCCCACCACCTCGACCGCCGGATCCGAGGTCACCCGGATGGCGCGCTGCACGGCCGCGCGATTCCTGACCGGGCGGCTGAAGTTGAAGGAAACGATCATTCCGGTGCCGACCGTGGACCGGTTCTCCGGTGTGAAGTAGCCGATGAAGCGGTGTTCGGGGACGGCCGTGGTGAAGGTGGTGTGGCGGGCCGAGCGGTGTCCGGCGCCGTCCAGGGCGACCGCGTCGACGCGGTACTTGGCGGCGAGCCCGAGCCGGCCCGACTTTTCCCGCGGCGTCCAGGAGCGGCCGTCGTGCGCGATCCGGCCCGGTACCTCCTGGCTGTGCGCGTCCTCGATCCGCGTCACCCTGACGCTCTCCAGCCGCCCGTCGGGGACCTCCACCTCCATCCGGTCGTCGGGACCGACGTTGCTCGCCCCGTCCCTCGGGACGATCCGGATCGCGTCCTGCGGGGAGCGCGCCTTCCCGCTGAAGACGGTTCCGGTGCCGGTGCAGCCGCTCAGCAGAGCCAGCACGGCGAACAGTCCTGCCCATGTCGGCACGGTGGCCGCGTTCGCCACCGCCCTCTTCGCTACGTGGTTCACGTCCCCCCAACGACGGGGGCCGGTCGGGGGAAACGTGAGTGCGGGCGCGGGTGTGGGCAGAACAGAGGGGAGGACCACACTCGGGGAGCCGCGGCCGGGACGCCGCGCGCCCCTCTTCGGTGCGGGTCCCCACGAGCCGCGGGAGGCGAGCAGGTGTCGAGCGCAGCCGAGCAGGAAGCAGTACAGGAAACGGAGCCGACGCCCGTGCGGGAGCGCGCGCGGCAGGCCGTGACGGGGCGTCCGCCCACCGTGTGGCCCGGCGCGCCGACGCCGCTCGGAGCCCGCTTCCGGGTGGGCCCCGACCGAGTGGCGGGCACCAATTTCGCGCTCTGGGCGGGCGGCGCGGAGGCCGTCGAGCTCTGCCTCTTCGACGAGGAGGGAAGCGAGACGCGCCTTGCGCTGACCGAGCTGACGCATGAGATCTGGCACGGTTTCGTGCCGGGCGTACGGCCGGGCCGACGGTACGGCTACCGGGTGCACGGCCGCTGGGACCCCTGGACCGGTGCCCGGTGGAACGCGGCGAAACTGCTCCTCGATCCGTACGCCCGCGCCGTGGACGGCTCGTTCACCCTCCCGGCCGAGGTGTACGGCCATGTGAGGGACTGGCCGCACCAGCAGGTCGCGGACACCGTGCGCGACGAGCGGGACTCCGCTCCGTACGTGCCCAAGGGGGTCGTCGTCCACGACGACGACGACTGGGCGGAGGACCGCCGCCCCAAGACCCCGTGGGCGGACTCCGTCATCTACGAGCTCCATGTACGCGGCTTCACCAGGCTGCACCCCGGAATCCCGGAGGAACTGCGGGGCACATACGCCGGTCTCGCCCATCCGGCCGCCCTGGACCATCTGCTCCGGCTCGGTGTGACGGCGGTGGAACTGCTGCCGGTGCATCAGTTCGCCCACGAGGACCATCTGCTCCGGCGCGGCCTGCGCAACTACTGGGGCTACAACTCCATCGGCTACTTCGCCCCGCACGCCGACTACTCCGCCAGCGGGACCGCGGGCCAGCAGGTCGGCGAATTCAAGCGGATGGTGCGGGCCCTGCACGACGCCGGGATCGAGGTGATCCTCGACGTGGTCTACAACCACACCGCGGAGGCGAGCGAGCTGGGTCCGATGCTGTCACTGCGCGGCATCGACAACCGCGGCTACTACCGCCTCCAGCCCGACGCCCGCAGATACGCGGACTACACCGGCTGCGGCAACACCCTGCACGTGGTCCAGCCGCACGTCCTGCGGCTGATCACGGACTCGCTGCGCTACTGGGTCACGGAGATGGGCGTCGACGGATTCCGCTTCGATCTGGCGGCGGCGCTGGCCCGTTCGATGCACGACGTGGACATGCTCTCCCCGTTCCTCGCGGTGATCGCCCAGGACCCGGTGCTGCGCCGGGTGAAACTGATCGCCGAGCCGTGGGACATCGGCAACGGCGGCTACCAGGTGGGCGCCTTCCCCCCGCTGTGGACCGAGTGGAACGACCACTACCGGGACGCCGTGCGGGACTTCTGGCGCGGCGCCCTGCCCGACGTACGGGATCTCGGCTACCGGCTGACCGGATCCAGCGATCTGTACGCCTGGGGCGGCCGGCGCCCGTACGCCTCGGTCAACTTCGTCACCGCGCACGACGGCTTCACGCTGCGCGATCTGGTCAGCTACGAGCAGAAGCACAACGAGGCCAACGGCGAGGACAACCGGGACGGCACCTCGGACAACCGGTCCTGGAACTGCGGCGCCGAGGGCGAGAGCGACGACCCCGGCGTCAACGCGCTGCGCCGCCGCCAGCTGCGCAACCTGCTCACCACGCTGCTGCTGTCCACCGGGGTGCCGATGCTGGTCGCGGGCGACGAGATGGGCCGTACGCAGGGCGGCAACAACAACGCCTACTGCCAGGACAACGAGGTGGGCTGGGTGGACTGGTCCCTGCTCGAACAGCCCGAGTGGCGGGCGCTGACCGAACTGACCTCACGGGTGCTCACCCTGCGCCACAACCACCCGGTGCTGCGCCGTCGCGCGTTCTTCTCCGGGCGGGCACAAGCGGCCCACGGGCTGCGGGACCTGGCGTGGTTCACCCGGCAGGGCGCGGAGATGACGGAGCAGGACTGGTACGCACCGGCGGCCACGCTCGGGCTCTATCTCTCCGGACGCGACATCCCCGGCCGGGACGCGCGCGGCGAACCGGTCACGGACGACAGCTTTCTGGCGATCCTGCACGCGGACCACCGGCCGGCCGGCTTCCTGCTCCCCGGGCCGCCCTGGGCGCAGAGCTACGAACTCGTCCTGGACACCTCGCGGGAGGACCAGGAGGCGGCCCCCGGCACCGTCCATCCCGGTGGCGGGACACTGACCGTGCCGGAGAGATCGGTGTTGCTGCTGCGGGTCAGGGAGTGAGCGGCCGGGAGCGGGGGTCAGCCGAGGATGCCGCGGTCGTAGCCGATCGCGACGGCGGCGGCACGGTCGTTGGCGCCCAGCTTGGCGAAGATGTGCGTGAGGTGGGTCTTCACCGTGGCCTCGCTGATGAACAGCTCGGCGGCTATCGCGCGGTTCGAGGTGCCCCTCGCGACGAGTGCGAGCACCTCGCGCTCACGGACCGACAGCGCGTCGTTGCCCGGGGCCGCCGGGGTGCGCACCCGTGAGACGAGGCGGGAGGCGACGGCGGGCGAGAGGACGGTACGGCCGTCGGCCGCGGCTCGGACGGCGTTGAACAACTCGTCGCGCGGGGCGTCCTTGAGCAGATAGCCGGTCGCACCGGCCTCGATCGCGGGCAGGGTGTCGGAGTCGGTGTCGTAGGTGGTGAGGACGAGCACCTTGGACCGGTCACCGCGGCGGGTCAGTTCGGCGATGGCGGCGACTCCGCCGCCGCCCGGCATCCGCAGGTCCATCAGCACGACATCGGGGTCGAGCCGGGCCACGAGATCGACACCGTCCACCCCGTTCGACGCCTCCCCGAGGACCCGGAACCCCGGGGCCGAATCGAACATGCCGCGCAGACCGTCCCGTACGACGGGGTGGTCGTCGACGACGACGAGCGTGATGACGCGTGCGGAATCCTCAGCCATGACAGGCCAACCGTACTGGTCATCGGCTGTGCTGAACCAGTGGGACCCGGGCGCAGACGGCCGTTCCGCAGCCCGGCTCCGTCTCCACCTCGACGGTGCCCGCGACGCGTTCGGCGCGGGCCCGCATGCCGCCGAGCCCGAAACCGCCCGCGCCGCTGTACGGCGGCAGGGCGGCCGGGTCGAAGCCACGGCCGTCGTCCCGTACGTCCAGGGTGAGTTCGTCGCCCATGAAGGAGAGGGTGATACCGACCCGCGAGGCCTCGGCATGGCGGCCGCTGTTGGCGAGGGCCTCCTCGGCGATGCGGAGCAGGGTGGCGGCTATCTCGTCGTGGACCGGCTCGACGGTCCCCGTGACGGTGAACTCGGCCCGGATCCCCTGGCGTTCCCCCCAGTCGGCGACCGTCTTCTTCAGCGCGCCCGGCAGATCGTCGTGCTCCAGGGCGGCGGGAACGAGATCGCGCACCGAGCGGCGGGCCTCGCCCAGGCTGTGCCGGGCGAGCGCGGCGGCTCGGTCGAGGTGCTGCCGGGCCCGTACCGGGTCGGTGTCGGCGACCGAAGTCACCACCTGGAGCTGGGCGATGATGCCGGTCAGGCCCTGCGCGAGCGTGTCGTGGATCTCGGCGGCGAGCCTGCGCCGCTCGTCGGCGACGCCCGCCTCGCGGGCCTGGACGAGGAGTTGGGCGTGCAGGCCGGCGTTCTCCGCCATGGCCTGTTCGAGGCGGGCGTTGGCGGACTCCAGTTGGGCGATGGTGTCGACCTGGGTGCGCGCGTGGTCGGCCTCCTGGTCGCCGATCTGGGCGAACACCATGGTGAGGGTTGCGTGCAGAGCGAAGAGGAGGCCGAAGGCGATCCAGTTCATGAGGCCGGCCGGCGGGAGGCCACTGCCGGACTGCGAGCCCGCCATGATGACGGCGGTGGCCAGCAGCCCCGCGCGCATGGCCCGTTGTGGAAGCAGCCTGCCGGCGTCGAAGTAGCCGAGCACCGCGAAGATGGAGAAGAACGGGTTGCACCAGGTCAGTCCGAGGGCGAGTGACGTACGGGCGACGAAGTAGAACTGCGCCGTCCGCGACGGCGGGGTGACCGCCGTCCCGTACCGTCCCCACCAGAGCTGGAGGACCAGTGCCACCGGAATCAGCGCCGCAACGGCGTACACGTCCGAACGGGACATGATGAGGCCGGCGGACACGGCAGAGGCCGCGGTAGCCAGGCCGAGCAGGCCGTACGGCCCGTACCGGAAGAACCGTTCCCACCACTGCGCGGCCGTCGTCGCTCCGGTGCTGCCCGTCTGTGCCGTGTCCCCCGCGTCCATGAGGGGATTCTCCCCCCAGGAACGCTCACTCCCACCGGAACAGACGGGTCGCAAGCCCGGTCGCCACGGCCGCCCACAGCGCCATCACGCCGAGCTGCACCCAGCCGGGCCAGCCGCCGGACGCCGCCCGGTCCAGCGCCTGGGAGGCCGCGCCGAACGGGGTGACCTCGACGATGCGCCGGAGGGCGTCGGGCATGGACTGCACCGGGATCCAGACCCCGGCGCTGAACATCATCACGAGGTTGACGACCGAGCTGATCGCGGCGGAGGCCTTGGTGGTGCGGGAGAGCGCGCAGAGCAGTGCGCCGAGGACGAGGACGCTCGCCGTCGACAGGAGCAGCGCCAGGACGTAGCCGAAGGGTTGTCCGGGCAGTGTGACGCCGAAGGCGATCCGGCCGACGGCCATCACCAGCGCGGCGGAGCCGAGGGCCGCTGCGCCGTGCAGGGCGATCTGCGCGGTGAGCAGGGCGGACGGCGGCACCGGAGTGGTCGACATCCGGCGCAGGATCCCGCGCTCGCGGTAGCCCGTCAGGACGGGCGGCATGGCCTGCAGCCCCGCCATGATCATGCCGAGGAGCACCGACACCGGCACGTAGAGATCGATGACGCGGCGGCCACCGAGCGCGTCGTCGGGGTGCCGGAAGGAGGGGATCAGGCCGAGGATCGTCATCAGCGCGGTAGGGAAGACGAGGATCCAGAACAGGCTGGCGGGCTCGCGCAGGAAGAGCCGTGTCTCGGACCTGAGCACCGCCGCCCAGGGGGTCGGCGTGTGCGTCGGTGCGTCCGTCGGTGCGTCCGTCGGTGCGTCCGTCGGTGCGTCCGTCGCCGTGGCCGGGTTCGCCGTGGCCATCTCAGGCCGCCTGTTCTGTGAGGTCGAGGAAGGCGTCGTCCAGCGTCGCCTCGGAGACACGGAGTCGGTGTGCGGTGATGCGGTGGCGGGCCAGCAGCGAGATCACGGCGTTGACCGTCTCGTCGGTGCCCTGAATGACGACCCGGCCGTCCTTCTGCTCGACGGAGGCCGCCCCGGGGAGCAGGGCGAGTTCGGTGTCGTCGAGCGGCTGTGAGGGCGTGAACGAGATGGCCGTGGCGCTGCCGGCCCGGTTGATCAGCCCGGACGGGGTGTCGAGGGCGACGACCTTGCCCTTGTCGATCACGGCGACGCGGTCGCAGAGCCGAGTGGCCTCTTCCATGAAATGGGTGACCAGAAGGACTGTCACGCCGCTGTCGCGTACGTCCTCGATCAGCTTCCAGGTGTCCCGGCGGGCCCGCGGATCCAGACCCGTGGTCAGCTCGTCGAGGACCACGACCTTCGGGTTGCCGACCAGGGCGAGCGCGATGGACAGCCGCTGCTTCTGACCGCCGGACAGTTCGGCGAACCTGGTGCCGTACTTGGTGTGCAGTCCGAGCCGTTCGGCCAGCGCGCGCCAGTCGGCGGGGTCCGGGTAGAAGGCGCTGTACAGCTCCAGCGCCTCGGCCACGGTGATCTTGGGCTGCAGCTCGCTCTCCTGGAGCTGGGCGCCGAGCAGCCGGGTCACCCGGTCGTGGTCGGCGACCGGGTCGAGACCGGCGACGCGGACCGTACCGGCGTCGGGAACCCGCAGCCCCTCGACGCACTCGACGGTGGTGGTCTTGCCCGCACCGTTGGGTCCGAGGATCCCGAAGATCTCCCCCTCGTCGACGGCGAAGCTCACGCCGTCCACCACGGGGCGCCCGGCGTAGGCCTTGCGCACCCCGCTCACTTCGATGATTGCCATGCCCACGAGCATCCTGTCGCGGGGACCGGCGCACCATCGTCCATCGCGCTCGAACGGACATCGGCCGATCGGTTGATACGGGGTACGACCTGCGGGTCCCTCGGGATCCGTTCCGGGGCTCCGGCACCGCCGGACAACCGAAAACCACATGAGCAATGTCAGTGGTGAACCGTAGTCTCGCCTGTGATGCCCGAAAAAGATGCAGAGCCCAAGGAACGGTCCACCGTACGCTCACTGTTGCGACTGTGGCCCTATGTGAAGCCCGTGCGGAACCGCATGTTCGGCGCCGCGCTGGTCGCGATAGTCGCCTCCTGTATCGGCCTGGTGATCCCTCTCGTACTGAAGTGGATCGTCGACGGCCCGGTGGCGGACCGTGATCCGGGGGGTGTCTGGCTGGGCGCGCTGTACCTGCTGCTGCTGGGCATCGCCGAGGCCCTGCTCTTCGGGATACGGCGGTGGCTGGTGGCCCGGCCGCTGGCGGGGGTCGAGGCGGCGATGCGGGCCGACCTGTACCGGCATCTGCAGCGGCTGCCGGTGGCGTTCCACGATCGCTGGCCGTCGGGGCAGTTGCTGTCACGCGGGACCACGGACCTGATGCTGCTGCGCATGTTCCTGGCCTTTCCGCTGACGTTCCTGCTGGTCAACGGCACGACGATCCTGGTCGGTTTCATCATTCTGCTGATGCAGCAGTGGACGCTGGGGCTGGTGCTGCTCGCCCCGGTGGTGCCGTTGGTGGTCATCTGCGCGGTCTTCGAGACGAAGTACTCGGTCGTGGCGCGCCAGGCGCAGGACCAGGTCGGTGATCTGACGACGGTCGTCGAGGAGAGCGTGCTCGGCATCCGCATCATCAAGGGCTTCGGCCGGCACCGCAGCCAGGCCCTCGCGTTCCGCGCCCTCGCGCAGCGGCTGCGGAGCACGGAGCTGGGCAAGGCGCGTCTCCTCGCGGGCATCTGGGCCGCCATCACCACGATCCCGGAGCTGGCCATCGGGGCGGCGCTGGTCCTCGGCACGGTCCAGGTCGCGGACGGCGGGCTGTCGGCGGGCACCCTGGTCGCCTTCCTGTCCACGGCGCTCGCGCTGCGGTGGCCGATCGAGTCCATCGGGTTCCTGCTGGCGATGAGCCAGGAGTCGGCGACGGCGACCGAGCGGTTCTTCGAGGTGATGGACGTGGCCGAGGAGGACGACACGGCCACCGCCGACGGCCCGGCTCCGGAAGACACGCCGGTCCACGGCGAGATGGTCTTCGAGGGCGTGGAGTTCCGCTACCCCGACGCGCAGGCCGGTTCCGAGCCCGTCCTGTCCGGGATCGATCTGCGCATCCGCCCCGGCGAGACCATGGCCCTGGTCGGAGCCACGGGTTCCGGGAAGACGACGCTCACCGCCCTCGTGCCGCGGCTGCACGAGGCGACCGCGGGGCGGATCACTCTAGACGGCAGAGACATCACCGCCATGCCCCGGGAGGAACTGCGCGAGCTGGTGTCCGTGGCGTTCGAGGAGCCGACGCTCTTCTCGGCGAGCGTCGGGGAGAATGTGCTGATGGGCGCCGAAGGCGCCGGGGAGGAAGAGCTGCGGCGGGCGCTCGCGGTCGCGCAGGCCGACTTCGTGTACGAGCTGCCCGAGGGCATCGGTACCCAGGTCGGCGAGCAGGGGCTCAGTCTCTCCGGCGGACAGCGGCAGCGGCTCGCACTGGCGCGCGCCGTGGTCGGCCGGCCACGCTTCCTGGTGCTCGACGATCCGCTCTCCGCCCTGGACGTGCACACGGAGGCGCTGGTGGAGGCCGCCCTGCGGCAGGTGCTTGAGGAAACGACGGCGATCGTCGTCGCGCACCGTCCGTCCACCGTGATGCTGGCGGACCGGGTGGCGCTGCTGTCGGAGGGCCGGATCATCGCCGTCGGCACCCATCAGGAACTGCTGCGCGACAGTGCGGAGTACGCCTGGCTGATGGCGGGCGCCCCCAGCGCACAGGAGGGTGCCCTCGCCGAGGACGCCTTCCCCTACCCGTCCGCCGAGGACCGCCTCGTGCCGGACGTCCCCGCCGAGAAGGGCCGCACCCGATGACCAGTACGACGACCGGGCCCGCCGAGCGGCGCGATGCGCGCGAGACGCCCGAGAGCCCGTCCCCCTCCGACGGCGCCGGGGACCGGTTCGACCGGGACGATCTGCCCACGCCCCGTGGTGCGACCCGCGCCCTGCTGATGTCGTTGCTCCGGCCGCACCGGGGCCGGGTGATGGTGTCCGCGCTGTTGCTGCTGATCCAGCAGGCGGCGGTACAGGCGGGCCCGCTGCTCGTCGCGTACGCCATCGACAGCGGTGTGCCCGCCTTCCGGGACAAGGACTACGGGCCGCTGATCGCGGTGGCCGTGGGGTACGCGCTGTGCTCGGCGGCCGCGGGGGGCATGCAGTACGCGTTCATCCGGGCCTCCGCCCGGATCAATCAGGACGTGCTGCTCGATCTGCGCGGGCGGATCTTCCGCCATGCACAGGCGTTGAGCGTGGACTTCCACGAGCGCTACACCTCGGGCCGGCTGATCTCCCGTTCCACCACGGATGTGGAGTCGCTGCGGGAACTGCTCAGCGAAGGGCTGCAGGAACTGATCGTCATCGTCCTGTCCTTCGTCTCCATCTCGCTGATGCTGCTCTGGCTGGACTTCGGTCTCGGCGCGGTCGCGGTGCTCTCGTTCGTACCCCTGTGGGGGCTGGTGCACCTCTACCAGCGGCGGGCCGGGACGCTTTACGCGGCGCGGTCGACGGCGATCGCTGCGGTCATCGTGAAGTTCGCCGAGTCGATGAACGGCATCCGTCCCGTCCAGGCCTTCCGCCGCGAGCGGATCAACGACCGTCACTTCGAGGACCTCAACAGCACACACGCGTGGACGAACGGCGGCGCGCTGCTGGAGATGGCGCGCTATGTCGTCGGCTCCCGGCTGGTCGCGAACACGGCGGTCGCCGGGATCGTGCTGTGGGGCGCGTACCGCGTCGCGTCGGGCACCCTGGCGCTCGGTGTGCTGGCCGCGGCCGTGCTCTATCTGCGCCGGCTGTACGACCCGATCGACCGGCTCGGCATGTTCCTCAACTCCTACCAGTCGGCGGCAGCCTCGCTGGAGAAGATCGCGGGTCTGCTGGCCCAGACCCCCTCCGTCCCCGAGCCGTCAGAGCCGAGGGAGCTGCCCGCGCTCACAGGTGAGCACCCGGGCCGCGAGGTCGTCTTCGACTCGGTGCGTTTCGCCTACCGCACGGGCGGCGAGGTGCTGCCCCGCTTCGATCTGACGGTCCCGGCCGGGCAGACCGTGGCCGTGGTCGGTTCGACAGGCGCGGGCAAGTCGACGCTCGCCAAGCTGCTGGCCCGCTTCTACGACCCGACCGACGGCCGGGTGCTGCTGGACGGGACCGATCTGCGGGAGCTGGCCGTGCCCGAGCTGCGCCGGGGTGTGGTCATGGTGACCCAGGAGGCGTTCCTGTTCTCCGGGACGGTCGCCGAGAACATCGGCCTCGGCAGCCCGGACGCGACCCGCGAGGAGATCGAGCAGGCCGCCAAGGCGATCGGCGCGCACGACTTCATCGCCGGTCTGCCCGAGGGATACGACACGGACGTACGCAAGCGGGGCGGCCGGATCTCGGCCGGTCAGCGCCAGCTGGTCGCGTTCGCACGGGCCCTGCTGGCGAACCCGGCGGTGCTGATCCTCGACGAGGCGACGAGTTCCCTGGACATCCCCGGCGAACGGGCGGTGCAGCGGGCCATGGACACGGTGCTGCACGGCCGCACCGCGGTGGTGATCGCCCACCGCCTGTCGACGGTGGAGATCGCGGACCGGGTCCTGGTGATGGAGCACGGGCGCATCGTGGAGGACGGCGCCCCGGCCGAACTCATCGGCGGTACGGGCCGCTTCGCGGGGCTGCACCGGGCGTGGCGGGAGAGCCTGGTGTGACGACCCCGCCTCCGGCCGATCGTCTGCCTGAATCGCCTTGCGGGCGGCGTGGGTTGCCCGCGCGAACGCCCCACCATGCGCCGCATGGTGGGGCGTTGACGCAACACCGGCGTCGGCCGGGCGTCAGACGGCGCCGAACTCTCCAGCCTTGACGCCCGCCACGAACGAGGCGAACGAGGCGGCGGAGGCATTCAGCACCGGGCCGCTCGGGTTCTTGGAGTCGCGGACGGGGACCACGCCGTGGAGGGCAGCCAGGTTTGCCGCGACCTCGATGCAATCGCCTCCGTTGGAGCTGTACGAGGACTTGTGCCAGCGGGGCTCGTTAGTCACGGGACTTCCCTTTCATGCCTGCTCGATCATCACCACGGATGCCGCTTGGGACAGCGCTTCGGCCTGTAGCTGATGGTAGGCCGTCAGCAGGGGCAGAACGGACGTGCTCTCGCGATCCACGTGCCCCTGTGCGTGGGACTCGGCGTACGCGACCATGGACCGGTCCGGAAGCGTGAGCAAGTTGACCGGCAAGTTGAAGGGTCGACGCTCTCCTATGCCGAAAGGCGCCACCTGGAGAACGGTGTTGGGGAGCGCCGCGAACTCGACCAGCTTCTGAACCTGGGAGTCCATGACCTTGGGGCCACCGATCGGACGGCGGATACAGCTCTCGTCCATCACCACCAGCATCATGGGCGGCCGGGCCCTCACCAGTGCCTCCTGCCGCTGCGCCAGAAACGAGACACGCTCATCCGCCTGCTCAGGCGTGATGGAGCCGCGCCACACATCACCGTCCGCCAACGCCCTTGCGTACTGCTCGGTTTGCAACAGCCCGGGGATGATCCCGATCTGAAACAACCTGATCTCCACAGCCCGGCTCTCGTACCCGACGTACTCCGGAAAGCCCTCCAGCAGTACGCCAAGCCGCATGTCGCGCCACTCGCGCTCGAACGAATCGGCGGAACCGGCAGTGCCGAAGGCGAGGTCGATCTTGCACGAGAAGGGAAGGGTTGGCGGCTTCCGACCAGTTTCAACAGCCGAAATATGCTGACTCGAATATGCCAGCCTTCCAGCCAGGTCCTCCTGGCTCCAGCTGCGATCTTCCCGCAACCTGCGCATGCGGGCTCCGTAGGCAGCTTCGGGGCTGCTCTCGGGGTCTAACTGCTTGCGGTTGACCACGCCGCCACCCAACCCTTCCTTCGGTTCTGATTACTTGAAGGGTTCCTGACTCTAAGCCACGCTGATCCCCCTTGGTAGCGGAACCGTTACGGAGAGGAGTGGCTCATGTCTGCGAAAGACGGCCCCCCGAACGAGCAGAGGCCCCCACAAGTACCCGCCCTCGGCACGCTGTTGGTGGACACCAGCCGCCGTGACCAGGTGGGAGAGTTCCGGGGGATGGCCGGCCCGTACTGGTCGTTGCGACCGGTCTGCGGCGGGACGGAATGGGAGGCGGAGCCCGGGAACGTGCGGCCGCCGAGCCCGATAGAGCGGTTGCGGGCCGAGACCTCACGGTGCAATGCCCGGAGCGCGGGGCGGATCCTGTGACCGGTGATGTGGGTGGCCGGCCCGGCGTGAACGGGCAGCCCGAGCTGACGAGTTACCAGTGCGAGGCGCTCGCCGAAGGGATCGGGTGCGGCACCGACGAGACGGCGCGGTACGTCCTGGGCACCTTCCGGACCATCTCACCCGTCCTCGCGCTGCGGTGGCTCGGCGGTCAGGCGCTGTGGATCGTGGACCGGCTCGGCCTCGACCCGCACCTCGGCCACCTCGCGGAACTCCGCGCCTGGTACGAGGACCGCGAGAGCCAACGCGCCGCCCACGCACACATCAAGAGCGGCGCCCCGCTGCTCGTCGTCGTCCCCGACACGGACTGCATCTACACCCTGTCCGTACGATCCGTGGAGCAGGCATCCGCGACCACGTTCCGCTGCCACCCCGGGGAGGGATCAAGATCAGGAATCGCTCGCTGCACCCCGTACGACCCCCCGACCGTCGCAGCGCCATGCGGTACCTGTGGTGGCTGATCGTCTGTCAGCGTCGGCGGATCGCCGCCGGTTCGCTGCTCGGCAGCGCCTGGATGGTGTGCCTGACGCTTCCGCCGTACCTGTTGTCCCGCGCCATCGACGACGGGCTGCAACCGGGGCGGTGGCCCGCGCTGGTCGGCTGGGTCGCGGCCCTGCTGGGCGTGGAGCCGCTGCTCGCCGCGGTGGTGCTGCTCGGGGTGCCGCTGCTCGCGGTGCTGGTCGGCCCGCTGCTGGGGCGGTTGCAGGGCGTCGAGACGGCGTACCGGGAGCGGCAGGGCGGGCTCGCCGGCCGTTTCGAGGACATGGTCGGGGGCCTGCGCGTCCTCAACGGCATCGGCGGCAAGGAGGTGTACGCCGAGCGCTACCGGCGCGGCTCGCAGGAGTTGCGGGCGGAGGGGTACCGCGTCGGTGCGGTGACCAGCTGGATCCAGGCCCTCGGCGTCGGCCTGCCCACGCTGTTCCTCGGGGCCGTGACCTGGCTGGCGGCCCGGATGGCCGCTCAAGGCACCATCAGTGTCGGCGAGTTGGTCGCGGTTTATGGGTACGCCGCGGTGCTGGTGGTGCCGGTCTCGTTCTTCATCGAGGGCGGCTACGACCTCAGCCGCGGTCTGGTCGCCGCCCGCCGGGTCATTCGTTTCCTGGACCTGGAGTCCGATTCCGCGGACGGCGAGGCGGCAGCGGACGGGCCGGGGTCTCCGTCCACGCTGCGTGATCCGGCGTCCGGAGTGGAGGTGGCGCCCGGGAGGCTGACCGCGCTGGCCGGCGCCCGGCCGTCGGAGTCCGCGGCGGTGGTCGAGCGGCTCGGCCGGTTCACCGAGTCGGCCGCGACCTGGGGCGCGATACGCCTCGACGAGATCGATCTGACGCAGGTGCGCCGGCGGATCCTGGTCGCGGACAACGAGGCCGATCTGTTCGCCGGTCCGCTGCGCGAGGTGATCGGCGGCGCCCTGGACCGGGACGAGGAGTCCATCGGCCGCGCCCTGTACGCGGCCGTGGCGCAGGACATCGTCCGCGGTCTGCCGACGGACTCGACTCTCCCCTCGACGCGCAGGGCCGCAACCTCTCCGGAGCCAGCGCCAGCGCGTCCGGCTGGTCCGGGCGCTGCTGGCCGATCCCGAGGTGCTCCTGGCGGTGGAGCCCACCTCGGCGGTCGACGCGCACACCGAGGCGGCCATGGCGACCCGGCTGCGCGCCGCACGCTCCGGCCGCACCACGGTCGTCACCAGCACCTCACCGCTCGTGCTGGACCGGGCGGACACCGTGTACTACCTGGTCGACGGTCGCGTCGCGGCCGTCGGCAACCACCGTGAACTCCTGGGCCGGGAGCCCGACTACCGCCTCCTGGTGTCCCGCGGTACGGACGACGAAGCCGCCGGCGAAGGAGACGAAGGAACCGTCCCGCCGTCCAGGGAGGCCGTGCGATGACCGCCGGATCCGGGCCCACGCCCCAGGCCCTGCCCATCGCCGAACCGTCCCGGATACGCCGGGCGGCGCTCCGGCTGATCCGGCTGGACGGCCGCGTCTTCGCCGCCATGATCGGCCTCAACGCACTGGCCGCCGGTGCCGGACTCGTCGGCCCGTGGCTGCTCGGCCGCATCGTCGACGAGGTCGGGGCCGGCGTCGGGGTGGCCGCGGTGGACCGCCTGGCGCTCACCATCCTCGTCTTCGCCGTGGCGCAGCTCCTCCTGGTCCGCTGCGCCGGTTACGTAGGACACCGCTTCGGCGAGCGGACCCTGGCGCGCATCCGCGAGGAGTTCGCCGACCGGGCGCTCGCGCTGCCCGCCCCGGTGGTCGAGCGGGCCGGCACGGGCGATCTGCTGACCCGCGGCACCACCGATGTCGCCGCGGTCGGCGCCACCCTCCGGGACGCCGGGCCCGAGGTGCTCATCGCCGCGGTCCAGGCACTGTTCATCCTCGGCGCGGTCTTCGCGCTCGACCCGCTGCTCGGTGCGTGCGGGGTGCTCGGCCTGCTCGGGATCTGGTTCGCCGCCCGCTGGTATCTGCGCCGGGCGCTCACCGCGTACCTGGCCGAGGGAGCCGCCAACTCCGCGCTCGCGGAGCAGCTCGCGGCCACCGCCACCGGGGCCCGCACCGTCGAGGCCCTCGGGCTTCAGCAGCGCCATATCACGGCCTGCGAGGAGGCCGTCGAGGAGTGCCGGAAGACCCGGACCAGGACGCTGTTCCTGCGCAGTGTGCTCTTCCCGGCCGTGGACGTCTCGTACGTCATTCCGGTGGCCGGTGTCCTGCTGATCGGTGGCGTACTGCACGACCACGGCGCGGTGAGCCTCGGCGCGGTGGTCGCCTCGGCCCTGTATCTGCGGCAGCTCTCCCAGCCCCTGGACACCATCCTCCAGCGGCTGGAACAGCTCCAGAGCAGCAGCGCCTCCTTCGCCAGGGTCGAGGGCCTCGCCCTGGCGGCACAGGTACCACCGGCCGCCTCCCCCGCCCCGGCCGATGACCGGATCGAGGTGACGGATGTGCGTTACGCGTACGACGGCGGGGGCGACGTCCTGCACGGTGTCGACCTGTCGGTCCGTCCCGGCGAGCGGCTCGCGGTCGTCGGTCCCTCCGGCGTGGGCAAGACCACCCTGGGCAGGCTGCTGGCCGGAATGGACGCACCGCGCACCGGATCGGTGACGGTGGGACGGGTTCCGGTCGCCGGGCTGGACCCCGAGCGGCTGCGCAGGCACGTCGTGCTGGTCACCCAGGAGCACCACGTCTTCCTCGGCACGGTCCGGGACAACCTGAAGATCGCCTCAGAGCCTGCCACCGACGCCGAACTGCGCGCGGCACTCGCCGCCGTCGGCGCCGACTGGGCCGACGAGCTGCCGGACGGCCTGGACACCGATCTGGGCCACGGGGCGCATCGGCCGGACGGCGCGTGGGCGCAGCAGCTCGCCCTGGCGCGTGTGGTGCTGGCCGACCCGCACACGCTGATACTCGACGAGGCCACCGCGCTCCTGGACCCGAGGACGGCCCGGCACACGGAGCGGGCGCTGGCCGCCGTGCTCGAAGGCCGGACCGTCGTCGCCGTCGCGCACCGGCTGCAGACGGCGCACGACGCCGACCGGGTGGCCGTGATGGAGGACGGCCGGATCACCGAACTGGGCACCCATGACGAGCTCGTGGCGGCCGACGGCGCGTACGCCGCGCTCTGGCACTCCTGGCACGGCGAACGGCCGCCCACCTCCTGAACCGACGTGGCACGGTCGCGGCGGGGCCCGCCCCCCGTCCGCGTCGCCCGGCGCGCGTGATCGGGCCGGAGCTGGTCTCCTGATCCGGGGGAGCCGTCCACCCGTATCCCGGAGAGAGCCAGATGAGCGTCTACCGAACCGCGCAGGTCGCCACCGCCGATGGTCCGTTCGAGATCGTGGAACGCGAGGTGCCGCAGCCCGGACCGGGCCACGTACGGGTGGCCGTCGAGGCCTGCGGGATCTGCCACAGCGACGCCCTCTTCGTGGGCGGCGGGCTCCCGGGCGTGCGGTTTCCGGTGGTGCCCGGACATGAGATCGCCGGACGGATCGAGGAACTCGGCGCGGGCGCGGAGAACGCCTGGCGGGTGGGCGACCGGGTGGCGGTCGGCTGGTTCGGCGGCAGCTGTGGCCACTGCACGCCCTGCCGACAGGGCGACTTCATCGTGTGCCGGTATCTGAAGGTGCCCGGGTGGGCGTACGACGGCGGCTACGCCGAGACGGTGGTCGCACCGGTGGACGCCCTGGCCCGGATCCCCGACGCACTGGCGGCGGCCGATGCGGCACCCATGGCCTGCGCGGGGGTGACCACGTACAACGGGCTGCGGCGCAGCTCCGCCCGGCCGGGTGACCTGGTCGCCGTGCTGGGCATCGGCGGCCTCGGGCATCTGGGTGTGCAGTACGCGGCCGCGATGGGCTTCGAGACCGTGGCCATCGCCCGCGGAGCCGCCAAGGCCGACTTCGCCAAGGAGCTCGGCGCGCACCACTACGTCGACAGCACGGCGGACACCTCCGTGGCGGACGCGCTGCAAGCCCTCGGCGGCGCCAAGGCGGTCCTGGCCACCGCGGCCAACTCCGAGGCGATCTCGGCGACCGTGGAGGGACTCTCCCCGCGTGGTGAGCTGGTGGTCATCGGCGTGGACCCCGAACCGCTGGGAATCAGCCCGGCCCAGCTGCTCATGAGCGGCAAGGTCGTCCGGGGCCACCCGTCCGGCACCGCGCAGGACGTCCAGGACACCCTGGCGTTCAGCGCCCTGCGCGGAATCCGCCCGATGACCGAGACCGTTCCGCTGGACGCGGTCGACGAGGCGTACCGGAAGATGATGTCCGGCGCCGCCCGCTTCCGGATGGTACTCACCACCGGCTGACGCACCGCACCGCGCACGGGGGTGCGGGCTCCGTCACGACGCTGCCTTCTCCGTGGCACGGTCGTCGGCCGCCCGGTCCGTCGGCCGGTACGGGACCCGTGCCCCGGAGCAGGACGACGGCGAGGACGGCGGCCCCGGCCATCGCGGCGGCGGCCCCGGCCACGGCCGCGTTCAGGCTGTGGGTGAAGGCGCGGAACGCCGTGGGGAGTACCGCGTCCCGCAGCTGGTTCGGGAGCTGCCGGGCGACCGCGACCGCGCCTGACAGGGTCTCCCGCGCGGCGTCGGGTGCGCCGGGGGCCGTAGCGCTCATGTCCCGGCCGTAGACGGCGGCGCCGACCGAGCCGAGCATCGCCATCCCCAGGGCGCCGCCGAGCTCCTGGCCCGATTCGAGGACCGCGGCGGCGGAGCCCGCGCGCTCGGGCGGTGCGGCGCCGAGGGCGAGTTCGTTGGACAGCGTCATCGCGGAGACCAGCCCGCCCGCGTAGACGGCCGATGCGGTCGCCGAGCGCCCCCATGGTGATGAGCAGTCCGGCGAGGACGAAGCCGTACATGTCGAGGATCCACAGCTGCTGGGTCGAACTCGGTCGAAGGTCGGCTCCGATGGCGGGCAGCGCGTAGAAGAGGATGGAGACGTCCATCGAGACGAAGAGCAGCGGCAGCATCAGCACGCCGAGCGCCGTCCATTCACGGCGTCCGGCGCGTGGGGCCGCGGGCTCGGGTGCGCCGGAGCCGGAGGGGGATACGGGTGGTGCCGGGATGTGCGGTCCTGAGGTCATGCCGGGAGCACAGCAGCGGCGCCGCGTACACCGCAAACACCGCCGTAGTGCACCTCCCGGCGCCTCGTACCGCCCCTCATATCCTTCGAGTTGACGGAGTGTACGGCGTTTCCGGTGCACTAGTACGGTGCACTCGTGCAGAACGAACCGCCCTACCTCGGCATCGCCGGGGAGATCCGCCGCCGGATCATCTCCGGCGAGCTCGCCCCGGGCGACCGGGTGCCGTCCACCCGTGCGATCGTCCGGGAGTGGGATGTCGCCATGGCGACCGCCACCAAGGCGCTGTCGGCGCTGCGCCACGAAGGTCTCGTACGGGCGGTGCCGGGGGTCGGCACGGTCGTCGTCGAGCGGCGCGCCCCGGGGGCCGCCGGTACGGGGAGCGGTCCGGCCCTGAGCCGCGAGCGCATCATGTGCACCGCCATCGAACTGGCCGACGCCGAAGGGCTGCCCGCGGTGTCCATGCGCCGGGTCGCGACCACGCTGGCCACCTCCACCATGGCGCTGTACCGCCATGTGCCGGGCAAGGCCGAGCTGGTCCGGCTGATGTCGGACGAGGTCTTCGGGGAGCGCCCGCTGGGTGCCGTGCCCCGCGACTGGCGGCCGGGGCTGGAACTCGCCGCCCGGTGGCTGCGTTCGGTGTACGGGCGCCATCCGTGGATGGCACAGGCCGTGGCCTCCTTCACCCGGCCGACGGCGACACCGCACGCGATGCGGTACACGGAGTGGGTGCTGCGCGCCCTCGCCGGAACCGGGCTGCCGTCGCACACCAAGCTGCACATCCACCTCACGCTGTTCGCCCATGTCCAGGGACTGGCGATGGCCGGCGAGCTGGAATCGCAGGCGCGTCAGGACACCGGGCTCTCCACAGAGGAGTGGATGGTAAGAAATGAGCCACAGTTCGACGCCATCTCGGCCAGTGGCGACTACCCCTTCCTCAACTCGCTCTTCGAACAGGGCGAGTTCGAGCTCGACGTCGACGAACTCTTCGAATTCGGCCTGCGGAGGACGCTGGACGGCATCGCGATGATGTTCGGTGAAACGTCCGCTTAACGAACATGACCTTTACGACAACGGACGACTTCCGGCCAACTTGTTGACGCGGTCCTGACAGGACCGTCCTCCGGCTGACACTCTTCACCCCGTTCTGCGCACTTCTCGCACTCCCCGGACGGCACGCCCTGCCGCCGGTACCCCCCTCGCAGAAGGAGTCCGCGTGAGATCCACGCCCAGCCGTCGTGCCACCGCGACCGGCGCTCTGATAGCCGCAGCAGCCCTCCTCGCCGTCGGCGTCCAGACCGGTGCGGCCACCGCCACCCCCGGCACCACCACCGCGGCGGCGGCGACCGCCGGCGCCAAGCACGGTGCACTGGCCAAGCAGCTCACCCCGTCCCAGCGTGCCGAGCTGATCCGTGACGCCGACGCGACCAAGGCGGCCACGGCCAAGGAGCTCGGTCTCGGCTCGCAGGAGAAGCTCGTCGTCCGGGACGTCGTCCAGGACAACGACGGCACCACGCACACGCGTTACGAGCGCACCCTCGCCGGCCTCCCGGTTCTCGGTGGCGACCTGGTCGTCGAGGCGTCCAAGGCCGGGGCGACCGAGAGCGTCACCAAGGCGTCCAGCGTCAGCAGCAACACGCTGAAGGCCGTGGACACGAAGGCCGACGTCGCCCCCGCCGCGGCCGAGAAGCAGGCGCTCGGGCTCGCCAGGGCCGACGGCTCCAAGAAGACCGAGGCCGACCGGGCGCCCCGCAAGGTGATCTGGATGGCCCAGGGCAAGCCGCAGCTCGCCTACGAGACCGTCGTCGGCGGTCTCCAGGAGGACGGCACCCCCAACGAGCTGCACGTCATCACGGACGCGACCACCGGCGCGAAGCTGTACGAGTGGCAGGCCATCGAGAACGGGGTCGGCAACACCGAGTACAGCGGCCAGGTCACCCTCGGCACCGCGCCGTCGTACACGCTGACCGACACGGGCCGCGGCAACCACAAGACGTACAACCTGAACCACGGCAGCTCGGGCACCGGGACGCTCTTCTCCAAGACCACCGACGTCTGGGGCGACGGCACCGCGCAGAACGCCGAGACGGCCGCCGCCGACGCACACTACGGCGCGGCGGAGACGTGGGACTACTACAAGAACGTCCACGGCCGCACCGGTATCCGGGGCGACGGCGTCGGTGCGTACTCCCGCGTCCACTACGGCAACAACTACGTCAACGCGTTCTGGGACGACAGCTGCTTCTGCATGACGTACGGCGACGGCAGCGGCAACGCGCACCCGTTGACCGCCCTCGACGTGGCCGCGCACGAGATGACGCACGGTGTCACCGCCGCGACCGCCAAGCTGGTCTACAGCGGTGAGTCCGGCGGCCTCAACGAGGCGACCAGCGACATCATGGCCACCGCGGTCGAGTTCTACGCCAACAACCCCTCGGACCCGGGCGACTACCTCATCGGCGAGAAGATCGACATCAACGGTGACGGCACCCCGCTGCGCTACATGGACAAGCCGAGCAAGGACGGCGCGTCCAAGGACGCCTGGTACTCGGGCATCGGCAACGTCGACGTCCACTACTCCTCGGGTCCGGCGAACCACTTCTTCTACCTGCTCTCCGAGGGCAGCGGCGCCAAGGTCATCAACGGGGTCTCGTACAACTCCCCCACCTCCGACGGTCTGCCGGTGACCGGCATCGGCCGCGACAAGGCCGCGGCGATCTGGTTCAAGGCGCTCACCACCAAGTTCACCTCCACCACGAACTACGCGTCGGCCCGCACCGGTACCCTCGCCGCGGCCGGTGAGCTGTACGGCACGACCAGCACCGAGTACAAGGCGGTCGCCGACGCCTGGGCCGGCATCAACGTCGGGGCGCGCTCCGACGGCGGCACCGACCCCGGCACCGGCACGGTCTTCGAGAGCTCCACCCCGGTCGCGATCCCGGACCACGGCGCGGCCGTCACCAGCTCGGTCAACGTCACCGGCGTCACGGGCAACGCGCCCAGCGCCCTCAAGGTCGGCGTGGACATCACCCACAGCTGGCGCGGTGACCTGGTCATCGACCTCGTCGCCCCGAACGGGACGACCTACCGGCTGAAGAACTCCTCCATCTCCGACTCGGCGGCCAACGTCCAGACCACCTACACGGTCAACGCCTCGGCGGTGGCGGCGAACGGCACCTGGAAGCTGAAGGTCCAGGACGTCTACTCCGGCGACACCGGCAAGATCAACAGCTTCAAGCTGACCTTCTGAACCCCAAGCCGGGTCCGACCCGGCAACAGCCGCCCGGGAGGAGCTCTCGCTCCTCCCGGGCGGTTCCCTGTGCGCGGCGGGCGCCGGTCATCCGGGGTTGTTCGCGTGGGTCAGGGTCTCCCGGGCGACGAACAGGTTGTTGGACCCGGCCGGGCGCTGCTGCGCGTCAAGGCGCCGCGTTCGAGCAACGAAGGAACCCGGCACCACGGGGGTGCCGGGCCCGGAAGGGGTGCCTCAGAGCCTGTCGGGCGGCCTCTGATCGGGCGGCCACGCCCTGGCACGCACTCCCCCAAGGCCTCGCACGCACCAGACCCGCGTCCGCTGTCCGATCGAAGGCCGCCCGACAGGCTCTTAGCGCATCAGCAGGCCCGCGCCGTCCCCCATCGTCTCCGCGGGCAGTGCCACCAGACCGAGTTCCGCGCCGGTCGCCAGCAGCGGATGCGCGGGGAGCACCCGCACCGTGTAGCCGTACGGCCCGGTGCGGTCCAGGGCCAGTGGCCCCTCGTACGGCCAGCGTCCCTCCAGGTCCTGGCCTCCGACGGGTTTCAGCGGGAAGACCTGGGTGTCCGAGATCCCGTCGGCCGCGTCCACCCGACCGGCCACCGCCTGCACCTCCACGTCGTCCGGCTCCAGGACCCCGAGGGCGATCCTGACCCGCACCACCAGCGCCGAGCCCAGCTCGGCCGAGCCGCCCGCGGCGTCCGGTGCCACCGCCTCCACATGGTCGACGGCGACCCGCGGCCACGCGGCCCGGATCCTGGCCTTCCAGTCGGCGAGCTGCCGCGCGGTGCCGGAGTCCAGTGCCCGCTGGGCGCGCGCGGCCGGCGCGTACAGCCGCTCCACGTACTCGGACACCATCCGCCCCGCCAGGACCTTGGGCCCGAGGGTGCCCACCGTACGGCGGACCATCTCGATCCAGCGCTCGGGGAGCCCGTCGCCGCCCCGGTCGTAGAAGCGCGGTGCGACCCGGTCCTCGATCAGCTCGTAGAGGGCGCCCGCCTCCAGATCGTCACGGCGGTCCTCGTCCAGGGCCAGACCGTCGGCCGTGGGGATCGCCCATCCGAAGTCCGGCTCGAACCACTCGTCCCACCAGCCGTCCAGGACCGAGAGGTTGAGGCACCCGTTGAGCGCGGCCTTCATACCGCTCGTACCACAGGCCTCCAGAGGCCGCAGCGGGTTGTTGAGCCATACGTCGCAGCCCGGATAGAGCTTCTGCGCCATGGCCATCCCGTAGTCCGGCAGGAACACGATGCGATGGCGCACCCGGGGATCGTCGGAGAACCGCACCAGCTCCCGGACCAGCCGCTTTCCGCTGTCGTCGGCGGGGTGGGCCTTGCCGGCGACGACGATCTGGACCGGGCGGTCCGGGTGGAGCAGCAGTTCCCGCAGCCGGTCGCGGTCGCGCAGCATCAGCGTCAGCCGCTTGTACGAGGGCACCCGCCGGGCGAAGCCGATCGTCAGCACGTCCGGGTCCAGCACACCGTCGATCCAGCCGAGTTCGGCCGGTTCCGCACCCCGGGTGCGCCAGGAGGCGTGGAGCCGCCGGCGCACCTCGGCGACCAGCTGTCCGCGCAGGTGCCGCCGCAGGTCCCAGATCTCCCGGTCCGGGATCTCGGCGGCGGAGTCCCAGCGTCCCGGGGTGCCGCCGTACCGGTTGCGCAGCCGGAGGACCTCGGGTGCGACCCAGGTGGGTGCGTGGACGCCGTTGGTCACCGAGGTGATCGGCACCTCCGCCGCGTCGAAGCCCGGCCACAGCCCGGCGAACATCTCCCGGCTGACCGAGCCGTGGAGGGTCGAGACCCCGTTGGCCCGCTGGGCGAGCCGCAGCCCCATCACCGCCATGTTGAAGAGCTCGGGCTCGCCGCCGGGGTAGGTCTCCATGCCCAGTTGCAGGATGCGTTCGACGCCCACTCCCGGAAGCTCGCCGTCCGCCCCGAAGTGCCGGGCGACCAGCTCGCGGTCGAACCGGTCGATCCCGGCGGGCACGGGTGTGTGGGTGGTGAAGACCGTGCCGGCCCGCACCGACTCCACCGCGGAGTCGAAGTCCAGCCCGGTGTCGGAGAGTTCACGGATGCGTTCGAGTCCGAGGAAGCCGGCGTGCCCCTCGTTGGTGTGGAACACCTCCGGCGCGGGATGCCCCGTGAGGCGGCAGTACGTCCGCACGGCCCGTACGCCGCCGATGCCGAGGAGCATCTCCTGGAGCAGCCGGTGCTCGCTGCCGCCGCCGTACAGCCGGTCGGTCACCTCGCGTTCGCCCGGTGCGTTCTCCTCCACGCCGGAGTCGAGCATCAGCAGCGGTACGCGCCCCACCTGGGCCTGCCAGATGTGGGCGTGCAGCGAACGGCCGCCGGGGAGCGTGAGCACCACCCGGCTGGGGGTGCCGTCGGCCTCGCGCATCAGGGTGAGCGGGAGTTCGTTCGGATCGAGTACGGGATAGTGCTCCTGCTGCCAGCCGTCGCGGGACAGGCTCTGGCGGAAGTAGCCGTGCCGGTAGAGCAGACCGACACCGATCAGGGGTACGCCCAGGTCGCTGGCGGCCTTCAGATGGTCGCCGGCGAGGATGCCGAGGCCGCCGGAGTACTGGGGCAGCGCGGCGGTCACACCGAACTCGGGTGAGAAATAGGCGATGGCGGCCGGCAGCCCGGCCCCCTGGGCCAGCTGTTCCTGGTACCACCTGGGCCCGTCCAGGTAGTCCCGGAGGTCGGCGGAGACCTCGGCCAGCCGGTGCAGGAACTGCTGGTCGCGGGCCAGCTCGGCGAGTCGTCCGGCGGGCACGGCACCGAGCAGCCGGACGGGGTCGCTCTCCGCCGTCCGCCGCACCTGGGGGTCGACGGCCTGGAAGAGCTCACGGGTCTCGGTGTGCCAGGACCAGCGCAGATTGCGGGCGAGGTCGCTGAGCGGTTGAAGGGGGTCGGGGAGGACGGGGCGCACGGTGAATCGACGAATGGCCTTCACGCATTCCACCTTTACAGGGGACGTACGAATCCGACGGGACGCACCACGGGGTGCGTCTCTCCGTCACCCCCGACGTTAACGGTGGCCGCACTCCGCAGCCACGGCGCGCGAACGGCTCACGGGGTGTGCCGCCGGACGGGGCGCCCGCACGGCCTCCGCTCCGGGGCGATCTCCGCCCTGCCCGCCCCCGCGTCCACCCCGCCTCATTCGCCCCCGGAGCCCCTCACGACCGGTCAAGGCACATCGGTCACACAGGTAATGGCCGATTCCCTTCCCTCGTCCGGTCTTGTGGCACTTCACACCAAGGAGAAAGCTGCCTGGTGGCGTCCGGAAGAGCTCCGGTGAGCCCGCGCACGCGGGGCGGTCCTCGGCGCATTCAGATCGTCGCGGATACGCCCGAGTAGTTGACACACCACCGGATTGGCCCCCCGAGAACTGTGGGAAGGCTTCTTCGGTACACACTCCGAGCACATCCCGGGAACACGCGAATGCCGCCCGAATGCTGCATGATCTCCTCTGAATGCGAGGCACCTGCGGGACCGGCGCCCATCCGGTTTACCTCCGCGAAACACATCCGCACCCCAGCCGTTCGAGTGCCATTCGAGTGAATGCGGACAGGAGCGGCCATGCCCACACCCCATCAGCCGTCAACGGAACAGTTAGAAAGGACGGACCCCATCGTTCGCGGTGCGCGAATTCCGCGCTCCGCGGCCGTGTCGCGCCCCGTTCAGCCCGAGCCCCAGTCCCCAGGTGATTCCATGATCGGTCGCATTCCCGTCCTCGACGTCCGTCCCCTCGTCGACTGCGGCAGAAGGCCCGCCAAGGCCGTTGCCGGTGAGACCTTCCAGGTCACCGCGACCGTCTTCCGCGAGGGCCACGACGCCGTCGCCGCCAATGTGGTGCTGCTGGATCCGGCCGGGCGGCCCGGCCCCTGGACGCCGATGCGCGAACTCGCGCCCGGCACCGACCGCTGGGGCGCCGATGTCACCCCGGACTCCGAGGGGCACTGGACGTATACGGTCGAGGCCTGGAGCGATCCGCTCGCCACCTGGCGGCAGCACGCCGAGATCAAGATCCCGGCGGGGAGCGACACCGCGCTCGTCCTGGCGGAGGGCGCCGGACTGTACGAACGGGCCGCCGAGGGCGTACCCAAGCGGGACGGGCGCGAGGCGGTGCTGGCCGCCGCCGACGCGCTGCGCGACGAGTCCCGCCCGGCCGCCGCCCGGCTGGCCGCGGCACTCGCCCCCGAGGCACAGGCCGCCCTCACCCGTCACCCGCTGCGCGAACTCGTCACCGAGTCTCCCCCGCTCCCCCTGGTGGTCGAGCGCCGACGGGCCCTGTTCGGTTCCTGGTACGAGCTGTTCCCCCGCTCGGAGGGGGCGGGGGTCGAACCGGCCGGGCGGGCCGGGGCGGCCAGGAAGGGCCGGGCGGGCAGGGCGGCGGCGGCCCGGCCGGAGAGAATCGTCAGCGGCACCTTCCGTACAGCTGCCGAGCGGCTGCCCGCGGTCGCGGCCATGGGTTTCGACGTCGTCTATCTGCCTCCCATCCATCCCATCGGAACCACCCATCGCAAGGGCCCCAACAACTCGCTCTCCCCCGCTCCCCATGACGTGGGCGTGCCCTGGGCGATCGGCTCGGCCGAGGGTGGCCACGACGCCGTCCATCCCGACCTCGGCACCCTCGACGACTTCGATCATTTCGTCGGCACCGCCCGCACCCTGCGCATGGAGATCGCACTGGATTTCGCACTCCAGTGCTCTCCCGACCATCCCTGGGTGGAGAAACATCCCGAGTGGTTCCATCACCGCGCGGACGGCACGATCGCCTACGCCGAGAATCCACCGAAGAAATACCAGGACATCTATCCGATCGCCTTCGACAAGGATCTCGACGGACTGGTCGAGGAGAGCGTTCGCATTCTGCGGTTCTGGATGGATCACAGGGTGCGGATCTTCCGCGTGGACAATCCGCACACCAAACCGGTGGTCTTCTGGGAGAAGGTGATCACCGAAATCAACCGGGCCGACCCGGATGTGATCTTCCTGGCCGAGGCATTCACCCGGCCCGCGATGATGCATGCGCTCGCCGCCATCGGCTTCCAGCAGTCGTACACGTATTTCACCTGGCGCAACAGCAAACAGGAGATCACCGATTACGTCACGGAACTGTCGGGCGAGACCGCCTCCTACATGCGGCCCAACTTCTTCGTGAACACCCCGGACATCCTGCCGGGCTATCTCCAGGACGGGGGCCGCCCGGCCTTCGAGGCGCGAGCCGTTCTCGCCGCGACGCTCTCCCCGGCCTGGGGTGTGTACGCGGGCTACGAGCTGTGCGAGAACACTCCGGTCCGTCCCGGCAGTGAGGAGTACCTCGACTCGGAGAAGTACGAAATCCGGGTCAGGGACTGGGAGTCGGCGGAGCGCGAGGGCCGCTCGCTGGCCCCGCTCATCACCCGGCTCAACCGCATCAGACGCCGCCACCCGGCGCTGCAGCAACTGCGCGATGTGCACTTCCACTCCGTCGACAACGACGCGCTGATCGCGTACAGCAAGCGTTCGGGTTCGAACACCGTTCTGGTGGTCGCCAACCTCGACCCGCACCACACCCAGGAGGCCACGGTCTCGTTGGACATGCCGCGACTCGGCCTCGACCGGCACGAGAGCGTGCCGGTGCGCGACGAGCTCACCGGCGACACCTATCACTGGGGCAGGACCTTCTATGTGCGCCTGGAGCCGGGCGTCACGCCCGCGCACATCGTCGTCCTGCGACCGTCCCCGCCGACCGGAGGGTCACCCACACCATGATCGTCAATGAGCCCGTCCACGACCTGTTCGAGGACACCCCGGCCAAGGACCGCGATCCCGACTGGTTCAAGCGCGCCGTTTTCTACGAGGTCCTCGTCCGGTCCTTCCAGGACTCCAACGGCGACGGCATCGGCGACCTCAAGGGCATCACCGCCAAGCTGGACTATCTGCAGTGGCTCGGCGTCGACTGCCTCTGGCTGCCGCCGTTCTTCAAGTCGCCGCTGCGCGACGGCGGCTACGACGTCTCCGACTACACCGCGGTACTGCCGGAGTTCGGTGATCTGGCCGACTTCGTGGAGTTCGTCGACGCCGCGCACCAGCGCGGCATGCGCGTGATCATCGACTTCGTCATGAACCACACGAGCGATCAGCACGAGTGGTTCCAGCAGTCCCGCTCCGATCCGGAGGGACCGTACGGCGACTACTACGTCTGGGCCGACGACGACAAGCAGTTCCCGGACGCCCGGATCATCTTCGTCGACACGGAGACGTCCAACTGGACCTTCGACCCGGTCCGCAAGCAGTACTACTGGCACCGGTTCTTCTCCCACCAGCCCGATCTCAACTACGAGAACCCGGCGGTGCAGGAGGAGATCATCTCCGCGCTGCGCTTCTGGCTGGACCTCGGCATCGACGGGTTCCGCGTGGACGCCGTGCCGTACCTGTACCAGCGCGAGGGCACCAACTGCGAGAACCTCCCGGAGACCCACGACTTCCTCAAACGGGTCCGCAAGGAGATCGACGCGCACTACCCGGACACCGTGCTGCTGGCCGAGGCCAACCAGTGGCCGGAGGACGTCGTCGACTACTTCGGCGAGTTCCAGGCGGGCGGCGACGAGTGCCACATGGCATTCCACTTCCCCGTGATGCCCCGGATCTTCATGGCCGTCAGGCGCGAGAGCCGCTATCCGGTCTCCGAAGTCCTGGCCAAGACCCCGGCGATCCCGAAGAACTGCCAGTGGGGCATCTTCCTGCGCAACCACGACGAGCTCACCCTCGAAATGGTCACGGACGAAGAACGCGACTACATGTACGCGGAGTACGCCAAGGATCCACGGATGCGGGCCAACATCGGCATCCGCCGGCGGCTGGCACCCCTGCTCGACAACGACCGCAACCAGATCGAGCTGTTCACGGCGCTGCTGCTGTCCCTGCCCGGTTCCCCGATCCTCTACTACGGGGACGAGATCGGGATGGGCGACAACATCTGGCTGGGCGACCGGGACGCCGTACGCACGCCGATGCAGTGGACGCCCGACCGGAACGCCGGATTCTCCTCCAGTGATCCCGGGCGGCTCTACCTGCCCACCATCATGGATCCGGTCTACGGCTACCAAGTCACCAATGTCGAGGCGTCGATGGCCTCGCCGTCGTCGCTGCTGCACTGGACGCGGCGGATGATCGAGATCCGCAAGCAGAACCCCGCCTTCGGACTCGGCTCGTTCAACGAACTGCCCTCGTCGAACCCGGCGGTGCTCGCCTTCACCCGGGAGCACGGGGACGATCTCGTGCTGTGCGTACACAACTTCTCGCGGTTCGCGCAGCCGACGGAGCTCGACCTGCGGTCGTTCGACGGGCGGCATCCGGTGGAGCTGATCGGCGGGGTACGGTTCCCGGCCATCGGTCAGTGGCCCTACCTGCTGACTCTCGCCGGACACGGTTTCTACTGGTTCCGACTGCGCAAGGACGTGCCGCCGAGCTAACCCGGTGCCACCGCGCACCACCCGTCGCGGGGCGGTTTCCACCGCCCCGCACGGGGCACCCTCTCCCCCATATCGAGCGCTTCCGGTCTCTTCCGGGGCCCCTCTGGCGTTTCGATCCCTTCGAGTCGAGTCCGTACGGACCATCCTGACCCGACACGTCCCGCACAGCCGGACAGCTATTGCCGCAATCCGGGACACTCTTCGCATCCTGTGGTGTGCCCGGGGAAAGGACGCGATGCCATGTCGGAGGCTGCCTCCACTCGGGTCGCCCTGGCTGCCGCCAGCACAGCCCTGCTCCCGTCTCTCGCTCCCCTGCTGCACGAATGGCTGCCCAGGCAGCGGTGGTTCGCGGGCAAGGGGCAACCGATCACCGCGTTCTCGCTGGTGTCGGCGACCGAAATACTGCCGGTGGACACCGATTCCACCGGCGCCCGAACCGGGGCCGGGCTGCTGCATCTGCTGGTCCGGGCCCACCAGCCGTCCATGCCGGCCCAGTCGCCGGACGACTGCTACCAACTGCTGCTCGGCGTAAGGGCCACGCTGCCGCCACGGCTGGCGCCCGCGCTCATCGGCCATGTGACGGACGGGCCGCTCGCGGGCCGCACCGTCTACGAGGGCCTGCACGACCCGCGTCTCGCCGCATTCCTGCTGGAGCGGTTCCGCACGCCGGGCACCCTCGGCGTCCTGCGTTTCGACCGGGGCGGCGCCCCCATCGCCGCGGAGCTCGCACCGCGCCTGCTCGACACCGAGCAGTCCAACACCTCGCTCGTCTACGGCGACGCCTACATCCTCAAGATCTTCCGCCGGATCTCCCCGGGCACCAACCCCGATCTGGAACTGCCGCTCGCGCTCGCCCGCGAGGGCTGCGGACGGGTGCCCGCCCCCGTCGCCTGGTTCGAGGCCACCGCCCCGGAGCCGCTCACCCTCGGTGTCCTGCAGCCGTTCCTGCGCGGCGCGCAGGACGGCTGGCAGCTCGCCCTGCGCGCCCTCGCCGCGGGCCGCGACTTCACCGGCGAGGCCCACGCGCTGGGCCGGGCCACCGCCGAGGTGCACACCGCGCTCGCCGCCGCCCTGCCGACGCCCGCGCTGCGCCGCGCCCAGACCCAGCATCTCGCCGCCGCGATGGTGCGCAGGCTGGAGGCCGCCGCGCAGGCGGTGCCGGCACTCGTGCCGTACGTCCCCGGGCTGCGCGCCGCCTTCGACGCCGTGGCCGCGCTGGGACACCGGGGCCACGGCTGGGCCGCGCAGCGGGTGCACGGCGATCTCCACCTCGGCCAGACCCTGCGCGCGGCCGACGGCTTCTGGTCGCTGATCGACTTCGAGGGCGAGCCGGCCCGACCGCTGACCGAGCGCCGCCGGCCGCAGCCTCCGGTGCGCGACATCGCCGGCATGCTCCGCTCCTTCGACTACGCGGCCCGCTCGCACCGCCCGTGGAACGCCGAGTGGGCGGCGTGCTGCCGGACCGCCTACTGCGAGGGGTACGCCAAGGCCGCGGGGGTCGACCCGCGCAGCGAACCGGAGCTGTTGCGCGCCCACGAGACCGACAAGGCGGTCTACGAGGTGCTGTACGAGGCACGGCACCGGCCCGACTGGCTGCCGGTCCCGATGGCGGCGATCCACCGCCTGGCCACCGTCGCCGACTGACGGCCCGGGTGCCGACCGCCGTGCGCGGTCCCGCCGTCGCCGCACCCGCTCCACCGCCCGGCCCCGCCCCCACCTCGCCCCGTTCCGCCCCGACAACACCTCCGAGGAGGCTGTCCCTGTGACCGCCCGCAAGCCGTCCCGCAAGACGCCCGCCCCCACCGAGCCCGAGGTCCCCGAAGTCCGGCCGCCGGCACCGGCGAAGACGGCATCCCCGGCATCCCGGGCCGCCCCCGACGTCCCCGCGGCCACAGCCGACTCCGCAGCCCCGGCCGACCCGACCGCCTCCACCGACCCGGCCGGGCGGCAGAAGCCGGCGGCCGGGCTGGGCGCCGGGGCCGCGCCGTCGCGTCCCCGGGGAGCCGTCGGCAGCCAGGGCGTGCGCCAGGCACGCCCGCTCGACGCCGGCGACCGGGCCAGGCTGCTCTCCGGCGAGCACCATGCCCCGCACGACCTGCTCGGCGCCCATCCGGGCCGCGGCGGTGTGACCTTCCGGGTGCTGCGCCCGTACGCGCGATCCGTGACCGTCCTCGCCAAGGGGTTGCGGGCGCGGCTGCACGACGACGGCGACGGCCTCTTCTCGGGCCTGCTGCCGATGACCTCCATTCCCGAGTACCGGCTCCTGGTCGCCTACGAGGACGACGAGACCGAGGTGCAGGACCCGTACCGCTTTCTGCCCGCCCTCGGCGAGCTCGATCTGCATCTGATCGGCGAGGGGCGGCACGAGGAGCTGTGGACGGCCCTCGGCGCGCAGCCCATGGAGCATCAGGGCGTCGTCGGCACGCGGTTCACCGTCTGGGCCCCCAACGCCCGCGGTGTGCGGGTCGTCGGGGACTTCAACTACTGGGACGGCACCGGCTTCCCGATGCGTTCGCTCGGCTCCTCCGGGGTGTGGGAGCTGTTCCTGCCCGCGATCGGGGAGGGCACGCTCTACAAGTTCGACATCTGCCGCCCGGACGGTTCGCACACCAAGCGCGCCGACCCGATGGCCCGCCGCACCGAGGTGCCGCCCGCCACCGCCTCGATCGTGACGGCCTCGCACCACGAGTGGCGGGACCAGGAGTGGATGGCGCACCGCGGGGACGTACCGGTGCACGAGGCGCCGTTCTCCGTGTACGAGGTGCATCTGCCCTCCTGGCGACCGGGCCTGACATATCGTCAGCTGGCCGCGCAACTCCCCCCGTATGTGAAGGACCTGGGGTTCACACATGTGGAGCTGATGCCGGTCTCCGAGCATCCCTTCGGCGGCTCCTGGGGCTATCAGGTCACCGGTTTCTACGCGCCGACCTCGCGCATGGGCACGCCGGACGACTTCCGTTTCCTCGTCGACGCGCTGCACCGGGCCGGAATCGGCGTCCTCGTCGACTGGGTGCCCGCGCACTTCCCGCGCGACGACTGGGCGCTCGCGGAGTTCGACGGCCGCCCGCTGTACGAGCACTCCGACCCGTCGCGGGCGGCGCACCCGGACTGGGGCACCCTGGAGTTCGACTACGGACGCACGGAAGTACGCAATTTCCTGGTGGCCAACGCCACTTACTGGTGCGAGGAGTTCCACGTCGACGGCCTGCGGGTCGACGCCGTCGCCTCGATGCTCTATCTCGACTACTCGCGCGACAGCGGGCAGTGGTCGCCGAACGAGCGCGGCGGCCGGGAGAATCTGGACGCCGTCGCGTTCCTCCAGGAGATGAACGCCACCGTCTACCGTCGCAATCCGGGTGTCGTCACCATCGCCGAGGAGTCCACCGCCTGGAACGGCGTCACCCGCGCCACCCATCAGGTCGGCCCCGACGGATTCGGCGGGCTCGGCTTCGGGCTGAAGTGGAACATGGGCTGGATGCACGACTCCCTGCAGTACGTGTCGAAGGAGCCGGTGCACCGCAAGTACCACCACAACGAGATGACCTTCTCGATGGTGTACGCGTACAGCGAGAACTACGTCCTGCCGATCTCGCACGACGAGGTGGTGCACGGGAAGCAGGCTCTGGTCAGCAAGATGCCGGGCGACTGGTGGCAGCGGCGCGCCAACCACCGGGCGTACCTCGGCTTCATGTGGGCCCACCCCGGCAAGCAACTCCTCTTCATGGGGCAGGAGTTCGCCCAGGGTGCGGAGTGGTCGGAGGGGCACGGTCCGGACTGGTGGCTGCTCGACCCCTCGTACGAGGCGGAGGCCGACCACCGGGGCGTACGCACCCTGGTCCGCGACCTGAACGCGGTGTACGGGGCGACCCCGGCGCTCTGGCAGCGCGACACCGACCCGGGGGGCTTCGACTGGGTGGACGGCGGTGCGGCCGAGGACAACGCCTTCGTCTTCCTGCGCTACGGCAAGCACGGTTCGCCGCTGCTCGCCGTCAGTAATTTCTCCCCCGTGGTGCGGCACGACTACCGCATCGGCGTCCCGGACGTCCTCGGTGACCAGGTCGCGTGGGCGGAGGTCCTCAATACGGACGCCGCGCGGTACGGCGGCAGCGATGTGCGCCATCCCGGACCGCTGAAGCCCGAGCCGGTCACCTGGCACGGCCGCCCCGGCAGCATCCTGCTGACGCTGCCAGCGCTGGCGACGGTCTGGTTCAAGCCGGTGTGAACCGGATGGCGGGGGCCCACGGCCGCCTCCCGGTCGCGGGCCCCGCCGGGCCGGCCCGCTCAGCCCCGGAGCGCCTCGACCGTGCTCGCCCAGGAATCGGCGCCGTGCCCCTTGCCGATGGCACGCTCGCAGACGGCCTTGATCGCCTCCAGCTGGGACGTGTCCAGGCCCCTGCCGGCGGCGGCGTGCAGCACATGATCGACGCCGGCGGCCATCATGGCGAGGTTGGCTCCGGCCCCGTCGTACTGCTTCGCGTCGACGTCGGCCGCTGTCCCGGCCACGATGGGCGGCAGGATGTCCACGATGGTCCGCAGATACGGTGCGATGGCCGCGGCGGGGATGTTCTCCGCCCCGGCCAGGGCGAAGGCGTGGACCAGCCCCGCCATGCTCCCGTAGAAGAAGTCCAGCATCGCCATGTCGTAGGCCGCGGCGAGTGCGTGCTCGGGCCCCAGGAACGGGGCGTTGGCGCCGAGCGCCTTGAGCACGGCCTCGTGCCTGCCGTACGCGGACCGCGAACCCGAGTAGAAGATCAGCGCCTCCGGCCCACCGACCACCTCGATGGGCACCATGATCGCGCCCGCCAGGTAGTCGAGCGAATGAGCCTGCGCCCAGGCCGCGGAGGCGCGGACCCGGTCCGGGGTGTCGGAGGTGAGGTCGACCAGGACGCGCCCGGCGAGAGCGTCCGTCAGCGGGCCGAGCAACTGCCGCGAGGCCTCGTGGTCGACGACGCAGACGACCACCAACTCGCTTGCGCGTACGGCCTCTTCGGCCGACGCGGCGCGGACCGCACCCCGGGCGACGAGCTCTTCGACCTTGCCCGGGGAACGGTTCCAGACGGTCGTGCGGCGGCCGGCGTCCAGGAGAGCGCCGGCGAGGGCCCGGCCCATGGAGCCGAGGCCGATGACGGTGACGGTGACGGGTGTGGACGAGGTGTTCGTGGCGGTCATGCGGACCATGCTCATCGCCGTGACACCGGCCGACAAGAACCGACTTCCAAGTCGGATACCCACCGGGAGGTAAGCAATGGGCCCCGGCGGGGCCGGCCCCCGGGAGTCGCGCCGCTCACACCGTCGCGTACACGTCCTCCAGCTCCTGGAGCAGCTTGCGCTTGGGCCGGGCGCCCACCATCGACCTCACGGGTTCGCCGGAGCGGAACACCATCAGGGTCGGTGTCGCCAGCACCGCGTACCGGCTCGCGATCCCGGGGCTGGTGTCGACGTCGATCTGGACGATCTTGATACGCCCGGCCTCCTCGGCGGCGACGGCGCCGAGGACGGGGGCGAGCTGGCGGCACGGGCCGCACCAGTCGGCGGTGAATTGGACCAGGACGGGCAGGTCGGCGCCGAGCACCTCGTGGTCGAAGGTGGCATCGGTGACCTCGGCCACACCCTCTGCTGCATGAATCATCTGTCATCCTCCCAGTTCACAACGTGGTTCCGGGCCGCCCGGAAGTTCTGCCGCGGCCTCCAGCTCGGCTCTCGCGAGCTGTGCGCCCACCTGGGCGCGTACTGCCCGGAGCTGCTCGATGAGCGAGTCGAGCTCGCCGAGCTTGCGCCGGTAGACGGCGAGCGAGGCGGGGCAGGCGTCACCGGCCGGGTGGCCGGCGCGCAGGCACTCGACGAACGGCCGGGTCTCCTCCAGTTCGAACCCGAAGTCCTGCAGGGTCCGGATCTGCTGGACGAGGCGCAGATCGTCCTCGTCGTAGGCGCGGTACCCGTTGTCGGCCCGCCGCGCGGGCAGCAGTCCGCGTGACTCGTAGTACCGCAGAGTCCGCGTGGTCGTCCCGGCCCGTTCGGCCAGCTCCCCGATTCGCATGTCCTCGACCGTAGACCTTGACGCGGACGTCAAGGCAAGGAGGAGGCGCAGCGGAAGACGGCACAGGGCCGTCGCGGAGGCTTCCGCGACGGCCCTGTGCCCGTGTGGTGTGGCCGGGGGTATCTAGGCCTTCGCCGTGGCCGGCTCCCGCTCGCCGTCGCGCGGCCGGGGAACGCTGTCCGTGCCGTCGCCGTGCCCGGCGTCCTGGTTGAGCATCTCGTCGTTCCACGGGAGCGCGCCGGAGAGGACCTGGTCCACCCGCTCCTTGTCGATCTCCTTGGTCCAGGTGCCGACCAGGACGGTGGCCACCGCGTTGCCCGCGAAGTTCGTCATGGCACGGGCCTCGCTCATGAAGCGGTCGATGCCGACGATCAACCCGACGCCGTCGACCAGTCCGGGGCGGTGCGACTGGAGGCCGCCCGCGAGAGTGGCGAGACCCGCGCCGGTGACTCCGGCCGCGCCCTTCGAGGCGACGATCATGAAGAGGAGGAGCGAGATCTGCTCACCGGCGCTCAGCGGGTCGCCCATCGCGTTGGCGATGAAGAGCGAGGACATCGTGAGGTAGATCGCGGTGCCGTCGAGGTTGAAGGAGTAGCCGGTCGGCACGGTGATGCCGACGACCGGCCTGCTGACCCCGAGGTGCTCCATCTTCGCGATGAGCCGCGGCAGGGCGGACTCCGACGAGGAGGTGGAGAGGATCAGCAGGAATTCGCGGCCCAGGTACTTCAGCAGAGAGATCATGTTCACCCCGGCGACCAGCCGCAGAATCGTGCCGAGCACCACGAAGACGAAGATCGCGCAGGTGACATAGAAGCCGATCATGATGATCGCGAGCGACTTCAGCGCGTCGACACCGGTCTCACCGACCACCGCCGCCATCGCGCCGAACGCGCCGACCGGGGCCGCCCACATGATCATGGCGAGAATCCGGAACACCAGGCGCTGGATGTGGCCGATGCCACGCAGGACCGGTTCGCCCGCCGAGCCCATGGCCTGGAGTGCGAAGCCCGCGAGGAGGGCGATGAGCAGGGTCTGCAGCACCTCGCCCCCGGTGAAGGCGGAGACCATCGTCGTCGGGATGATGCCGAGCAGGAAGTCGACGGTGGACTCGCTCGCGCCCGCCGCCTGCTTCTCACCGGCGGCGCGCACCGCTTCGGTGAGGTGGAGGCCCTGGCCGGGCTCCAGGAGGTTGCCGACGAGCAGCCCGATGGCGAGTGCGACGGTCGACATCACCAGGAAGTAGCCGAGGGCGAGGCCGCCGACCGCGCCGACCTTGGCGGCCTTGCGCACCGATCCGACGCCCAGCACGATCGTGCAGAAGATGATGGGCGAGATCATCATCTTGATCAGGTTCACGAAGCCGGTGCCGATCGGCTTGAGTTCGACGGCGAAGTCCGGGGCCGCGAAGCCCACGAGGATGCCGAGGCCCACAGCCGCGATCACGGCGAGATACAGATAATGCGTACGGTCCCGCTTGGCGGCTGCCACTCCCACGGGGTTCTCCTCGGCTCGTCAGGGTCGCTCCCCCGTCCCTGGGGGGCTTGGCGACTATCCCGCTTCGCTGTGACGCCGGTCACTGTTACGTACATTTCGTTCATATGTTTTCGGCCAGGCACACTGTGGCCATGCGCTTCCCCCGCCCCCGTACCCGCCCGCGCAGCCTGGCCGGCCAGCTCTTCGCCATGCAGGTGGTGCTGCTCACGGCCGTGGTGGTCGGGTGTGCGTTCTTCGCCTACGTCTCCGGCCGCGAGCAGGCGAACCAGACCGCGACCCGGCAGGTCAGGGCCGCCGCGCTGGCGATCGCCGACTCGCCGTCCGTACGGGAGGCCATCCGCACCCCGGACCCGTCCGCCGTGCTGCAGCCGTACGCGGAGACGGTGCGCGCGGACACCGGGATCGCCTTCGTCACGATCATGTCCCCGGACCGGGTCCGCTGGACACATCCGGATACCGACCGGATCGGGGAGAAGTTCCTCGGGCACACCGCGCGGGCGCTGCGCGGCGAGACGTTCTCGGAGACGTACACCGGCACGCTCGGCCCCTCGATCCGGGTCGTCACCCCGATCCGGGACGGCGGCCGGATCACCGGTCTGGTCAGCGCGGGCATCACGGTCGACCGGGTCTCCTCGCAGGTGCGGGCGCAGCTCGGGGCGCTGGGGACGGCGGCGGGCGGGGCGCTGGCGCTCGGCGGCCTCGGGACGTACGTGATCAACGCCCGGCTCCGGCGGCACACGCACGGCATGAACGCGGCCGAGCTGAGCCGGATGCACGACTACCACCAGGCCACGCTGCACGCGGTGCGCGAGGGGCTGCTGATGCTCGACGGGCGGCGCCGGATCGCGTTGATCAACGACGCGGGCCGGGAGCTGCTCGGTCTTGGGCCGGGGGCGGTCGGGCGCAGGATCACCGAGCTGGATCTGCCGGCCCGGCTGACCGGTGCGCTGCTCGCCTCCGAGGAGCGGGTCGACGAGCTGCATCTGACGGCGGAACGGGTGATCGTGGTCAACACCCGCCCGGTGGTGGGCGGGGAGCAGCGCGGCACGGTGGTGACGCTGCGCGATCACACGGAACTCCAGGCACTGTCCGGCGAGTTGGACTCCGAGCGGGGGTTCACCCAGGCACTGAGCTCGCAGGCGCACGAGGCGGCGAACCGGCTGCACACCGTCGTCTCGCTGATCGAACTGGGCCGGGTCAAGGAGGCGGTGGGGTTCGCCACCGCGGAACTGGAGCTGGCCCAGGCCCTCACCGACCGGGTGGTGGACGCGGTCGCCGAGCCGGTGCTGGCGGCGCTGCTGCTCGGCAAGGCGGCGCAGGCGAACGAGCGGGGGGTGGAGCTGGTGCTGGCGGACGACAGTCTGATCGACGACGGCGCCCTGCCCGCGAGGCTGCCGCACCGGGATCTGGTGACGGTCCTCGGCAATCTGATCGACAACGCGGTGGACGCGGCGTCGGAGGCGGTGACCGGTGCACCCGGTCCGGAATCCGTGCCCGCCCCGCGAGCGGCCGGGCCGGGCCGGAGCGCCCGTGCGCGGGTCACCGTCACCGCGCTCGCCGACGAGGGCGAGCTGCTGCTGCGGGTCGCCGACACCGGGGCCGGGATCGATCCGGACGACGCCGCCGAGGTGTTCGACCGGGGCTGGTCGACGCGCGGCGCGGGCCGGGGCATCGGCCTGGCCCTCGTCCAGCAGGCGGTGCACCGCAACGGCGGGACGGTGACGCTGGACCGCGGCCCCGACGGCGGTGCGGAGTTCACGGTGCGATTGCCGCTGGCCGTCGGCGACCGCACGACGCAGACCACGAAGGAGGCCACCGCGTGATCCAGGTGCTGGTCGTCGAGGACGATCCCGTCGCGGCGGACGCCCATCGGCTGTACGTGGGCCGGGTCCCCGGATTCACGGTGGCCGCGGTCGCGCACTCGCGTGCCGAGGCCGTGCGGGCGCTGGACCGCACGCCGGTCGATCTGCTGCTGCTGGATCTGTATCTGCCCGACGGGCACGGTCTACAGTTGCTGCGCTCGCTGCGCGCGGCCGGGCACTCGGCGGATGTCATCGCGGTGACGTCGGCGCGCGATCTCGCGGTGGTCCGGGAAGGGGTGTCGCTCGGTGTCGTCCAGTACGTACTGAAGCCCTTCACCTTCGCGACCCTGCGCGACCGGCTCGTCCGCTACGCCGAGTTCCGCGCGGCGGCCGGTGAGGCGAGCGGCCAGGACGAGGTGGACCGGGCGCTCGGCGCCCTGCGCGCTCCGCAGCCGTCCCGGCTGCCGAAGGGGCTGAGCGGCCCGACGCTGGAGGCCGTCACCCGTGTCCTGCGGGCCGCGCCGGACGGCGTGACCTCGGGTGCGGCCGGGGCGGAGCTGGGCATCTCGCGGATCACCGCGCGCCGGTACCTGGAGCACCTGGTGACGGTGGGGCGCGCGGTGCGCAGTCCGCAGTACGGCCAGATCGGGCGTCCGGAGCTGCACTACCGGTGGGTGGCCCAGGCGCACTGAGCGCCGTGCGACGCGAGGGGGTGTCTCGAAAGTCCCGTCCGCCCGCTCCGCACGGATGACGCCGTTCCCGTAGAACACCCTAGGACGTTCCTACGAGTCGTGATATCGGTGGAACACACCGTGGTCAGACGGCGTATCGACTCCTACGGTGGGGCCGTGCACCCCTCCCCGCCCTTCAACGCCCCCGCCGCGCGCCGACTCCGCGAGGCCCTGGGGATGCTTCCCGGTCATGTCGCGTACGGCCTCGGAGCCCAGTACGGACTCCGCGTCAGCGCCGAGACGGTGATCGCCTGGGAGCGTGGGCTCGCCGTTCCGAGCGAGCACGAACTCACGGCGCTGGCCGGGGTGCTGTGGTGCTCGCCGGGCGAGCTGCTCACCGCCGCGCGCACCCTGCGGGAGCACCGGGTGGCCCGGGAGCTGGCCGTGGAGGAGCTGGCGCGTCTGCTGGGGCTGACCGCCTCGGCGTATCTGCGGATGGAGGAGTCGGGGCGCTGGCGCGGCAATGAACGCCAGTCCGCGGCTCTCAGCGAGCTGCTGGGGCTGACGGCCGCCGGGTTCGTGGCGGTCTCCGGCCGGGAGGAGGAGCTGGCGGAGCTGTTGCGCGGCGCGGTGACGACGCGCTGGCAGGCCCATGTCCGGCCGGTGGCGAAGCTGGTGCCGCTGGAGCGCGGGTTCCTGCAGGACGTACTGGAACAGCTGCACGCCGACTACCAGGCGCTGATGGTGTCGACGCTCAGCTGGAGCAGCACGGGCACGGAAAGCGCCGGGGCGACGGGCGACGCCGGACGGGCTTTCCTGGCAAGGATCGTGGAACGGTTCTGGCAGACGGCGGGGGTGCAGGGGACGGCCGTGTGAACCGTCCCGCTTCCGCTGGCCGCGCCGCGCGTCGGCGGCCGGCCGTGTCCGGGCCCGCCGGGGCAAGGAGAACCGACTCCCCCCTTCCGCCCGGGTGAGTGTGAGCGCGGCGGTTGCGGTAGCCCTCGGCGGGGCGGCCCAAGGGCCCGGAACGCCCGCCGGGCCGCGGCCGGGGTGCGGCCGGCACCGTCATCCGGGCTGCGCGGGCAGCGCCGGAGCCCGGAGGGCGGGGCTGGTGGCCAGGGAGCGCAGGGCGATCTCGACGGCCCGCTCCAGCTGGGGATCCCGGCCCGCCGCCCGGTCGTGGGGGGGGCGACCGGCACCTCCACGTCCGGTTCGACGCCATGGTTCTCCAGCCCCCATCCGCCGTACTCGAACCAGAAGGCGCCACGCGGGTGGACGAGGCGGGTGCCGTCGACCAGCCGGTGGCGGACCTCCATCCCCCGTACCCCGCCCCAGGTCCGTACGCCCACCACCGGGCCCAGGCCCGTCGCGCGCACCACGGCCACGACGTTGTCGCCGTCCGAGCCGGACAGCTCGTCGGCGAGGAAGACCAGCGGACCGCGTGCCGCCGGCTCGGGACAGGGCTGCGGCCGACTGCCGCGGCGCAGCTGCCAGCCCACGGGACGTCGGGCGAGGCGTTCGAGGACCAGGGACGAGAGGTGGCCGCCGCTGTTCTCCCGGAAGTCGACCAGGAGACCGTCGGCGCCCGCCTCGGCACGCAGGTCCCGGTGGAGCTGCGCCCAGCCGTTCGGCACCATGTCCGGCACGTGGAGGTAGCCGAGGCGCCCGCCGCTGCGCTCACGCACCCGGGCACGCCGGCCACGGATGAGGTCGTGGTAGCGCAGGGCCGCCTCGGAGGCCAGTGGCAGGACCGTCACCCGCCGGACCGGGCCGCCCGCCGCCGGACGCACCGCCAGTTCGACCGGCTGCTCCGCCGTGCCCCGCAGCAGCGGCGCGGGCCCGGCCGCGGGGTCCACCGGGCAACCGTTCACGGCCAGGAGCGCGTCCCGCGCGCGCAGTCCCGCACCGGGAACGGCCAGCGGCGACCGGGCGCCCGGTGCAGAGCTCTCCCCCGGCACGATCCGCGCGATGCGCCAGATTCCGTCCGCGTCCCGGGCCAGGTCGGCGCCGAGCAGGCCCGGCCGCTCGGCGACCGGGCCGGTGGCGGCCCGGGGCCAGACGTAGGCGTGCGAGCAGCGCAGGTCGCCGTGCGTGTCCCAGAGCAGGTCGGTGAACTCGTCGGCGGTGCCGATCCGTTCGAGCAGCGGCCGGCGCCGGGCCCAGGGGCCGCCCTCGCCGCTGTCGAGCTCGGGGAGGTCGGGGCGCCACACGTTGTCCCGCATCAGCCGCTCGTCCTCGGCGAAGGCCTGAGCCCACTCGGCCGCCGGGTCCACGGTGGTACGGACCCGGGACAGGTCGACGGGCCGGTCCGGCCGGTCGGTGCCGGTGGGACGGACGAGCAGGTCCTGGCCGTCGTGGACCAGCAGGTGGCCGCCGTCGCCGGCCGGCTCGTACGCGTCGACGCCCTCCCGCACGGTGGCGAGCGTACGGGTGCGCAGGTCCCAGCGTTCGAGTCGGGCGCGCGGCGGCGGGGTGTCGACACCCGCCCGACCCGGTCGGGGGCCGCGCCGTACGGCTCGGCGTCCGGCCGGTCCGCGGGCTGTGCCGGCGCCCCGAGCGGTACGCGGTCCACGGCGGGCCAGTGCGCAGGGCACAGGACGGTCCCGGGGCCGTCCGGATGGGCGTACGGATCGGACTGCTCCGCCCTGCCGGCCAGTTCGAGCAGGGCCGCACCGACGGACGCCCGGCGCGTCGGGCCTGCCGCCGCGACCTGGAGGCCGCGCCCCTCGGCCTCGTAGCGGGCGACGACCACGTCCGCGACGTCCCCGTCGTCACCTTCGGGGTCCGTGAGGGCCTGGACGCGGAGCACGCCGGTGCGTCGCAGGGCGAGCGCGAGTGGTGCGTGCAGGGCGTCGATGTCGCGGGCGGCGTCGACCGGCACGGCAGGGGCCGCGCCGTCGAGCCAGTCGTCGAGCCGCTCGGCCAGAAGCACCGAGGTCAGGGCAGCGCCGATGACCTCCCGGGCGGTCGCCCCGGCGCCGAACCCCGCGAGCGCGGTGGGGCCGTCCGCGACCGGACGGTCCAGCGGCACCCAAACGGTGGCGTCGTCGCGCAGGCGCAGCGCCGGTGTCCAGGGCCTCGGCGGGTCGTCGTTCGCGGCGGTGACGAGGGCGGCGTCGTCCGAACGGCCCGGCGGCTGCGCCTGCGCCACGACGGCTCCCTCGGAGCGCAGCAGGGCAGCCGTGGTGCGGCTCACGGGCACGGGCGAGGGGGCGTGGGCGGCGGCGTGGCGCAGGGCGCGTTCGACGGCGTCGGCACGGGCGTCGAGGGAGGTGCCGACGCTGAACCCGTACACGTCGGTCGCGGCGGACGCCGAGGTGAGCAGCCTGGCCGCGCGCAGGAGCGCCTGAGGCAAATCGTCGTCGTCGAACGTGCGCAGCAGACCGGTGGTCGGGGCGAGGACCGCACTGTAGCGGGCCGTCCGCTCCTCCGCGCTTTCGTCGAGGTCGGCATCGCCATTATGAAATGCCTTGAGTCCGACTGATTCTTCGTATTCCTTTGGCCCACAGGAAGGGCAGTCCGCGCGAAGCGGAATCAACTCGCACCATGTTTCGAGATTTTCCGCGTCCTGGACGACCACGGCGCCGACGAGATCGGAATCCAATGCACCCGAGAGGAATTTGATGAGTTCCGTGGCCAATTCACTGCCGGTGGCGGAATCCACGATCGCCGTGAGTGCGGAATTCCCGGCCGGGGATGCCGGTGTGGCGAAGAGCCGGTGGTGGACGCCGGTCGGCGACTCGTCCCGCAGTATCCGGGCGGCCAGCTCGTCCGGGGCGTTCGCGGCGAATTGCAGCCGCAGGCAGTCCCAGCAGGCCGATCCGCCGCCCGGCCCGGCCAGCGGCCCCTTGACGACGATCCGCCCAAGGCCGCGGGCGGCGAGGAAGGCGGCGCCCGCGTCGCGGGCGAGACCGGCCAGCGGACCGGTCAGCGCCCCCGGCACACCGTAGGCGGTGGCCAGGACGACGGTCGGCCGCCAGGCGGCCACCTGGTCCGTCCAGCCGTCGGCCCAGTCCGGCGACAGCTGCTCCACCTGGGCGGACACCCCGGCTCCGACCAGGGCGCGCACCTCTTCGTCGAGGGCTCGCACGCCGCCCGGGTCGGCGATGGAGGGGCCGAGCAGCGCGATCCGCGTGACGCCGTTGCGCAGCAGGGTGCGGGCGGCCGTGAGCGCCCCGGCCCCCGCCCCGGCGACGAGGACCCGCGCGTCCTACGAAAAAGTAGCACTTTACTCGTGAGTTTATTTCCGGGATATCAACCAGAAGATCATCAACTTTTCGACACCGGTTTGGGATGATCACACAGGGGCGGAATTCTCCATTCCGGGTGCGTCGGGTACGCCTTTGGCATTTTCACCCCGCCTACGCGGCGACGCGCCGCACCGGGCGCGACCGCTCGACGACAGCCCGGCGACAGCCCGGCGGCCCAGCGACCGCCCGGCGACCGCGCCGCCGCCGTCGCTCGGACCGGAAGGCACCCGGCAGCGGATCGGCGAACTCCACGAAACCGTGGAGCAGTTGGAGCACGGGCCGGGCCGCCGTCATCGCCGCCATCGCCACGTCCGTGGACGGCGCCGACGCCCTCTCCGGCGAGCAGATCGGCCCCGGCCACCGGAGGGAACGACAAACGGCCCTGACCGCCCACGGCAAACGGCCCCGACCGTCCACGAGGGACGGGCGGGGCCGTCGACCACTCCTTACGTCGCCGCGGCGCACCATGCCGCGGCGCAACGCGCCGCAGCCGCGCGTGGGCCCGGGATCAGAAGACCGACTCGGCCTCGTCCATCCGGTCCGCGGGCACCGTCTTGAGCCGGGTGATGGCATCGGCGAGCGGAACCATCTCGATGTCATTGCCGCGCAGGGCCGTCATCCGGCCGAAGTCGCCCCGGTGCGCGGCCTCCACCGCATGCCAGCCGAAGCGGGTGGCGAGCACCCGGTCGTACGCCGTCGGCGTGCCGCCGCGCTGCACATGGCCGAGGATGACCGGCCGGGCCTCCTTGCCGAGCCGGGTCTCCAGCTCGATGGCCAGCCGGTTGCCGATGCCCTGGAAGCGCTCGTGACCGTACTGGTCGATCTCGCCCTTGGCGTACGGCATGGAGCCCTCGGCCGGGTGCGCGCCCTCGGCGACGCAGATGACCGCGAACTTCTTGCCGCGCGCGAAGCGTTCCTCGACCATCTTGACCAGGTCCTCGACCTGGAAGCGGCGCTCAGGAAGGCAGATGCCGTGCGCGCCGCCCGCCATTCCGGACTCCAGCGCGATCCAGCCGGCGTGGCGGCCCATCACCTCGACGACCATGACCCGCTGGTGCGATTCGGCGGTGGTCTTGAGGCGGTCTATGGCATCGGTGGCAACGCCCACCGCCGTGTCGAAGCCGAAGGTGCGGTCGGTGGCGGAGATGTCGTTGTCGATGGTCTTGGGAACGCCGACGACGGGCATTCCGGCGTCCGACAGCATCCGCGCGGCGGTGAGAGTGCCTTCGCCGCCGATCGGGATCAGCGCGTCCATGCCGTAACGGCGGCTCAGCTCGGCGCAGTTCTCGGCGGCCTCGCGCAGCCGGTCGCGCTCCAGCCGGGCCGAGCCGAGGATGGTCCCGCCACGGGCCAGGATGCCACTGACCGCGTTGAGGTCGAGGGGGCGGAAGTGACCGTCGAGGAGCCCCTTGAACCCGTCCTCGAACCCGATGACTTCATCGCCGTGACCCACCACGGCCCGGTGCACGACCGACCGGATCACTGCGTTCAGGCCTGGGCAATCGCCGCCTGCGGTGAGAACTCCGATGCGCATCGTGCTGTATCTCCTGCTCGCTAGTGTCGTGCATTTCGGGGGCGACTACAGAATCCCCCGTACCGTGAGCCACCACGATTGTCCCACGTCAGGTCCGGGCCTCGCGCTCCCGATCGTCGCGAGGTGCCCGCACGGGTGCTCCGCCGGACGTGGCAGTGGATCCGACGCCGGTCCGACCGGACGGGCGGGGGGTCTGTAGCCACTGTGCACAGGGCCTTTCGCCCGGCGGGCGGCGCCTCGACCCCCACAGGTATCGTCAACAAGGCAATACCATCCCAAACCGCAAAAATGGACGGGAGAGCACGCGTGACGCGCAGCGTGTACGTGACCGGTATCGACCGGGGAGACGGCCGCCAGGTCGTCGATCTGGGAGTCATGGAGCTCCTGACGCGTCAGGTGGACCGGGTCGGAGTGTTCCGGCCGCTCGTCCACGACGGACCCGACCGGCTGTTCGAGCTGCTGCGGGCCCGCTACCGGCTCCCCCAGGACCCCGCGTCGGCCTACGGCCTGGACTATCACGAGGCGTCCGCGCTCCAGGCGGAACAGGGTACGGACGAGCTGGTCTCCCAGCTCGTGGAATGCTTCCATCAGGTGGCCCAGAAGTACGAGGTGGTACTGGTCCTCGGCACGGACTTCGCCGCCACCCAGCTGCCCGACGAACTGGCGCTCAACGCCCGTCTCGCCAATGAGTTCGGCGCCTCCGTGATCGCGGTGGTCGGCGGGAAGGACCAGACCGCGGAGTCCGTACGGGCCGAGGCCCGCAATGCCTACCGCGCGTACGCAGGTCTGGGCTGCGACGTCCTCGCGATGGTCGTGAACCGGGTGGCCGCCGAGGACCGCGATGCCATCGCCGAACGGCTGGCGGCCCAGCTCCCCGTCCTCTGTTCGGTGCTGCCGGACGATGCCGCGCTCTCCGCGCCGACCGTCACCCAGATCACCGCGGCGCTCGGCGGCACGGTGCTGCTCGGCGACGACTCCGGGCTGGCCAGGGACGCGCTGGACTTCGTCTTCGGCGGCGCGATGCTGCCGAACATGCTGAACGCGCTGACGCCGGGTTGTCTGGTGGTCACGCCCGGGGACCGGGCGGACCTGGTGATCGGCTCACTGGCCGCGCACAGCGCCGGGACCCCGCCGATCGCGGGTGTGCTGCTGACCCTGGACGAACGCCCCGGCGAGGAGATACTCAAGCTGGCCGCGCGACTCGCACCGGGCACCCCGGTCATCTCGGTGGCCGGCGGCTCCTTCCCCACAGCAGCGCAACTCTTCGCGATGGAAGGCAAGTTGAACGCGGCGACGCCCCGCAAGGCGGAGACCGCGCTCGGCCTCTTCGAGCGCCATGTGGACACCGGCGCCCTGCTGGACCGGATCTCGGTGGCCCGCAGCGGCCGTGTCACCCCGATGATGTTCGAGCACGAACTGCTGGAACAGGCCCGCGCCGACCGGCGCCGGGTCGTCCTGCCGGAAGGCACCGAGGAACGGGTGCTGCGCGCCGCCGACGTACTGATGCGCCGCGACGTCTGCGACCTCACGCTCCTCGGTGATCCCGACGTCATCCGCAAGAAGGCCGCCGACCTCGGCATCGATCTCGCCGCCACCCAGCTCATCGACCCGCACTCCTCCGAACTGCGCCAGGCATTCGCCGAGCGGTACGCGCAGCTGCGCGCGCATCGCGGGGTCACTCTGGAGCTGGCGTACGACGTCGTCGCGGACGTCAACTACTTCGGCACGCTGATGGTCCAGGAGGGGCTCGCGGACGGCATGGTCTCCGGGGCCGTGCACTCCACGGCGGCGACGATCCGCCCCGCTTTCGAGATCATCAAGACCAAGGGGGCCGCCCCGAGCGCGGCGGGCGGGGCGGCGGGAGACGGGAAGGCCCCGGCGGACGCCTCGATCGTCTCCTCCGTCTTCTTCATGTGCCTCGCCGACAGGGTCCTGGTGTACGGCGACTGCGCGGTCAACCCGGACCCTGACGCGGAACAGCTCGCGGACATCGCGATCCAGTCGGCCGCCACCGCCGCCCGTTTCGGCGTGGAGCCGCGGATCGCCATGCTGTCGTACTCGACGGGCACCTCGGGATCGGGCGCCGACGTCGACAAGGTGCGCGAGGCGACGAACCGGGTCCGCGAGAGCCGGCCGGACCTCCGGATCGAGGGCCCCATCCAGTACGACGCCGCGGTGGAGCCGAGCGTGGCCGCGACGAAGCTGCCGGGCTCCGAGGTGGCGGGCCAGGCGACGGTGCTGATCTTCCCGGACCTGAACACCGGCAACAACACCTACAAGGCCGTGCAGCGCTCGGCGGGCGCGGTGGCCGTCGGCCCGGTGCTCCAGGGTCTGCGGAAGCCGGTCAACGATCTGTCCCGGGGCGCGCTGGTCCAGGACATCGTCAATACCGTGGCCATCACGGCGATCCAGGCACAGAGCGAGGAGCGAACCGCATGAGCACCCCGACTGCAGAAGGCCCTTCCACCGTGGCCGCGCAGCGCGTTCTCGTTCTCAACTCCGGTTCGTCGTCGGTGAAGTACCAGCTCCTGGACATGAGCGACCACTCCCGGCTCGCGGCCGGACTGGTCGAGCGGATCGGCGAGGAGACCTCCCGGCTGGTGCACACCCCGCTGGTCGAATCAGAAGAGGCGGCCCGAAGGGTCTCCATCGAGGGTGGTGGTGGGCGACGGGCGGGAGCCGAGTCCCGTGAGCGGGTCGGCCCGATCGCCGACCACGAGTCCGCGCTGAAGGCGGCGGCCGAGGAGCTGGCCGCCGACGGGCTGGGCCTGGACTCCCCCGCGCTGGCGGCGATCGGACACCGGGTGGTGCACGGCGGGCTGCGCTTCACCGAGCCGGTGGTCATCGACGACGAGGTGCTGGCGGAGATCGAGCGCCTGGTCCCGGTGGCCCCGCTGCACAACCCGGCGAACGTCGTCGGCATCCGTACCGCGCGGGCCCTGCGCCCGGACCTTCCCCAGGTGGCGGTCTTCGACACGGCCTTCCACACCACGATGCCGGAGTACGCGGCGCGGTACGCGATCGACACCGAGACCGCCGACGCGCACCGGATCCGGCGCTACGGATTCCACGGCACCTCGCACGCGTACGTCTCCCGGAAGGCCGCCGAGCTCCTGGGACGTACCCCCGAGGAGGTCAATGTCATCGTGCTGCACCTGGGCAACGGCGCCTCGGCTTCGGCAGTGGCGGGCGGCCGGTGCGTGGAGACCTCGATGGGGCTGACCCCACTGGAGGGGCTGGTGATGGGGACGCGCTCCGGCGACATCGATCCGGCCGTCACCTTCCACCTCAAGCGGGTGGCGGGGATGTCGACGGACGAGATCGACGAACTGCTCAACAAGAGGAGCGGCCTGCTCGGGCTCTGCGGCGACAACGACATGCGGGAGATCCGGCGCCGGATCGACGCGGGCGACGAGCGCGCGGCGCTGGCGTTCGACATCTACGTGCACCGGCTGAAGAAGTACATCGGCGCCTATTCGGCGGTCCTCGGGCGGGTGGATGCCGTGGTGTTCACGGCGGGGGTCGGGGAGAACTCGGCACCGGTACGGGAGGCTGCGATCGCCGGTCTTGAGGAGCTCGGCCTGGCGGTGGACGCGGATCTGAACGCCGTACGGTCCGGCGCATCGCGGCTGATCTCGCCGGACTACGCACGGGTCGCGGTCGCCGTGGTACCGACGGACGAGGAGCTGGAGATCGCCGTCCAGACCTTCGCGCTCGTCGGACAGGACCACAACTGAGCACCCCCGCGCCCCTTTGTACCTTCCACCAGACGGAATATTCCGTAGCGAAACAAACCGATAGGATCCGCCTCATGCGCCGTTCCAAAATCGTCTGCACACTCGGTCCCGCCGTCGACTCCCACGAGCAGCTCGTCGCTCTGATCGAGGCCGGCATGAGCGTGGCCCGCTTCAACTTCAGTCACGGCAGCCACGAGGAGCACCAGGGTCGTTACGACCGGGTCCGCAAGGCCGCCGCCGAGACCGGCCGTGCGGTCGGCGTCCTCGCCGACCTCCAGGGTCCGAAGATCCGCCTGGCGAAGTTCGCCGAGGGCCCCGTCGAGCTGGTCCGCGGGGACGAGTTCACCATCACCTCGGAGGACGTCCCCGGCGACAAGTCGATCTGCGGCACGACCTACAAGGGCCTGCCCGGCGACGTCGCCAAGGGCGACCCGATCCTGATCAACGACGGCAACGTCGAGTTGAAGGTCGTCGCGGTCGACGGGCCCCGGGTCAGGACCATCGTCATCGAGGGCGGTGTCATCTCCGACCACAAGGGCATCAACCTGCCCGGGGCGGCGGTCAATGTCCCGGCCCTGTCCGAGAAGGACGTCGAGGACCTGCGCTTCGCCCTGCGGATGGGCTGCGACCTGGTGGCACTCTCCTTCGTACGGGACGCCAGCGACGTCAAGGACGTCCACAAGGTGATGGACGAGGAGGGCCGCCGGGTCCCCGTCATCGCCAAGGTCGAGAAGCCGCAGGCCGTCGAGCACATGGAGGGCGTCGTCATGGCGTTCGACGGCGTGATGGTCGCCCGTGGCGACCTGGCCGTCGAGTACCCGCTGGAGAAGGTCCCGATGGTGCAGAAGCGCCTGGTGGAGCTCTGCCGGCGGAACGCCAAGCCGGTGATCGTGGCGACCCAGATGATGGAGTCGATGATCACCAACTCGCGGCCGACGCGCGCCGAGGCGTCCGACGTCGCCAACGCGATCCTGGACGGTGCGGACGCGGTCATGCTCTCGGCCGAGTCCAGCGTGGGCGCTTACCCGATCGAGACGGTCAAGACGATGTCGAAGATCGTCGTCGCCGCCGAGCAGGAGCTGCTCTCCAAGGGCCTCCAGCCGCTGGTGCAGGGCAAGAAGCCCCGCACCCAGGGCGGTTCGGTGGCCCGTGCCGCCTGCGAGATCGCGGACTTCCTCAACGGCAAGGCGCTGGTCGCCTTCACCAAGTCCGGCGACACCGCCCGTCGACTCTCCCGCTATCGCGCCGCACAGCCCATCCTGGCCTTCACCACGGACGAGTCCACCCGCAACCAGCTCGCCCTGAGCTGGGGCGTCGAGGCCCACGTCGTCCCGCACGTGGACAACACGGACGCGATGGTCGACCTGGTCGACGCGGAACTCCTCAAGCTGGACCGCTACAACGAGGGCGACACCATGGTCATCACGGCCGGCTCGCCCCCCGGCATCCCGGGCACGACGAACATGGTGCGGGTGCACCATGTCGGCGGCGGGGCGCGCGACTGACGCGACCCGTACCCGTACGGAAGGGCCTGTGGGCCGCGCTCCGGAAGGAGTGCGGCCCACAAGCCTTTGTGCGGCTCCCGAACGGGTCGGTGTCGGCCGGAGCCCCTCGTTCGGATCATGCCGGGCTCGATCCGAACGAAAGACCCTAGCTGTTGGTGCCGGTGAAGTAGTTGTGCAGCCCAGGGACCGTGAGCGTGCCGCCGAACTGGCCCGCCTGGGTCACCTTGACCTTGGTGAAGATGGCGAAGGGTACGTTCAGTGGCGGCGGTGTCTCCGGGCTGAACGTGACCGGGATGAGGCCGAAGAGGTTGCCCTTCAGCTCCTCCGTGTACATGGTCACCGTGCCGTTGCGGATAGTGGACTCGGAGCCCTTCCGCGCCTCGACATGGGCCGTGGTACCGGCCGGACCGACCGTCTTCTGGTGGAGATTCTCGATGTCGATGGAGCTCGCGGTGAACTTCAGCACCTTCTTGACGGTGCCGTCGTACGTCTTCACCTCGACGATGCCCTTGTAGTCGAGCCCTTTGAGGGTGAGCTTCGAGCTCTCCAGGATCCACGGGTCGGTCGGGAGGAGCGGGATGCCCGTGTCCAGATCGGCCGCGGCCAGCGCCTCGGGGTCGGCCGTCGGACACGGGAAACGCTCCTTGGCGCCGTCCGGGATGTCCTCGTCCTTCTTGGCGTCGAGTCCCTTGACGCTGTCGTCGAGCTCCTTGACCGGCTTGCCTGCCTTGTCCGCGGCGTCACGGATGGCGGCGGCGGTCTTGTCGGCGGTCTCCTTCGCGGCGCCTGCGGCCTTCTCCGTGGCTTTCTCCGCCGGCTTGGCGGTGTCGCTCTGCGACGGCTTCGGGGACGCGGTGCTCGCGCTCGGGGACGGGCTCGCCGTGGCCTTGTCCGGTCCGTCGAAGAGGTTCTTCAGCGCGTCGCCGACGCCCAGCGGGTCGAGCGGGTTCGTCGACTTCGTGGGGGTGGGCGAGGCGCCCGGCGCGACGGCGGCGGCCGCGTCGGCGGCCTTCGTCTTCGTCTCCGGCTTCGCAGCGTCGCTCGCCGACGGGGTCGCCGTGGGCTTCGGCGTCGCCGTGTCGCCCTTGCCACCGGAATCGGTGGCGGACGAGGACGGGGACGGCGACTTCGTCTCCGACGAGGACGGGGACGGGGACTCGCTCGGCTCGTCGGAGCGGGTCACGCAGGGGCCGGGCGCGAAGGGAATATCCGTGTGGTCGTCGGCCAGCGCGAGCTTGGGGGTGAGCCCCATGCCCACGAAGACGGCCGTCGGCATCGCGGCGAGCGCGAAGGCCTTGCCCGCGGGTATGTGCAGCTTCGTCAGCAACGACTTCCTGGGGGCCGCGTGGCGCGGCCCGCTTCTCGTCCGCAGATTCTCCCCGGTCGAGTTCAGCTGCGTCTCGTCACCCCGCACGATGCCTCCCGCCGTCGACCTCAACTGTCGTGTCGTACTGCTCCGGCCGCTGCTGTGGCACCGCCGCCGTGCTGTGGAACTCGGGTTCGGGCTGCTGCGTGCCGGGACCGGAGTCCTTGGACATGTGGCCTTCCGCACCGGCGTCCACGAGTTCGGGCTTCGGCTCACCCGGGGCCCAGGAGATGGAGAGCGCTCCACCGAGCAGGGCGAACAGGAAGCCGACCAGGAACCCGCCGATGTTGGCGACCGGTATGGAGATCAGCGCCAGCAGGATCGCGGCGACTCCGGCGAACACTCTGACGATGTGGTGGAACCACATCGTCAGGCCCAGCGTGATCAGCAGGACCCCGATGATCAGCGATCCGGCACCGGCGGTCGTGGACATCGCCAGTGTGACGTTGCCGAGGTGCATGTTGGCGTACGGGAAGTACGCGATGGGCAGACCACCCACCATGGTGAACAGGCCCGCCCAGAACGGCCGGTTACCCCGCCAGGTGCGGAATCTCCGCCGGAAGACGCGGAGGTAGTGCTCGTTCTGCCCTGTGGACTCGGGGCTCATGGAAAACAGCTCCCTGGAACCGGTACTGCTGTGAGAAGAGAAAGGGCGGGCGGCCGGAGGTCCGTGGCGGGCACCCCGGCCACCCTGGGCAAGTGCCCTAGTAGCAAGGCTTGTCGCCGGACTTCAGCCGCAGGCTCAGGTTGCTGAGCTTGAAGGTGCCGGCGGTGGTCGCCCACGCCGTCTGCTGCACGTTGGTCAGCTTGGCCTCTTCGGCGCGCTGCGCGAAGCCGTTCGGGTTCGCCTGGGTGCGCGGCTGGATGCCGATCGACTTGGGGTTGTTCGGGTCCTTGAGGGAACCCGCAGCAACACCGATGTCGATGTTCCTGAACGAGGCGTCCGCGTCGAGCTCGGCGACATCCAGGTACAGGTTGGTCGCCCTGACCGGCTTCTTCGGGTTCGTACCCGCGTTCAGCACCAGCGTGACAGTGCCGAGACCGAACGGAAGGTTCGGAGTGACCACCGACTGGCACATGTTGGTGATCGTGGCGTCGCTGAAGCCGGACACGGCCACGGCGTGCGCCCCGTTCTTGCCCTCGGGGTCCGTGCCGGTGGCCACGCTGCCGTACTGCACGAAGTTGTGGCCGACGAGACTGTCCGCACTTACCTTGAAGCTCTGACCGGACACGCTGAACGAAGCCGCGAGCGCACCCTGCGCCAGGCCGACGCCCACCGCTGCGGTCGCCGCCACGCTCGGCACCATGACCAGAGCGAAACGCTTCCATCTGGTGCCACCACGAACCTGGGAACTCATAAAATTTTCCTCCTTCTCGGACGTACATCTCCGGTCCGGGCCTCGGCCCGTCCTGGGATGGGAGAAGTGCTACGTCCTCGGAAAGAGAGCGCCGCGCACGGAGGCAGGAACCGCGTCCGAATCACCGGCGATCACCCCCGAGCGACAACCACTGGCCACGCATGCGCGCAACCTGTTCGGACAGGCCCTGCCAGGCGGCAGGAACCCCCCTGTCCGGAGTCGGCGCCACTACCGCCGACCCACTCGGTGGGGACCCAACAGGGCCGCCGCGCCGACTGGCAGCCGGGCTGGCGTTATTGGACCGAGCGTGGCCGATCGTGGTGCATTCCCGCCCGTGACACAAGAGGGTTCGTTACTCGCTAGTAATGGCCCGATAACCGATGCGCGACCGGGTGGCATCGCCCGGCCACACAGGGTGGTGCCGAACGGGAGGACGAAAGGGAGGATCGAGCCCCTTATGCGGACAGATCCCGAGGGGCGATTTACTGCGAGTAACAGGCCGTACTTTTATCAAGATTTGGTAAAGCAGGGGCGTCTCTTATCGCCCGCTCGCGAAAACGGCCGTGACACCCAGGGGGCGCCACGGCCGCGTTGTCAGATCAGAACAAGACCCGTGCCAGCGCCGTGCGCGCGGCGCCGACCCGCGGATCGTCGGGGCCGATCACCTCGAACAGCTCCAGCAGCCGCAGCCGCGCCGTGTCCCGGTCGTCACCGAAGTGACGGCGCACCGTCTCGACGAGCCGGCCGAAGGCGTCCTCGACGTGCCCGCCGACGAGGTCCAGGTCGGCGGCCGCGAGCTGTGCCGCGACATCGGCGGGGTTGTCCGCGGCGTCCTTGCGGACCCGCTGCGGGTCCATGTCCTTGACCCGGGCGAGCAGTTCGGCCTGGGCGAGGCCGAGCTTGGCCTCCGTGTTGGCCGGGTCGTCGGACAGGACGTTCTTGTACGCCTGGATGGCACCGGCGAAGTCACTGGCGTCCAGGGCCTGTACGGCCGATTCGAGCAGGGCGTCGTACGGCCCCGCGGGCGCCTCGACCGGAGCCTGGTCGGCCCCCTCGGCGGCGGCGTCCTGGTCGACCACGATCCCGGTGAGCCCGAACCGCTCCTCGCCGACCTGGATCAACTGGTCGAGCGTCTGCCGGATCTGGGCCTCAGGGGCCGCGCCCTGGAAGAGCGGGAGGGCCTGCCCGGCGACGACGGCGAAGACCGCCGGGATGCCCTGGATGCCGAACTGCTGCATCAGCATCTGGTTGGCGTCGACATCGACCTTGGCCAGCACGAAGCGGCCGTTGTACTCACGGGCCAGGCGCTCCAGGAGCGGGCCCAGTTGCTTGCACGGCTCGCACCACTCGGCCCAGAAGTCGATGACGACCGGGACCTCGGCGGAGCGCTGCAGGACATCGCTCTCGAAGCCGGCCTCATCGACGTCGATCACCAGGGCGGACGGCGACACGGCACCGCCACCGCCCTGCCGGGCGGACTCGGCACGGGCCTGCTCCGCCTTCACCTTGGCCTCGCCGGCCGCCTTCACCGCGGCGAGGTCGACGACGCCGCTCATGGACATGTTCCTAGGCTGCATACGTACATCCTCCCCCCTTGGCGCACCGATACGGAAAGCGATACGGGAACCACACCCGTCCGCGGTCCCCGCCGGTGTGCGGGGGACACGGACGGACACGGTCCGAGGGCCCCTGAAAGACCCGTTCCGGCGCCGGGTCCCCACCCGGTGCCTGCGGCTGTCGTTCGCTCGTGGCGTCATGACGGCACAACCGTCGTCCTTACGCTACGACCCGTAGCGTAACTGCCGGGCACCCTTCGCGCACAAGTGCGTTCGGTGATCTGTCTCACGGTGAACGGGGCCGGTCGGTTCTACTTACTGACCGGTATGGTCGCGGCATGCTGAGCCACAGCCACCCCAAACCCGCTCGAACGGGGCGTCCGCGAAGCGCCGCGGCCGATGAAGCGATCCTGGAGGCGACCAGAGCCTCCCTGGTCGACCTCGGCTGGTCGAAGCTGACGATGGGCGACGTGGCGACGCGGGCCGGAGTCGCCAAGACGACCCTGTACCGGCGGTGGGCGGGTAAGAACGAGCTGGTCGTGGACGCCGTCGCGGTCCTCTTCGACGAGCTGGAACTGCCCGATCTGGGCAGTCTGTCGGCCGATGTGCAGGCGGTGGTGCTGCAGTTCGCCGCGCTGCTGGAGCGCCCGGAGACCCGGACGGCGCTGATGGCGGTGGTCGCGGAGTCGACCCGCGACGAGGCACTGCGGACCCGGATCCGCGACTCGATCGTGGACCGGCAGAAGCGGCTGGTGCTCCAGGGGCGCCAACGAGCCCAGGAACGCGGGGAGTTGCCCGTCGAGCAGAACGAGGCCGTGGCGGCGACGACCGCCGATCTGATCTTCGATGTGATCGCCGGCGCGGTCGTGCACCGGGTCCTGGTGAGCGCCGAGCCCGTCGACACGGACTGGGCCCGGCGCTTCACCGTACTGCTGCTCGCGGGGCTGGGCGCGGCGGCCTCCGCGTGACCGGGGCGGTCCACGGCGGCCAGGCACGGCGACGCCCCCGTACCGCCTCCGGAGGCGGTACGGGCAGCGCGGCTGCACCCAGCCGCCCCGGAGGCGACAGCGACCGCCGCCCGCCCGTCAGAAGCCTGGCGGCTCCGTGTAGGTGCCCCACTCCTCACGCAGGACCCCGCAGATCTCACCGAGCGTCGCCTCGGCCCGTACCGCGTCGAGCATCGGCGCGATCATGTTGGAGCCGTCACGGGCGGCGGCCAGCATCGCGTCCAGCGCCGACTTGACCCGGGCGTCGTCGCGGGCGTCCTTGCGACCGCCGAGCACCCGGACCTGCTCGCGCTCGACCTCGTGGCTGACCCGCAGGATCTCCAGGTCGCCGGTGACCGAGCCGTGATGGACGTTGACGCCGACGACGCGCTTGTCGCCCTTCTCCAGCGACTGCTGGTACCGGAAGGCGGACTCGGCGATCTCGCCGGTGAACCAGCCGTCCTCGATACCGCGCAGGATGCCGGAGGTGATGGGCCCGATGGGGTGCTGCCCGTCCGGGTGGGCCCGGGTGCCGCGCTCCTTGATCCGGTCGAAGATCTTCTCGGCATCGGCCTCGATCCGGTCGGTGAGCTGCTCCACGTACCAGGAACCGCCCAGCGGGTCGGCCACGTTGGCGACGCCGGTCTCCTCCATCAGCACCTGCTGGGTGCGCAGCGCGATCTCGGCGGCCTGCTCGGAGGGGAGCGCGAGGGTCTCGTCGAGGGCGTTGGTGTGCAGCGAGTTGGTGCCGCCCAGGACCGCGGAGAGCGCCTCGACCGCCGTCCGCACGACGTTGTTGTACGGCTGCTGGGCGGTGAGCGAGACACCGGCGGTCTGGGTGTGGAAGCGGAGCCACTGCGCCTTGTCGGTCTTCGCGCCGTACGTCTCCTTCATCCAGCGGGCCCAGATCCGGCGGGCCGCGCGGAACTTGGCGATCTCCTCGAAGAAGTCGAGGTGCGCGTCGAAGAAGAAGGAGAGACCGGGCGCGAAGGTGTCGACGTCCAGCCCGCGGGAGAGGCCGAGCTCCACGTAACCGAAGCCGTCGGCGAGGGTGTAGGCGAGCTCCTGCGCGGCCGTCGCCCCGGCCTCGCGGATGTGGTACCCGGAGACGGAGAGCGGCTTGTAGGCGGGGATGTCGCGGGCGCAGTGCTCCATCAGGTCGCCGATGAGGCGCAGATGGGGCTCGGGCTGGAAGAGCCACTCCTTCTGCGCGATGTACTCCTTGAAGATGTCCGTCTGGAGCGTGCCGTTGAGAACGCCCGGGTCGACGCCCTGGCGCTCGGCGGCGACCAGATACATGCAGAAGACGGGGACGGCGGGTCCGCTGATCGTCATGGACGTCGTGACGTCGCCGAGCGGGATGTCCTTGAAGAGGATCTCCATGTCGGCGGCGGAGTCGATGGCCACGCCGCAGTGCCCGACCTCGCCGAGCGAGCGGGGGTCGTCGGAGTCGCGGCCCATCAGAGTCGGCATGTCGAAGGCGACACTGAGCCCGCCGCCGCCCGCGGCGAGGATCATCTTGTAACGCTCGTTGGTCTGCTCGGCGTTGCCGAAGCCGGCGAACTGGCGGATGGTCCAGGTCCGGCCCCGGTAGCCGGTCGGGTGGAGCCCCCGGGTGAAGGGGTACTCGCCGGGCCAGCCGATCCGCTCGAAGCCCTCGTACGTGTCCCCCGGGCGGGGGCCGTACACGGGCTCCACGGAGTCCCCGGAGAGCGTGGTGAAGTCCGCGTCGCGCTTGCGGGCCTTGTCGTAACGGGCCTGCCAGCGGCGGCGGCCCTCCTCGATCGCGTCAGCGTCCATACCATCGAATTTACTAGGACGTCCTAGTAAATGTCGATGGCAAACCGCCCGGTGCTTCGCACGGGGCGGTTCGGTGGTGCGGTGCGGCCGGGCTCCCGGCCCGCGCGGTCAGGCCTCGACGGTCACCGGGGAGGCGTCGGCGATCAGCGGCTCGATCTCGCGGACGACCTTGCGCTCGACGAAGAACGCGGCCGTCGGGATGGTGCCGGAGATCAGCACCCAGAGCAGCTTGCCCATCGGCATCTTCGCCTTGGAGCCCAGGTCGAAGGCGAAGATCAGGTAGATGATGTAGAGCACGCCATGGATCTGGGAGACGACGAGCGTCAGATCCTCACCGGTGTGGAAGCCGTACTTGAAGATCATGCACACGCACAGGATCAACAACATGACGGCGGTGACATAGGCCATCACCCGATAGCGGGTGAGCACGCTTCGTTTCATGGAGACGAGCGTAACCGCCCGAAAAATCCCCGCATGCACGGGGAGCACGTCATGCTTCTGGTGCTCCGCACCTGAATGGTCGGACCATCCCCGCATGCGCAGGGCCTTCGTACGCCGACCTGCCGCCAAGCTACGCCCCGGCCTCAGCCCGCGTCCTCGAAATCCCCCGCTGCCACCCGCAGGGGTCTGAGCATGGCGAAGATCTCCGCGCACTCCTCGGCGTCGTACACCCCGAGCCCGAACTCCATGGCGACCAGGTCCTTGGTCGCCGCCTCGACGACCTCGCGGCCCCGGTCGGTGATGGAGGCGAGGGTTCCGCGGCCGTCGTTCGGGTTGGGACGTTTGGCGACCAGTCCGGAGCGCACCAGCCGGTCCACCGTGTTCGTGACGGAGGTGGGGTGGACCATGAGCCGCTCACCGATCTTGGACATCGGCAGCTCACCCGCCTTGGAGAAGGTGAGCAGCACCAGTGCCTCGTACCTCGCGAAGGTCAGTCCGTACGGCTTGACGACCGCGTCGACCTCGGCGAGCAGGATCTGCTGCGCGCGCATGATCGAGGTGATCGCCCCCATCGAGGGCACCGGGCCCCAGCGCTGCTGCCAGAGTTCGTCGGCGCGGGCGATGGGATCGAAGGGGAGACTGAGCGGCTTCGGCACGGCATCGACCTTACCCACTGGTCATATGCTGGTCAGCTCCGTCTCGAACTTCGGTCCGAATGCGGTCGGCGGACGCGGTTCTCCTGACCTCTCGGACGACCAGCAGCGTGCACACCGTACCGATCACAGCGGCCCCGGCGACCACCTGATGCACGGGGACGAATTCGGCGGCGAGCCCGGCCAGTGCCATGCCGATGCCCTGGACCGTCATGAGCCCGGCGGTGAGCAGGGTCATGGCCCGGCCCCGCAGTTCCTCCGGAACGGCGTCGACGAACCACTGGTCGAGACCGATGATGTACGCCGCCCCCACCCCGGCCAGCGCGAGCGCGAGGAGACTCAGCACCACGCCGGGACGGAACCCGTACAGCCCGAGGGGCAGCAGCCCGGTGGCGGCGGCCGGCAGCACGATTCTGGAGCGCAGGCGCGGGGCGAGCACGGTGCCCGCGTACAGCTCGGCGCCGATGTGGCCGACCGGCATCGCGCACATGAGGAGTCCGAGCGCAACCGGACCGACACCGATCTCGTCCGCGTACGGCGCGGCAAGCGCCTCCGGTGCCACGACGAACATCGCCGGCAGCCAGAAGAGCAGCATCAGGGCGCGGATCCTGCGGTCGGCGAGGACGGTACGGGCTCCGGCCAGCGAGTCCTTGAGCAGGGCGCCACCTCCGTCGCCGCCGCTTCGCGCGGGCCGGTCCCGGGTCCCGAAGCGGAGCAGCACCGCCGAGCAGAGGAAGGTCCCGACGGTGATCGTGATCGCCCCGCGCGCGGACACCGCGGCGAGCAGCACACCGCCCACGCCGAAGCCGATCAGCAGGGCGCTCTGCGAGACGATCCGCAGCAGCGAGCGGCCCAGTACATAGAGGTCACCCTCGCCGAGGATGTAGGTGAGCGCGGCCGTACGCGTCCCGGTGAAGACGGGCGACACGGAGGCGACGACACAGCGCAGCGCGAGGAGTCCGCCGACGGGGGTGCCGGGCAGCACCATGACGGCGACACAGCCCGCGCAGATCAGATCGCAGGTGACCAGGACCCGGCGGGCGGGGTAGCGGTCGGCGACCCCGGCGAAGAGCGTGCCGCCGACGAGGTAGGGGAGGAAGCCCAGCGCGAAGGTGAGGGCGGAGAGCAGCGGAGAGCCGGTGAGGTCGTAGACGAGGACGGTGAGGGCGAGTTCACTGACGACGACGCCGAGGAGGGAGAGCAGGTGCGCGGCGAAGACGGCACGGAACTCCCCTACGGCGAAGACGGCACGGTAACCGCGGGGAGTCCCGGGGTCCGGGACGGAAGCCGGAGCCCGGAGTCCGGGTGACGGGTTCGGGTCCATGGGGTCGGCGGGCTCCGGGGACGGAGCCGGGGACGGCGCCGCTCCCGTGGGGTCGACCTTCGCTGTGCGGCATGGGGCTGACGATGCCTGGGGTGATGGGCCCGTCGGGCCGCTCGGGGGGTCCACCTCATCGCGGGGGCCGCCCGCAGGGGCGGGGCTGTTGCTCGGCATGGACGCAGCGTGGAGGAGCACGGCCCGCACTCCATAGACTTTCGGCTGACACCGAATCTTCGCGAGGTGCGCCGATGCCGTTCCATCTGCATTTCGACGAGAGCGATCTGCTGCGCTGCAGGTTCGCCCTCTCCCCGCTCTGGGAGACGCAACAGGCGGTCCGCACCCTCCTGCGCCCCGGGAACCACGGCTACCACGAGCCGTGGCTGCGGCGCATCCGGAGCGCCGCAGCCGGGCTCGACCTCGGACCACTGTGGTCGCTGATGCCGAAGAGCGGACACAATCCGGACTTCCTCTGCCCGCCGCCGATCGGGCCCTACGCCTCGTTCGAGGAGGAGATCGCCGGTGTACGCGCCATCGATCCGCAGCTCATCCAAGAGGATCTGGCGCTGACGCTCGCCGACCGGCCGGGGGCGCTGGATTCCCCCGCCGGTCGGGCGATGCTCGACGATCCCGCCCGCGCGCAGCGGGAGCTGTCCGCGCTTCTGGAACAGGCGTGGCGGGTCCTGGTCGAGCCGGACTGGCCGCGGCTGCGCGCGTTGCTGGAGGCGGACATCGCGTACCACTCGCGTCGGCTCGCCGCAGTCGGCTTCGCGCGGCTGCTCGGTGAGTTGAGTCCCCAGCTGAGCTGGGCGGACTCGACGCTCACGCTCGTCGGTATGCGGGGCCGGCACTCCCGGGTGCTCGGCGGGCAGGGTCTCGTCCTGATGCCGAGCGTCTTCGCCTGGCCGGATGTGGTCAGCGGGTACGAGCCGCCCTACCAGCCCGCGGTGATCTATCCGGCCCGCGGGATCGGTGGTCTGTGGACGGAACCCGCTGACCGTACGCCTCAGACGCTCGCGCGGCTGCTCGGGCGGGCTCGGGCCGATGTCCTGTGCATGCTCGACGAACCGGCAGGGACGAGCGCCCTCGCCCACCGGCTCGGCCTCGCGCCCTCCTCCGTGTCGGAGCATCTGTCCGTGCTGCGGGCGGCCGGGCTGCTGACCTCGCGGCGGTACGGGCACCAGGTGCTGTACGAGCGGACGCCGCTCGGGATCGCGCTGGCGGTGGAGCCCGAAAAAACGCACCCCGGGTGACGGAGACCCCCCTCGCCGTGCGGCGAGAGGGGCCTTTGGGGGGTGCGCAGCTGCGTCAGTCGGCGAGGTACCGCTCGACGGTCTCGACCTTGGACGTCAGGCCGTCGGTGACACCGGGGCGGATGTCGGCCTTCAGTACGAGGGAGACGCGTCCGGCACGGGCCTCGACGGCGGCGACGGCCCGCTTGACGACGTCCATGACCTCGTCCCACTCGCCCTCGATCGAGGTGAACATCGCGTCCGTCCGGTTGGGCAGCCCGGACTCGCGGACGACCCGGACGGCGTCGGCGACATACTCGCCGACATCCTCACCGACGCCCAGCGGGCTGACCGAGAACGCGACGATCATGCGCTGACCACGCCTTCCCGGCGGGCGCGGGCGGCGATGACGCCGTCGGCCTCGTAGCGCTTGAGCACCTTGTCGCCGTACAGGCCGCCGAACGGCAGCAGCGCGAGGAGGAAGAAGAACGCGACGCGCTTCAGCGGCCACTTGGTCTTGGACCAGACGTCGAGGAGCAGGACGGCGTAGATCACGAAGAGCACGCCGTGCAGGATGCCGAGCGGCATCATCAGGAAGTCGATGTCGGAGACCCGGCTGAGGATCGAGCCGAAGATGATCAGCGCGGGGAAGGAGAGCGCCTCGGGAATCGAGATGAGGCGCAGCCGGTGCAGGGCGGTAGCGGTCTTGATGTCCACGAGGGCACCTTCGGTGGGAGGGTCGTGACAGCTTGTGAATGGAGGCACAAGCGCACCCCATTGTGGCATCGACACGGGGCGTGCTCGGCGTCGGGGGCCGTATGTCTCCGGTCACGTTCCGCCGTCGTGTCCGGACGAGCGGCCACCGTCGCTCCCCGCCGTGTGTCGCCGGGCCACGTCCCGTTCCGCCGTCGCGGCGTACCGGACACGTCCCGATCGCGTCCGGGTCCCGTACCGAATGCGTATCAGGGGCGGTTCAGGGTGCCGGTTCCGCCCCGCGGCCCTGTTCCGGCCGGTGCCCGGCCGCTACCGTCGGCTCCGTGGCAATGTTCCGACTCCAAGGCAGCAGAACGCTCGCCGTCGACCTGACCGGCGACGCCGTCAAGGCGAAGAACGGTTCGATGGTCGCGTACGACGGCCGGATGACGTTCAAGAAGATGACCGGTGGTGGCGACGGACTGCGCGGCATGGTGACCCGCCGGCTGACCGGCGAACACATGTCCGTGATGGAGGTGAAGGGGCAGGGCACCTGCTACTTCGCCGACCGCGCGAGCGAGATCAGCCTCGTCTCGCTGCACGGCGACAAGCTCTACGTCGAGGCGAGCAATCTGCTGTGCACCGAGGCCGGGCTGCGCACCGGCACCACCTTCACCGGCCTGCGCGGCGGGGCGACGGGCAACGGCCTGTTCACCACGACCGTCGAGGGCACCGGCCAGGTGGCGATCATGTCGGACGGTTCCGCCGTGGCGCTGCGGGTCTCCGCCCAGTACCCACTGTTCGTCGACCCCGGCGCCTACATCGCGCACCAGGGCGGCCTGCAGCAGCACTTCCAGTCCGGGGTGAACTTCCGGACGCTGATCGGCGAGGGTTCGGGCGAGTCCTTCCAGATCAGGTTCGAGGGCGAGGGAGTCGTCTACGTCCAGCCGAGCGAGCGCAACACCATCGGGGGCGACGTCTGATGCCGTTCCGTGAGATCAACTCGAAGATGGTCGAGGCGACGGTGCTTCCCGGCCAGAAGATGTACAGCCAGCGCGGAGCGATGCTGGCCTGTCGCGGCGAGGTGTCGTTCACGCCGAACATCCAGGGCGGCCAGGGCGGCGTGATGTCGATGATCGGCCGCCGGGTGGCCAACGAGGCGACCCCGTTGATGACGGTGGAGGGCAGCGGCACGGTGATGTTCGGCCACGGCGGCCACCACATCCAGGTGATCAACCTGTCCGGCGACACCCTGTACGTGGAGGCCGAACGGTTGCTCGCCTTCGACGGGACGCTCCAACAGGGCACGATGTTCATGGGTTCGCAGGGCGGGGTGATGGGCATGGTGCGCGGCCAGGTGACCGGGCAGGGGCTGTTCACCACCACGCTCCAGGGACATGGCGCGGTCGCCGTGATGGCACACGGCGGGGTGATCGAGCTGCCGATCACCCCGGGCCGCGAGGTGCACGTGGACCCGCAGGCGTATGTCGCGCACCACGGCGACGTGCGCAACAAGCTCTCCACCGCGCTCGGTTGGCGCGACATGGTGGGGCGCGGCTCCGGCGAGGCGTTCCAGCTGGAGCTGAGCGGCAGTGGCACGGTGTACGTCCAGGCCTCGGAGGAGAAGCTGTGAGCACGCCCGTGGTCTTCGACCCGATGACGCTGCCGTCGGACGACAACGTCAACGCGTACACCTTCTGTGTGGAGCTCAAGGGGAGCCAGTGGTTCCTGCAGAAGGGCAAGATGATCGCCTACTACGGGCACATCGAGTTCGACGGCATCGGCCACGGCCACTTCGAGCGGCTGCTCCGCACGAGCTTCCACTCGCCGCTGCACGCGAGCGACTGGGTGGTGGCCGAGGGCAGCGGCAAGATGCTGCTCGCGGACCGCGCCTTCGACGTGAACTCGTACGACCTGGACGACGGGAACCTGACGGTCCGGTCCGGCAACCTGCTGGCGTACGAGCCGACACTGGCTCTCAAGGAGTCGATCGTGCCGGGCTTTCTGACGCTGATCGGCACGGGCAGGTTCGTGGCCGCCTCCAACGGTCCGGTGGTCTTCATGGAGCCGCCGCTGCGGGTCGACCCGCAGGCCCTGGTGGGCTGGGCGGACTGCCCCTCGCCGTGCCACCACTACGACCACGGCTACATGACGGGTGTGCTGGGCGGGCTGCGGGCGATAACGGGGTTCGGCGGCACCTCCGGCGAGGAGCACCAGTTCGAGTTCGTCGGGGCGGGGACGGTGCTGCTCCAGTCGACCGAGGTGCTGATGCCCGAGCGGCCGACGGGGGCGACACCGGCGTAGGCCGGGGTGCCCGGAGGTCCGGGTCAACCTGGCTCCGCACCCCGTCCGCCCGGCCGGCTCGGGGACCTCCAGCGTCGCTTCGGTTGGTGAACGGTAGTCTGCGGAGTGTGACGTCGAACGTCTGCACCCCCGCACCTGAGCCCGCCTCCGAGCGAGTGCCGGGCGTCACACTTCCCCACTTCGTCCGGCTTTCAACTTCTTAGGTAGAATCCATATATGGAGACCGAGACGGCCACCCGCTGGCTGAACGACGCGGAGCAGTGCGCCTGGCGCACCCACCTGGACGTCAGCAGGCTGCTGATGCACCAGCTGGAGAAGGATCTCCAGCCGTTCGGCCTGACCAACAACGACTACGAGATCCTGGTCAACCTCTCGGAGTCGGACGACCAGCGCATGCGGATGAGCGACCTCGCCGCCGCGACGCTGCAGTCCAAGAGCAGGCTCTCGCACCAGATCACCCGTATGGAGAGCGCGGGCCTGGTCCGCAGGGAGAACTGCGAATCAGACCGACGCGGTCTGTACGCGGTCCTCACCGAGGACGGCGCGGAGATGATGCGGAAAGTGGCTCCGCATCACGTGGCGTCGGTACGCAAGCACTTCATGGACCTGTTGACGCCGGAGGCGCTGGCGAATCTGCACGCGGCGCTGGCCCCGGTCGCCGACCACCTGCGGGGGCGACGCGGCAAGGTGTGACCCGCGGCAGGACGGCGCGCTCGCACGGCTCGGAACGAGACGGCGACGAGGCGGCCCCACGCTGCTCGGAAGGTGCTCCGCGCCGGGACGGCGGCAATGCGTCGCCCGGGGCATGACCCGCGCCCGGACGGCGGCCGCGCGTCGCCGGGGACGTGACCCGCGCCGGGACGGCGTTCAGCCGACGCTCGGCAGCCACAGCTCGAACCGTGCGCCGCCCTCCCGCGCACCCTCCACCGTCGGTCGGCCCCCGTGCCGGGAGGCGACGTCGCGGGCGACGGCGAGGCCCAGCCCGAACGCACGCGTCCGGGCGGCCCCGGGGAGCGGCCCGCACGCCGCCCCCGGTCGTCCCGTCCGGTCGAACCGTCGGATCAGGCCTCGGTGAGCCCCGCCACCAGTTCGTCCGCCGCCGCGTACGGATCGAGGCTGCCCGTCACGATGCGTTCGGCGAGCGCGCCGATGTGGCGGTCGCCGTGCAGATCGCCGATCCGCTCGCGCAGACGGGTGACGGCGATCGTCTCGACCTCGCGGGCCGCACGCGCCGTGCGCCGCTCGGCGAGCACCCCGTGCTCCTCCATCCACGCCCGGTGCTTCTCCAGCGCCTCGACGACCTCGTCGATGCCCTCGCCCCGGGCGGCGACCGTCTTCACGATCGGTGGCCGCCAGTCGCCGGGCCCTCGGGACTCACCGAGGCCCAGCATGTGGTTGAGCTCGCGCGCGGTGGCGTCCGCGCCGTCCCGGTCGGCCTTGTTGACGACGTACACGTCGCCGATCTCCAGGATTCCGGCCTTCGCCGCCTGGATGCCGTCGCCCATGCCGGGCGCCAGCAGGACGACGGAGGTGTCGGCCTGCGAGGCGATCTCCACCTCCGACTGGCCCACGCCGACCGTCTCCACCAGGATGACCTCGCAGCCCGCCGCGTCCAGCACCCGGATCGCCTGCGGCGCCGACCAGGCCAGGCCGCCCAGATGCCCGCGCGTCGCCATCGAGCGGATGTAGACGCCGGGGTCGGAGGCGTGCTCCGACATCCGGACCCGGTCGCCGAGGAGCGCTCCGCCGGAGAACGGGGAGGACGGGTCGACGGCGAGGACGCCGACCCGCTTGCCCGCCTTCCGGTAGGCGGAGACCAGAGCCGACGTCGATGTCGACTTGCCGACACCGGGTGAACCGGTGAGGCCGACGACATAGGCGTTGCCCGTCAGCGGCGCCAGGGCCGCCATCACCTCGCGCAGCTGCGGCGACGCCCCCTCCACCAGGGAGATGAGCCGGGCCACGGCCCGCGGCCTGCCCGCACGGGCCTGCTCGACCAGGGTGGGGACGTCTACCATCACCGCTCCGTTCGCTCGCTGCGTGTTCCACGTGCACTACGTACTACGTACGGCCTGCCGCGGCCGTTCCTGCCTACTTGGGAACGCGGATGATCAGCGCGTCGCCCTGCCCGCCGCCGCCGCACAGCGCCGCCGCACCGGTGCCGCCGCCCCGCCGCTTCAGCTCCAGCGCCAGGTGCAGCACCACCCGGGCACCGGACATGCCGATCGGGTGACCGAGCGCGATGGCACCACCGTTGACGTTCACCTGGTCCGGGGTGACGCCGAGGTCCTTCATCGACTGGACGGCGACCGCCGCGAACGCCTCGTTGATCTCGATGAGGTCGAGGTCCGCCACCTCCAGCCCGTCCTTCTTCAGGGCATGCTTGATGGCGTTGGACGGCTGCGACTGGAGCGAGTTGTCCGGGCCCGCCACATTGCCGTGGGCGCCGATCTCGGCGATCCAGTCCAGGCCCAGCTCCTCGGCCTTGGCCTTGCTCATGACGACGACCGCGGCGGCTCCGTCGGAGATCTGCGAGGAGGTGCCCGCGGTGATCGTGCCGTCCTTGGTGAAGGCCGGGCGCAGCTTGCCGAGGGACTCCGCGGTGGTCTCCGGGCGGATGCCCTCGTCCTTGGAGAAGAGGACCGGGTCGCCCTTGCGCTGCGGGATCTCGACCGGGGTGATCTCGGCCTCGAAGAGCCCGTTCTTCTGGGCGGCGGCGGCGCGCTGGTGGGAGAGGGCGCCCATCTCGTCCTGATCGGCGCGGGACAGGCCCAGGCGGGTGTTGTGCTTCTCGGTGGACTCACCCATCGGGATGTTCTCGTAGGCGTCGGTCAGACCGTCGTACGCCATGGAGTCGAGCATCTCGATCGCGCCGTACTTGTAGCCCTCGCGGGACTTCGGGAGCAGGTGCGGGGCGTTCGTCATGGACTCCTGGCCGCCGGCGACGACGACGTCGAACTCACCCGCACGGATCAGCTGGTCGGCGAGCGCGATCGCGTCGAGCCCGGACAGACACACCTTGTTGACGGTGAGCGCGGGGACGTTCATCGGGATCCCCGCCTTGACCGCGGCCTGGCGTGCCGGGATCTGGCCCGCACCGGCCTGCAGCACCTGGCCCATGATCACGTACTCGACCTGGTCGCCGCCGATGCCGGCCCGGTCCAGCGCGGCCTTGATGGCGATACCGCCGAGGTCGGCCCCGGAGAAGCTCTTCAGCGAGCCGAGGAGGCGGCCCATGGGCGTACGCGCGCCCGCGACGATCACTGAGGTGTTACCGGTCGTTCCTGACATGAGGGGCAGCCCCTTGGGATGAGGAGTGAACGAGGGTTTACATGAATGTACTGAGCGCCACCTCACCCGTCATCCAGCAGCGGGTGTGATCGCGCGCACGTTGCGTAACCATCGGCGGAGCGCTGCACTGGTTCCATGCTGACGCGAATCGACCACATCGGGATCGCCTGTTTCGACCTCGACGCGACCGTCGAGTTCTACCGCTCGACCTACGGGTTCGAGGTGTTCCATTCCGAGATCAACGAGGAGCAGGGCGTGCGGGAGGCCATGCTCAAGATCAACGATACGTCCGACGGCGGCGCTTCCTACCTCCAGCTCCTGGAGCCGACGCGGGAGGACTCGGCCGTGGGCAAGTGGCTGGCGAAGAACGGGGAGGGCGTCCATCACATCGCCTTCGGCACCGCGGACGTCGACGCCGACGCGGCGGACATCCGGGAGAAGGGGGTCAGGGTGCTCTACGACGAGCCCAGGACCGGGTCCATGGGGTCACGCATCACCTTTCTGCACCCCAAGGACTGCCACGGCGTCCTCACCGAACTGGTCACGTCCGCAGCTGAGCACTGACCTCCGGATACCCGGCCCGGTAGAGTGAGCCGTTCCGGGCCGGGGCCGGGTCGGGGCCGCGCCGCGTCCCCAGCCGATGATCTGTCACCATTCCCCGGGGGACCGTTCGCCGGCGAACGGTACTCGTTGGAGAGTTGCGACCAGGGGACGGATGGGACCGCGCAGTGCGGGGCTACGAACGCCAGGAGAGCCACCGAGCTGAAGACGACCATCTCTCGCGGTTCGAGGCCGAGATGGACCGGCTGAAGACCGACCGGGAGAAGGCCGTCCAGCACGCCGAGGACCTCGGTTACCAGGTCGAGGTCTTGCGCGCCAAGCTGCACGAGGCTCGGCGCAATCTCGCGACCCGTCCCGCCTACGACAGCGCGGACATCGGCTACCAGGCCGACCAGCTGCTCCGTAATGCCCAGATCCAGGCCGAGCAGCTGCGGACCGACGCCGAGCGGGAGCTTCGCGACGCGCGGGCGCAGACGCAGCGGATCCTGCAGGAGCACGCCGAGCACCAGGCACGGCTCCAGGCCGAGCTGCACAACGAGGCCGTGCAGCGGCGCCAGCAGCTCGACCAGGAGCTGGCCGAGCGCCGCCAGACCGTCGAGTCCCATGTCAACGAGAACGTCGCCTGGGCCGAACAGCTCAGGGCCCGGACGGAGTCCCAGGCGCGTCGGCTGCTGGAGGAGTCCAGGGCCGAGGCCGAGCAGTCCCTGAGGGCCGCGCGCGCCGAGGCGGGCCGGCTGGCCGACGAGACCCGGCAGCGGCTCGGCGCCGAGGCGGAGTCGGCCCGTGCCGAGGCCGAGTCGATCCTGCTGCGCGCCCGCAAGGACGCAGAGCGGCTGCTGAGCGCCGCCTCCAGCCAGGCGCAGGAGGCCACCAGCCACGCCGAGCGGCTGCGTACGTCGACGACGGCCGAGACCGAGCAGACCCGGCAGCAGACCGCCGAGCTGAACCGGGCCGCCGAGCAGCGCATGCAGGAGGCCGAGACCCGGCTGCGCGAGGCCCGGCTGGAGGCCGAGAAGGTCACCGCGGAGGCGAAGGAGGCCGCCGTCAAGCGGCTGGCCGCCGCCGAGTCGCAGAACGAGCAGCGCACCCGTACGGCCAAGTCGGAGATCGCCCGGCTGGTCGGCGAGGCCACCAAGGAGACCGAGAACCTCAAGGCGGAGGCCGAGCAGGCTCTCGCCGATGCCCGCGCCGAGGCGGACCGGCTGAAGTCCGAGGCGGCCGAGAAGGCCCGCACGGCTGCCGCCGAGGACGCCGCGGCCCAGCTCGCCAAGGCCGCCAGGGCCGCCGAGGAGGTGCTGACCAAGGCGTCCGAGGACGCGAAGTCCACCACCGGCGCGGCGAGCGAGGAGGCCGACCGGATCCGCCGCGAGGCGGAGGCCGAGGCGGACCGGCTGCGCGGCGAGGCCGCCGAGCAGGCCGACCAGCTCAAGGGCGCGGCCAAGGACGACACCAAGGAGTACCGGGCCAAGACGGTCGAGCTGCAGGAGGAGGCGCGCAGGCTGCGCGGCGAGGCCGAGCAGCTGCGCTCCGAGGCCGTCGCCGAGGGCGAGCGGATCCGCGGCGAGGCCCGTCGCGAGGCCGTGCAGCAGATCGAGGAGGGCGCGAAGACCGCCGAGGAGCTGCTTTCCAAGGCGAAGGCGGACGCGGAGGAGCTGCGCGGCACCGCGTCCACCGAGAGCGAGCGGGTCCGCACCGAGGCGGCCGAGCGGGCCGGCGTGCTGCGCAAGCAGGCCGAGGAGGGGCTGGAACGCGCCCGCGCCGAGGCCGAGCAGCTGCGCGGCGAGGCCGAGGAGCAGGCCCGGTCCACCATCACCGGGGCCGAGCAGGCCGCGCAGGAGCTGCGCGAGGAGACCGAGCGTGCGGTCGCGGCCCGGCAGGCGGAGGCGGCCGAGGAGCTGACCCGGCTGCATACCGAGGCCGAGACCAGGGTCACCACCGCCGAGCAGGCGCTCACCGACGCGCGCGCCGAGGCGGAGCGCATCCGGCGTGAGACGAACGAGGAGTCCGAGCAGCTGCGCGCGGAGGCCGCGGAGCGGCTGCGGGCGCTGCGGGAGCAGGCCGAGACCGAGGCGGAGCGGCTGCGCGACGAGGCCGCGGCCGACGCGTCGCAGTCGCGTGCGGAGGGCGAGTCCACCGCCGTGCGGCTGCGCGGCGAGGCGGCCGCCGAGGCGGAGCGGCTCAAGTCCGAGGCGCAGGAGAGCGCCGACCGGGTGCGGTCCGAGGCCGCCGCGGCCGCGGAGCGGGTGGGCACGGAGGCCGCCGAGGCACTGGCCGCCGCCCAGGAGGAGGCCAACCGCCGCCGCCGGGAGGCCGAGGAGACCCTCGACGGGGCACGCACCGAGGCGAACCAGGAGCGCGAGCGCGCCCGCGAACAGAGCGAGGAGCTCCTCGCCTCCGCCCGCAAGCGGGTCGACCAGGCGCAGGCCGAGGCGCAACGCCTGGTCGAGGAGGCGGACAGCCGCGCGACGGAACTGGTCTCCACGGCCGAGCAGACCGCCCAGCAGGTACGGGATTCGGTCAGCGGGCTGCAGGAGCAGGCCGAGAAGGAGATCGCCGGGCTGCGCTCCACCGCCGAGCATGTCGCGGAGCGGACGAAGTCCGAGGCGCAGGAGGAGGCGGACCGGGTCCGCGCCGACGCGCACGCGGAGCGGGAGCGGGCCGGCGAGGACGCGTCCCGGATCCGTCAGGAGGCGCGGGAGGAGTCCGAGGCCGCGAAGGCGATGGCCGAGCGGACCGTCGCCGACGCGATCAGCGAGTCGGAGCGGCTGCGCGCGGACACCTCGGAGTACAGCCAGCGGATGCGCACCGAGGCGTCCGACGCGCTGGCCTCGGCCGAGCAGGACGCGGCGCGCAGCCGGGCCGAGGCCCGCGAGGACGCCAACCGGATGCGTTCCGACGCGGCGACCCAGGCCGACCGGCTGGTGGGCGAGGCGACGAGCGAGGCCGAGCGGATCCGTACGGAGTCGACGCAGCAGGCCACCCAGCTCGTCGAGGAGGCGACGCAGCAGGCCCGCCGGCTGGTCGAGGAGGCGACGCAGCAGGCGGCCCGGTTGGCGGACGAGGCCGCGGACGAGGCCGAGCGGATGCGCGCGGAGGCGGCGGCCACCGTCGGTTCGGCGCAGGAGCACGCGGTCCGTACCCGCGAGGAGTCCGAGCGGGTGCGTGCCGAGGCGGAGGCCGCGGCCGAGCAGATGCGGGCGGAGGCCCGTCAGGAGGCGGACCGGCTGCTGGACGAGGCGCGGGAGGCCGCGGCGAAGCGCCGTGCCGATGCCGCCGAGCAGGCGGACCAGCTCGTCAACAAGGCCCAGGAGGAGGCGCTGCGCGCTGCCACCGAGGCCGAGGAGCAGGCCGACACGATGGTCGGCGCGGCCCGCAAGGAGGCCGTGCGGATCACCTCGGAGGCGACCGTCGAGGGCAACTCCCTGGTGGAGCGCGCCCGTACGGACGCGGACGAGCTGCTGGTCGGCGCGCGTCGGGACGCCACCGCCATCCGGGAACGGGTCGAGGAGCTCAGGACCCGGACCGAGGGCGAGATCGAGGAGCTGCACGACCGGGCCCGGCGGGAGACCTCCGAGCAGATGAAGACGGCGGGCGAGCGCGTCGACAACCTGATGAAGGCGGCGACCGAGCAGCGCGACGAGGCGGCGGCCAAGGCCAAGGAGCTGCTGGCGGACGCGAATTCGGAGGCGAGCAAGGTCCGGATCGCGGCGGTGAAGCGGGCCGAGTCACTGCTGAAGGAGGCCGAGCAGAAGAAGGCCACGCTGGTCCGCGAGGCCGAGAAGCTGCGGGCCGACGCCGAGGCGGAGGCGAAGCGCACGGTGGACGAGGGCAAGCGCGAGCTCGATCTGCTGGTGCGTCGGCGCGCGGACATCAACACCGAGATCTCCCGAGTCCAGGACGTACTGGAGGCGTTGGAGTCGTTCGAGACGCCGACAGGCGGCAAGAGCTCGGGCGGCGGCGCCACGAGCGGCGTCAAAGCCGGGGCCTCGGCCGGCACTCGTTCGAGTGGCAAGTCGTCCGAGGGGTAGTCGTCCTGTCATCTCCCGTGCTTCGTCAAGGACGTTCAACCCTGAGAGTGGCAAGGGTTACGGGGGTCAGCCACTCAAAAGGGGTGTCATTCTCCAGATCAAACGGGCATCCACTCGATGACACGCCGTCCGGACCCCTAGGATTCCCCCTAACACCTCACCGGTCTCATTCGACAGGAACCTCATGAGCGACCCTTCCTCCCCCTTCGGCTTCGAGCTCGTGCGACGTGGATACGACCGCGGTCAGGTGGATGACCGCATTACCAAGCTCGTCGCCGATCGTGATAGTGCTCTCACCCGCATCACGTCTCTGGAAAAGCGCATCGAGGAGCTCCACCTCGAAACGCAGAACGCCCAGGCGCAGGTGAACGACGCGGAGCCGTCGTACGCCGGCCTCGGTGCACGCGTGGAGAAGATTCTCCGCCTGGCCGAGGAGGAGGCGAAGGACCTGCGCGAGGAGGCCCGTCGCGCCGCCGAGCAGCACCGTGAGCTCGCCGAGTCGGCCGCCCAGCAGGTGCGCAACGACGCCGAGTCGTTCGCCGCCGAGCGCAAGGCGAAGGCCGAGGACGAGGGCGTTCGTATCGTCGAGAAGGCCAAGGGTGAGGCCGGTTCGCTGCGTACGGAGGCTCAGAAGGACGCCGCGCAGAAGCGCGAGGAGGCGGACGCCCTCTTCGAGGAGACCCGCGCCAAGGCCGCCCAGGCCGCCGCGGACTTCGAGACCAATCTGGCCAAGCGCCGCGACCAGTCGGAGCGCGACCTCGCGTCCCGTCAGGCCAAGGCCGAGAAGCGCCTCGCCGAGATCGAGCACCGCGCGGAGCAGCTCCGTCTGGAGGCCGAGAAGCTCCGCACGGACGCCGAGCGCCGGGCCCGTCAGACGGTGGAGACCGCGCAGCGCCAGTCCGAGGACATCGTGGCGGACGCGAACGCGAAGGCCGACCGGATCCGCAGCGAATCGGAGCGCGAGCTGGCGGCGCTCACCAACCGCCGCGACTCGATCAACGCCCAGCTGACCAACGTCCGCGAGATGCTGGCGACGCTGACCGGTGCGGCGGTGGCCGCCGCCGGCGCCCCGGCCGACGACGAGCCGGCCACCCGCGGCGTCCCGGCTCAGCAGACCCGCTGAGTCTCTCGGCGCGGACTCGCTGACCGCTCAGCTGTCCGGCCGACCCCGCAGTACCGCACGTGTACTTCTTGCGCGCCCGGTTCCGCCTTTGTGGTGGCGCCGGGCGCGCGGCCGTTCTAGCGTGAACGCATGATCGAGCTCGATGGTCTCACCAAGCGCTTCGGCAACAAGGTCGCCGTCGACCGGCTCTCGTGCCGGGTCAGGCCAGGGATGGTGACGGGCTTTCTGGGCCCCAACGGGGCGGGCAAATCCACGACGATGCGGATGATGCTCGATCTCGACAACCCGACCAGCGGTTCGGTGCGCATCGACGGCAAGCACTACCGCGACCTGGCAGAACCCCTCAAGTACATCGGTGCGCTGCTGGACGCCAAGTCGATGCACGGCGGGCGCAGCGCGTACAACAATCTGCTCTGTCTCGCGCAGAGCAACCGCATCCCGGAGAGCCGGGTCGCGGAGGTGCTGGACACCGTGGGTCTGAGCGCGGTGGCGAAGAAGAAGTCCAAGAGCTTCTCGCTCGGCATGGGCCAGCGACTCGGCATCGCGGCGGCGCTGCTCGGCGACCCGCAGGTGCTGCTCTTCGACGAGCCCGTCAACGGCCTCGACCCCGAGGGCATTCACTGGATCCGCAATCTGATGAAGGCGCTCGCCGCGGAGGGCCGGACGATCTTCGTCTCCTCGCATCTGATGAGCGAAATGGCACTCACCGCCGACCACTTGATCGTGATCGGTCAGGGACGGCTGCTTGCCGACACCTCGATGGCCGATTTCATCCACCAGAACTCGCGCAGTTACGTACGGCTGCGCTCCCCGCAGCAGGAGCGGCTGCGCGATGTGCTGCACGAGGAGGGCATGGTCGTGGTCGAGGCGGGCAGCGGCACGTTGGAGATCGACGGCGCCACCACCGAGGCGGTGGGCGAACTCACCGCCCGGCATCAGATCGTGCTCCACGAGCTGAGCTCCCAGCGGGCGTCGCTGGAGGAAGCGTTCATGCAGATGACGGCGGATTCCGTGGAGTACCACGCGCACTCGGACCTCGGTGAGGCACCGCCCGTGGGCCCGCACTGGGGCGATCAGTACGACCAGCGGACGGCCTCCGACCGGGCCGGTCCCGGCGTGCCGGGCGCGCCCGGCACCTCCGGCATCTCCGGTACCTCCGGCATCTCCGACGTCTCCGGCACCGGCAAGGGGGTGTGACGACGATGGCATCGGTACCCGCGGTCCTCACCTCCGAATGGACCAAGATCCGCACGGTCTCCTCGACCGTCTGGACCCTGATCGCCGCGTTCGTCGTCACCGTCGCGATGAGCGCGGCGCTCTGTGCCCTGATGAACGCCCAGTTCAAGGACCTTCCCCTGGCGGAGCAGGCCACCTTCGACCCGACGCTCATCAGCTTCTCCGGGATGGTCCTCGGCCAGTTGGCCATGGTCGTCTTCGGTGTGCTGGTGGTCGGTACGGAGTACAGCTCGGGCATGATCCGTACCTCGCTGGCCGCCGTGCCCCAGCGCGGTTCGTTCCTCTTCAGCAAGGTCGCCGTGGCCGGGGTGCTGGCCCTGGTGGTCGGCATCGTCACCAGCTTCGCCTCGTTCTTCCTCGGTCAGGCGCTCCTCGGCGACCACCGCACGGACATCGGTGCGGAACACGTCTTGCGCGCGGTCGTCGGCGGTGGCCTCTACATGGGCCTGATCGGGATCTTCTCCATGGGTGTGGCGACGATGCTGCGCAGCTCCATGCTGTCGCTCGGCATTCTGATGCCGTTCTTCTTCCTGGTCTCCCAGATCCTGTCGGCGGTACCGGGCGCGAAGAAGGTCGCCCGCTACTTCCCCGACCAAGCCGGGTCCAAGATCATGCAGGTGGTGCCCGACGCCATGAACAGCAATCCAGCCCCGTACGGGCCGTGGGGCGGGTTCGGCATTCTGCTCGCCTGGGTGGCGGCCGCACTGGTCGGCGGCTATCTCGTACTGAAGGCGCGGGACGCGTGACGGGTGCGGGCGGGACGCTCGCCGGGGGCGGGGCGCACGGCCGGTGAGCGACTTGCGCGCCCCGGCCGGAAGCATCCCGTCCGCTCCGACGCGGAGCGACGCGCTCCTGTAACGACTTGGCCGGAACCGTCAAGGCCTGGATATCCTCCTAACTCTTACGGGGGGCGTGTGGCCGGACGGCCTGGGCCCCGACGACGGACAAGAGTCGATGGGGCTGGAGCATGATCGAGGCAGTCGGCCTGACGAAGCGCTACGGTGCGAAGACGGCCGTGTACAACCTTTCCTTCCAGGTGCGGCCGGGTGCCGTCACCGGATTCCTGGGTCCCAACGGGTCGGGCAAGTCCACCACCATGCGCATGATGCTGGGCCTGGACCGACCGACGGCCGGCCATGTCACGATCGGCGGTCACCCCTTCCGCAGCCTGCCGAACGCCCCGCGACAGGTGGGTGCGCTACTGGACGCGAAGGCGGTGCACGGCGGCCGCAGCGCCCGTAACCACCTCCTCTCGCTCGCCCAGCTCGCCGGCATCCCGGCCGCCCGGGTCGACGAGGTGCTCGGTGTCGTCGGTCTGCACGAGGTCGCGCGGAAGCGGTCCAAGGGCTTCTCGCTCGGCATGGGCCAGCGGCTCGGCATCGCGGCGGCGCTGCTCGGCGACCCGCAGGTGCTGCTCTTCGACGAGCCCGTCAACGGCCTCGACCCCGAGGGCATCCTCTGGGTCCGCAACCTGATGAAGACGCTGGCGTCCGAGGGCCGTACGGTCTTCGTCTCCAGCCATCTGATGAGCGAGATGGCGCTCACCGCCGACCATCTGATCGTGATCGGCCGCGGGCAGCTGCTCGCCGACATGAGCGTCAAGGACTTCATTTCCGCCAATTCGGCCGACTTCGCCCGGGTGCGGGTCGCGGACGGCGCGCGGGAGCAGCGGGAGAAGCTGACCGCCTCGCTCACCGAGGCGGGCGGCCAGGTCATGCCGGAGCCGGACGGGGCGCTGCGGATCACCGGGCTCGCGCTGCCGCGGATCAGCGATCTGGCCCATGGGTCGGACGTCCGGCTGTGGGAGCTCTCGCCGCACCAGGCCTCGCTGGAGGAGGCGTACATGCGGATGACGCAGGGCGCCGTGGACTACCGCTCGACGGAGGACCAGAAGGCCGGGCTGCAGCAGCCGGTGCACGGCGGGTACGGACCGCAGCCCGGTTACGGGGCACCGCCTCAGCAGCCGGTCCCGGAGATGCCGCAGCAGGGCTGGTACGCCCCGCCGCCGCCCGGACAGAACCCGTACGCGGGGGCCCCAGCGGCTCTCGTCGCCCCGGCCCCGTCCGAGACCGCCCCGGCCCCCTCCGGGACCGCCGCAGCCCCCGCAGACCTGACCAAGAGCGAGACCAGCGAGGACGCCCGATGACCACACCGCCGCCCCCGCAGGCGCCGTACCAGCAGCCCCCCGCCCCGCAGCAGAACGCGCACGGGCTCTACGCCTCCCCCATCCCGGTCCGCCGCGCCACCCTCGGCGACGCGCTCGCCTCCGAGTGGACCAAGATCCGTTCCGTGCGCTCCACGATGTGGACGCTCGGCGTCCTGGTCGTGCTGCTCCTCGGCTTCGGCATCATGGCAGCGGTCCTGCTGACCATGACCCACGCCGTCATCGGCGATGTCCCGGAGCTCAGCTTCGGCTTCTTCGGCGTGCTCCTGGGCTCGATCTGCGTGATCACGCTCGGCGTGCTGACCACCGCCTCGGAGTACAGCACGGGCCTGTTCCGCACGACGCTGACGGCCTGCCCCAGCCGGAGCCGGGTGCTCACCGCCAAGGCGATCGTCTTCTTCCTGCTCACCTTCATCCTCACGACCGTGGTGACCGCCGTGGTCGGTGCGGTACAGGTGGCCATGCTGGACGGCAAGGAGCCCAGCGGCGACGACTGGCTGCGCGCCACGGTCGGCGTCGGCCTCTACATCGCGCTGCTGGGCCTGCTCTCGCTGGCGATCGGTGCGCTCGTCCGGCATTCCGCGGGCGCGATCACGATCATGATCGGGGTGGTGCTGCTGCCGCTCGTGCTGGCCATCTTCATGTTCTCGGACTCGCTGGCCGGTCTGCGCCAGGCACTCCTCGAGTACTCGATCCCCAGCCAGCTCAGCGCGTTCTACGACACGTCGGTCACCGGGTCGGGGCCGTCCGGCTGGGACCCGCTGTGGATCATGCTCGGGCTGACGGCCGTGGCCATGGCCGCCGCCTACGCGACGCTGGACCAGCGCGACGTGTGACCGGTCGCCGGTCGGTCGGGCCGGCCGCCGGACCTCAGTAGCGAGGCGCGTTCCTGGACCGCTGCACCTGTGTGGTGCGGCGGTCCTTCGCGTTCCAGCATGCCTTGTGCCAGTGCCTGCGGTCGTCGATCCCGCCGTACTCCGACCAGGCCACCAGGTGCGGGACGCCGGACGGGATCTCCTGGTCGCAGCCGGGGCAGCGGTAGCGCTTTCCGGCCGCGCTCGCACCACTCACCGGGCGGACCGACCACTCCTCGCCGCGCCACTCCTCCGTCCGACCGCCGCCCCCGTACCGGGCCCCGGGCTCCACCGGGCTGTCGTGGGGACTCTCGCCGCCTCGTGGGCGGTTGCGGCGCGGGGACACGTGACACCTCACGGGGCAGGCTGGGCAGTTCCCGTCCAGCGTAGGGCCATTCGGCCGATGCGGGCGTCCGTACCGTCCGGGGCGGCTTCGCGGACGGAGTGAGTTACCGGAAAATCGCAACAACTTGCTACTGGACCGTGCCTTTGGCACGTGTCAGACGTTGTTGCCGGTAGGGGAGAGCCGCGTCGGCCGCAAGGAGGCAATTGGCCATGCGTGTGGGAACGTTCGTACTGGCAGCCCAGTTTCCGGGGCAGGGACCGGGGGAAGCGCTGCATCGCGCGATCCGGTCCACCGAGGTCGCGGAGGAATCCGGCCTCGACTCGGTCTGGCTGGCAGAACATCATTTCGTGCCGTACGGGGTCTGCCCGTCCGCCGTCACACTGGCCGCGCTGCTGCTCGGCCGGACCCGGAGAATCCGGGTCGGTACGGCGGTGAGCGTGCTGCCGACCCAGCACCCGGTCGCGCTGGGCGAACAGGCCGCGCTGCTCCATCTCACCAGCGGCGGCAGATTCACGCTCGGCGTCGGCCGGGGCGGCCCCTGGGTGGACCTGGAGGTGTTCGGCGGAGGCCTGGAGGCGTACGAGAAGGGCTTCCCGGAGGCCCTGGAGCTGTTGCTGGACTGGCTGAGCGAACCACGGGTCGCGGGCAACGGCGAGCGCTACGACTTCCGCGAGGTGGCGGTGGTCCCCCGGGCCGACGAACTGCTCGAACGGGACGGCGGCGAGGGCCCCGGCGGCCCCGAGGTCGTCGTCGCGTGCACCTCGCCGAAGACGGTACGGCTCGCCGCGGAGAACGGTCTGCCGATACTGCTCGGGATGCACTGCGGTGACGAGGAGAAGGCCGGGATGATCGCTCTGTGGCGCTCCGCGGCCCTCGCCGCGGGCCGTTCGCCCGAGAGCGTCCGCGAGGCCGGACACGTGTCCGCGGGGGTGGCCCAGATCGCCGACCGTTCCGAGGACGCCGTGGAGACGCTCGTGAAGGCGATGCCGGGCTGGCTGCGGCAGGGCCTGGACGCCCATGTGACGGTCGACGGCCGGCACCGGGTGATGCGCGACCCGGTCGCCTATACGGAGTTGCTCTGCGGCCTTCATCCGGTGGGCCCGCCCCGGCTCGCGGCCGACCGGCTCGCGGCCACGGCCGAGCGGACAGGCATCACCCGATTCGCGCTCCTGACGGAGGGTTCGGGAGATCTGGCGGCCACGGAGGAGAACGTAGCGCGGCTGGGCACCGAAGTACTGCCACTGCTCACATGAGAACTCGTCAGGGGTACGGGGGCTGCCGCCCCGGAGCCGGTCGCGCCCCCAACGGCCCGGAACAGCGGCAGAAGCGTTCAGCGCGTGTCCGGCGGCTCATGGCCGGGATGCGACGCCCGGCACGGCACCTCGCGGCCGTGCCGGAACATCCGAACGGCACCCTGCCCGAGCACTCGACCTCGTTCGAGCAGGGGTGATCCCGTCCTGGACGTTCCGGCATCTCGCGACGCACCGCACGGGACGCCGCGCCCTGTCCGACCCTGATCCGCCGGCACAGGCGCGAGAACGCCCCTAAGTGGTGTCGTCCCAGGACGACACGGCCTAGCAGTCCCGGAGTTCGGGCGACTGATTGAGCAACTGGCCCCTCACCGAGGTGAAGCGGGCCAGACGCTCGTCGACCGAGGCGTCCAGCGGGAACACCGCGACGCGGTGGCAGTTCTGGAATGCCAGGCGCACCCCGAAGTGCCGCTGCAGCGCGCCGCGTATCGCATCACTCGCGAGCGCGCGCAGCAGCTGACCACGTGCCTGCTCGTCCGGCGGGGGCGTCTGGTTGTCGGCGAACTCGCCGCCGTCGACCTTCAGCTGAGCCACCAGAGAGCTGATCATCTCCCATGCGTAGGGCAGGGAGGTCCGGACGCAGTCGACGAAGTCGGCTTCGTCGACCTCGCCTCGCTCGGCCTGTTCCAACAGCGCCGGTGAGACGTCGAGCGACATGGGTTCTCCTCTCGCGACCCCGACAGCGAGCCGGGGCCTTACGGGCAGGGAAGGAGGACGGCGACGCAGCGTGCACACACGGCGACCTCCCGCTTACACGGTAAGGGCGCAGTCCTGGCCGCACCAGGAGATTGGGAACACAACCGGCCAATAACGAAGGGGAACAAAGAGGGGCAAGCCCGGAACGTCCTGGTCCGGGGTGGTCGCGGGCGACGGGGGAGAATCGCGTGGAGTCCCCGTCGTCGAGTAGCGTTGCCGACCATGCGTCTCGTCATCGCCCGCTGCTCCGTGGACTACGCCGGCCGGCTCACGGCCCACCTGCCCTCCGCTCCCCGTCTGATCCTGGTGAAGGCGGACGGGAGTGTTTCGATCCACGCCGACGACAGGGCGTACAAACCCCTCAACTGGATGTCACCGCCCTGCACGCTCAAAGAGGGCACGGACGACACCGCCGGTGTGTGGACCGTGGTGAACAAAGCGGGCGAGAAACTGATCATCACGATGGAGGAGATCCTCCATGACTCGTCCCATGAGCTGGGCGTCGACCCGGGCCTGATCAAGGACGGCGTCGAGGCGCATCTGCAGGAACTCCTCGCTGACCGGATCGAGACACTCGGCGAGGGCTACACCCTGATCCGCCGCGAGTACTTCACCGCCATCGGACCGGTCGACATCCTGTGCCGGGACGCCGACGGGCAGACCGTGGCCGTGGAGCTGAAGCGGCGCGGCGAGATCGACGGCGTGGAACAGCTGACCCGCTATCTGGAGCTGCTCAACCGCGATCCCCATCTCGCCCCCGTGAAGGGCATCTTCGCGGCGCAGGAGATCAAGCCACAGGCCCGGGTGCTGGCGACGGACCGCGGGATCGACTGTGTGGTGCTCGACTACGACGCGCTGCGCGGCATCGAGGACGACAAGCTGCGTCTGTTCTGAGTTTTCCGGTCCCTGCCGACGCCGGACGGGCCTGGCCCGTCCGGCGTCCGGCGGTTCTGGGGGCGGCTCAGGCCACCGTCGGACCGCTGTCCGTGCTCGTCGCCGCCGGGGAGGACGCGGCGGGCCCGCTCGCCGAGTCGGAGGTGTCCGGCGAGGTCGGCGGGGGCTCGCTGGCCGATTCCGTCGGGTCCGGGGAGTCGGTTTCCGACGGACTCGGGCTCGGACTCTCCGGTTTCGTCGGCGTGGACGACTTCGTCGGGCCGGACGTCTTGGTCGGCCTGCCCGACGACGGCTTGTCGCCGGCCGGCGTGGACGACGACGGGGTCTCGTCCGGCCCCGTCGGGTCCGTGGACGGTGTGGAGCTCCCGCTCGATGTCGTCTGCCCGCCCGAGGGGCCCGGCGTCCCGGCGCTGCCACTGGGTGCCACGCCTCCGGGGACCGGGCCGTCCGTGGAGCTGTCGGCCGGGGCTCCGTCTCCGGCGTCGTCCCGGCCCACCGACTCCTCGGTCGTGACACCGGGGTTCCCCGGGGTGTCACGGTCACCCGTCATCCCCAGCGCCACCACCGTGCCGAGCACGCCGACGAGCAGCACGCCCGCGCCCGCAGCGGCCAGATTGCGCCGGGCCCCGCGCAGCGCCGCGAACCGACCGCGCCGCGCGCCTCGGGGGCCCACGGGGGCGCTCTGCCGGGAGATGACCGCGGTGGCGTCCTCGTACGGCCTCGACAGCGCCTGTGTCACGGCCGTCGCGGGACCGGCGACGGGCGGCACGGTCGCTTCGTACGGCGCGGCGGGCGTGTCCTCGACGCCCGGGGTACGGCCGCCGGGCAGCGGGCCGCCGGAGAGGTCGGCGACCAGCGCGAGCGCGCGTCGTCCGGCCACCGCGCCCGACTTGTCGGCGAGCGCCCCGCGCATGCTGATCGCTGTCTCCAGCTCCGCCCTGGCCCGGTCCGGATTGCCGTCGCAGAGTGCCAGGACACCCAACTCGTGGTGGAAGTACGCCTCCTCGGCGACTTCTCCGGCGATCCTGGCCGCCTCCTGACCGATCCTCAGCGCCCGCGCCCAGGCACCCCAGTGCAGTCCTGCCGCGAAGGCCGGGGAGGCGCTGCGGGCCAGCAGCACGGCCGCGCTGGTCCGGCCCGCCCCGTCGCCGGGGACGAGCCGCGTCATGGCCGCGATGACGGCATCGGCCTCGGCGGTCGCCCGTGCGGGGGTGACCGAGGGGTGGCCGGCCCACCAGGCATAATGCTGGGCCGCCGTCCGGGCCCGGTCGGTGCTGTCCTCTCCGTATCCGGCGGCCTCCAGCTGGGCGACGACTCCGGCGGCCAGCCGGTAGCGCGAGCCGGCCGGGGAGAGCAGCCCGCAGCCGGCCAGTTCGCCGAGTGCGGCGTCGGCGTGGGTGTCCCCCACGAGCGCCGGCAGATGCGCCTGGTGCGGCACCTCGCCGCCGAGTGCGACCGCGAAGCGCAGGGTGTCACGGGCGGGTCCGCTCAGCCGCGAGGCGAGCAGCGCGGCGGGCGCCGCGCCCTCGCCGAGGCTGGGCAGCGGTATGTGGATGCCGTCGACGGCCTCGTCGTGCCCGAAGGGCACGTCGGCGATCCGGTCGTCGAGGCCCTCGTAGGCCTCCGGGTCGGTGCGCAGCATGTCGCGCTGGCGCAGCAGCGCGCCGGCCTGGACGAAGCGCAGCGGCAGCCCCTCGGACTCGAACCAGAGGTCTCCCGCCCAGTTCGCCTCCTCGTCGGTGAGCGGACGCTCGACGACCCGTTCCAGCAGCTCGATCGAGGAGCCGCGGCCCAGGCCCGCGAGGAAGACCTCTTCGAGGTACGAGTCGGCGGTGGATGCGGCGACATCCGGATCCGTCGCGAACAGGAACGCGCACTCCGGTGTGGCGTCGAGCAGTTCCTCCAGGGCGGCTCCGCCGACCTCCAGGTCGTCGAGTACGACGACGGCGCCGATGCGCCGGACCCCGTCGAGGAGACCGGCGCGGTCGGGCCGGTGCAGCGGTGCGTCATGGACGGCCTCGAAGAGCCCGTACAGCAGGTCGGTGACGGTCCGCTTGTAGCCGGAGAGCCGTACGACTCCGTCGGGCGCGAGGTCCGCGCAGTCGGCGGCGACGGCGTTCAGCAGTGCTGTACGACCGGATCCGGCCGGTCCGGTGAGCCGTACCGAGCGGCCTCGGGCCAGCAGGCGCACCAACCGTTCGCGTTCCTCGTCGCGTTCGAGGAGCGGCAGCCGGGGGGCGGGCGGCCCCGGCGGCACGGGCGGCGCGGTGGCGCGTTCGCGTTCGGCGCGCTGGGCAGCGGTGCGCCGGGCCGGGGGCTCGGGCTGCTCCCCCGGCGGGCACAGCTCGACCTCGCTGCCGTCGACCGGGTTGACGGTGAGCAGGTGGGCACCCGATGTGAGCCGGACGACACGCGCCTGCTGCGGCGTTTGCGGACCGAAATCCGGACTCATGGGGCCTCCCCTGCTCGAACGGGGCTGAGAGCTTGGGGAAGGATCGCCGGACAGCCGTAGCCGGTCGGCCTCCTCGCCGAAGCCGCCGTTGTCCCGGCCGTACTCTTCCGGCCCCCGATGTGTCGGGTCCATCACCAAAGCCCCCAGACGCGTCGCGCACGATTGCCCCTCCCGGCCTCGCACGCCCCGCTGTCGCTTCTGGTCCGGTGTCCGCCCGGTGGGTTCCCGTCAATCGGCGGACGGCCGAACCCTAGACCGTCGTACTGTCTCCGCGCACAGTTGGGGGGCCACGCCGCCCGAAGCGCGCGTTCTCGTGCGGAATGTGCGCCTTCGGCCGACCGTACGGGCACGACCCGTCCGCCTGGCCGGGTCGGGACATGCCCTTGGAGAAGCTCACCCAATGGGCGCCCGGCTCGCGGATCGGACTCCCCTTGCGTGAGCTCCTCTTACACGCGCGGCAGGGAGTCCGCGGCGATTCCGCCCTCGATCGCCAGGATGCGGTGCAGCCGGGTCGCCACGAGCAGGCGCTGCATCTGCGGCGGCACGCCGCGGAGCACCAGTCGTCGTCCGGCCCGTCCGGCCCGGCGGTGTGCGCCCATGATGACGCCGAGCCCGGTGGCGTCCCAGGAATCCAGCTCGGTCAGGTCGAGGACCAGGTCGCCGACTCCGTCGTCGAGGGCCGAGTGCAGGACCGTACGGGCGTCCGCCGCGCTTCGGACGTCGAGGCGGCCCCCGACAACCAGCTCGGCGTGGTCGCCCCTGATGTGCATATGCGCTCCCCGGGAATACTCCGTAGCAAGGTTCGTCTGTCTGTTCTGTCTCTCCCACAACTGACTGCGGTGGAGACAGGGAAGTTGCCGTCTGTAAGCGAAGCGATACCGAATTCACTCCGTGGAGTGGCCAAGGCCCGGCGACGACCCGAGCGGGCCCACCGAATCCGAAAGACGCCCCCCGGACGTCCGGGCCTGACCAACGGCAGATCAGGCGACCGGAGTACCGAAAACGATCAGTACGTGTAGAAGCCCTGCCCGCTCTTGCGACCGATGTCACCTGCGTCCACCATCCGGCGCATCAGCTCCGGAGCGGCGAACTTCTCGTCCTGCGACTCGGTGTAGATGTTGCTCGTGGCGTGCAGCAGGATGTCGACGCCGGTCAGGTCCGCCGTGGCGAGGGGCCCCATGGCGTGGCCGAAGCCCAGCTTGCACGCGATGTCGATGTCCTCGGCCGAGGCGACGCCCGACTCGTACAGCTTGGCGGCCTCGACGACGAGCGCCGAGATCAGCCGGGTGGTGACGAAGCCGGCCACGTCACGGTTGACGACGATGCAGGTCTTGCCGACGGACTCGGCGAACTCCCGTGCGGTGGCGAGGGTTTCGTCGCTGGTCTTGTAGCCGCGGACCAGTTCGCAGAGCTGCATCATCGGGACCGGCGAGAAGAAGTGCACACCGACGACGCGCTCGGGGCGCTCCGTCACGGCCGCGATCTTGGTGATCGGGATGGCGGAGGTGTTGGACGCGAGGACGGCGTCGTCCCGGACGATCTTGTCGAGGGCCCGGAAGATCTCGTGCTTGACCTCGAGCTTCTCGAAGACGGCCTCGACGACGACATCCGCGTCGGCGACCGCGTCGAGGTCGGTGGTGGTGGTGATGCGGGCCAGCGCGGCGTCGGCGTCGGCCGCCTCCAGCTTCCCCTTGGAGACGAACTTGTCGTACGAGGCCTTGATGCCGTCACGACCACGGGTCAGAGCCTCGTCGGTGACGTCCCGCAGCACGACGTCCCAGCCCGCCTGGGCGGAGACCTGCGCGATGCCGGATCCCATGAGTCCGGCTCCGATGACGGCGAGCTTCCTGGCCACGTATGCACCCCTTGGTTTCTGTTCGCCCCTGCAGCTGGTCCCTGCACGGCCCGGTCCTGATGGTTGTTCGCATGCTCTCCGGCGGAGATTAGTACCCGCGAGCGGCCCTGTGGCCGTGAAGAGATGCGCGTCACGTCTCACATGACGGACATCACACCGGCACCCGTCATTCGGCGGCGCGCCGGGCGTAGTTGAGGACCTTCTCGCCGAGGAGGTCCTCGATCTCGTCGAGCAGGACAAGCGCGTCGCGCGACACATCGGCGGCCTTGCGGCCCGCGACCATCTCACGGCCGATATACCCCATCAGCGTGCTGTGCACCCAGGAGAGCTGACCGGCCACCAGGATCGGGGTCGGGTCACCGGCCGCGGCTCCGGACTCCTCCTGGAGCGTCGTCTCCAGGTGCAGCAAGGCCTCCTGCTGCACGTGCCAGAGGCGCGCCTTGAGACCGTCGGCGCCCTCGATGACCCGCGCGAACTGCGCGTAGCCCTCCATCAGACCGACGGTCGGGGACACGCCCTCCACCTGGATGCGCAGTTCGCGCAGGACGGCGTCGGCCGCGGACTCGCCCTTGTCGCGGCCCCGGACGTAGCGGGAGAGGCGGTCGACGATGCCGCGGCTGCGGTCCAGGAAGAGGTCCTCCTTGGCCGGGAAGTAGTTGTAGACCGTGTTCACCGAGACGTCGGCGGCGCGGGCGATCTCGGCGATCGTGACCGCGTCGAAGCCCCGCTCCAGGAAGAGACCGGTCGCCACATCCGAGAGGTGCTGCCTGGTCTGGCGCTTCTTGCGCTCCCTGAGTCCCTCAGCCATGGGCCCATCGTAGGGCTCTCATGGGGTTCATGAATATTTGGAGTCATTGTATTTTTTCAGTGACTCTGTTTTTGTGGTCACTATGCCAATCATCAGCACGGCCGGCCTCGCCCGGACCTTCGACACCAGGAGCGGCCCGGTGACGGCCGTACGCTCCATCGATCTGAAGGTCGCGAGCGGCGAGATCGTCGGCCTTCTCGGTCCCAACGGAGCGGGCAAGACCACCACCCTCCGCATGCTCACCACGCTGCTCGCCCCCACCGGCGGCGCGGCCACCGTCGCCGGCTGCGACCTGCTCACGGATCCGGCGGGCGTACGGGAGAAGTGCGGCTACGTCGCGCAGTCCGGTGGCGTCGATCCCCACATCACCGTGCGGGAGGAGCTGGTCACCCAGGGCCGGATGTACCGGCTCGGCAAGTCCGCCGCGGTGGCCCGCGCCGGAGAACTCGCCGACGAGCTGGGCCTGGCGGAGCTGCTCGACCGCAAGACGGCCACGCTCTCCGGGGGCCAGCGGCGGCGGCTCGACATCGCGATGGGGCTCACCCACCGCCCCGTCGTGCTCTTCCTCGACGAGCCGACCACCGGACTCGACCCGGGCAGCCGCGCCGATCTGTGGGCACTGGTCCACCGACTGCGCGACGAATCCGGCACGACCGTCGTACTCACCACCCACTACCTCGATGAGGCGGACGCACTCGCGGACCGGCTGGTCGTGGTCGACGGCGGTGAGGTGGCGGCAGAGGGCACACCCGCCGCGCTGAAGACGCGATACGCGGGCTCGGCCGACGCCTCGCTCCAGGACGCCTTCCTCGCGATCACCGGGCGCTCCCCCGCGCCCGCCGACGCCCAGCCCCTCGCCGTCTGAGGGCTGTCCCGTCATCCCTGGCGGGCGCCCCGGATGACGGGACAGCCCTCAGCACTGTGACCGACCGCCCCAGAGGAATCCGATGCTTCTCCACGACACCGCACTCATCTTCGGCCGGTACGCCCGGCAGACCCTGCGCTCCAGGTTCCAGATCCTCTTCGGCATCCTCATGCCGCTGCTGTACCTGCTCTTCTTCGGCCCGTTGCTCACCGGACTGCCACTCGGTCCGGCCGGTGACTCCTGGCAGATCCTGGTCCCCGGACTGCTGCTCCAACTCGGCCTGTTCAGCGCCTCGTTCGCCGGGTTCGCCCTCATCATCGACAACACGAACGGGGTTGTGGAGCGGATGCGGGTGACCCCGGTCAGCCGGGCGGCCCTGCTGCTGGGCCGGGTCCTGCGGGATGCGTTGCTGTTCATGTTCCAGGCGGTGCTGCTGGTCCTCGCCGCCGTACTCATGGGGCTGCGCGCACCGCTGTGGGGGGTGCTGATCGGTTTCGCGTTCGTCGGACTGCTGACGGTCTCGCTGGCCTCTCTGTCGTACGCCCTGGCGATGAAGGTCCGTACGCCCCAGGAGTTCGGACCGGTGATCAACTCGATCACCATGCCGGCCATGCTGCTCTCCGGTCTGATGCTGCCGATGGCGCTGGGCCCCGACTGGCTGGACGTGCTCTCCCACCTCACCCCGTTCCGCTATCTCGTGGACGCGGTGCGGGACGCGTACGTGGGCTCGTACGCCACCGCGCACATGCTGTACGGCGTCCTGGTGGCGCTCGGCTTCGCCGCCCTCGCCGTGACGCTGGGCACCCGCGTCTTCCACCGGGCCTAGAGCCTCTCGTCCGGATCACGCCGGGGCACGCGGGCCCGGCCTGATCCGGGGGACAGCCCTTAGGCTGGCCGCATGGTCAACCTGACACGCATCTACACCCGCACCGGCGACCAGGGCACCACCGCCCTCGGCGACATGAGCCGGACCGCCAAGACCGATCTGCGGATCTCGGCGTACGCCGACACCAACGAGGCCAACGCCGTCATCGGTACGGCGATCGCGCTCGGCCGGCTCCCCGAGGACGTCGTGAAGGTGCTCGTCCGTGTGCAGAACGACCTGTTCGACGTGGGCGCCGATCTGTCGACCCCGGTCGTCGAGAATCCCAAGTACCCGCCGCTGCGGGTCGAGCAGGGTTACGTCGACAAGCTGGAGGCGGACTGCGACCACTTCCTGGAGGAGCTGGAGAAGCTGCGCAGCTTCATCCTGCCGGGCGGTACGCCGGGGGCGGCGCTGCTGCACCAGGCGTGCACCGTGGTCCGGCGAGCGGAGCGGTCCACGTGGGCGGCGCTGGAGGTGCACGGCGAGGTGATGAACGCGCTGACGGCGACGTATCTCAACCGGCTCTCCGACCTGCTGTTCATCCTCGCGAGGACGGCGAACAAGGAGGTCGGCGACGTGCTGTGGGTACCGGGCGGCGAGCGGTAGCCATGCGCGGCGAAGACGCCGGACGGGCCCGGTCCACGGGATCCGTCCGGCCGTTCAGCGCCGCGCTCCCTCCCGTTTCGGGAACAGCGTGTAGCTCCCCGCGATCACCACATTGATCCCGATCACCAACAGCATCCTCTGCTGCCACGCCTGGAGCGACGACACGTCCCCGTCCCCGCCCACGTACCAGATCGCCACCTGCAGCAGCGCCAGCGCCACCACCGCCGCGACCGTCCAGCGCGCCGCGGTCCGCCACTCGTGCGCCGCACGCTCCCTCCCGTACTTCGGCGGCTTCACCGGCGGCGGGCCGCCCGCTAAACGGTGGGCGACCCGGGCGTCGACCCAGCGGATCGTGGAGTGGCCGAGCCCCACCGTGAAACCGATGTAGACCGCGGCGAGTCCGTGCTTCCAGTCGGGCTCCGCCCCGTTCTTCAGGTCGATGGCCGTCACCACCAGCAGCACGACCTCCAGCAGCGGCTCGCACAGCAGCACGGCCGCGCCCAGTCACGGCTTCCTCGCCGGGTACCGCAGCGCGAGCCCCACGGCCAGCAACACCCAGAAGCCGACTTCACAGAGCACGATCAGCGTGACGATCACGGCACTTCTCCTTCCCGTCCCCTCCAGCCTCCTCACCGGGGCGCCCGGAATCGTCGTCACCAGTGACGAACCGCGACTGCATCCTTCGATGTACTCATGCCTCACCGTTGCTTTGATCATCAAGTGATCTCAGTAATTCCGGTGTTTCCACCGGAATGGTCCGTAACGGGTCACCAGGGTGCGAGTTGTGCCCTGGTGGCTTGTTGACGGTCTCCCGTTTCCTTCCCGGCCCGGGGGCTGGGGGTTGTGCCACCTGCCCGCCCCGTCCCGGCCTTGCGGCGCGGGCGGGTGCTGCGGGTCTTGTGGTCGGCTCCACGGGGCTTCGACTCCGCGTTGGCGGGGTCCAGGTCTCCGGCCACTCCGGTACCTGTTGTGCGGGCCGCGAGAGCGACCAGGTTGTGTCCGGCGTTGGCGTCCCGGTCGATGACGAGGCCGCAGTTGTCACACTCGAAGACGCGCATGCTGAGGAGCAGCTTGGCTTTCACCGCACCGCAGCGGGAGCAGGTCTTCGAGGAGGGGAACCAACGGTCGGCGACGACGAGTCGTGTGCCGTGCCGACGGGTCTTGTAGGTGAGCTGGCGTCGGATCTCGCCGAACGCAGCATCCGCGACGCGGCGGGACAGGCTCCGGTTGCGGCCCATTCCGGCAACGTTGAGGTCTTCGACAACGATCGTGCCGTACTCGCGGGCAAGGCGGGTCGTCATCTTGTGGAGAGTGTCCTCACGGAGGTTCGCGACCCGGTGATGCACCTTGTTCCGGGTCCGGTTGGCCTTCTCCCAGCGCTTCGATGCCTGCTGCCCGGTGCGCCGGTCGGGGCCCTGGCGGCGCGAGAGGACACGGCCGGCGCGGCGCAGCTGCTTCTGCGCGCGGTCGAGGTGGCGTGGGTTGGGTTCCATAGCGAGGGCACCGTCGCTGTCCGCGAGGACGGCGAGGGTCTTGATGCCGAGGTCGATACCGACCGCCGTGTCCGGGCGGGCGACCTTCACCAGCTGGTGCTTCTCCTCGGCCTGCAACGACACGAACCAGCGGCCCCGGTCCTGGCGCACTGTCGCAGACAGGATCCGCAGGTGCCCGGCATCGACGAGGGCCCGCAGTCGGGAGGCGCTCTCGTGGACGCGGACGCGGCCGATCCTCGGCAGGGTGACGTGGCGTCCGTCAGGCTCGACACGAATCGTCCCGGTGGTGAACCGGCAGGCCGGGCGTGCTCTCCGCTTCGATTTGACGCGCGGGATGCCCATCTTGCGACCCTTGCGCCTCCCCCTCTTCGACTTCGCGTAGTTGTCGAACGCTGCCGACGCGCCTGCCAGGCCGGTGTTGTATGCCTCCTTGGAGTTCTCCTCCCACCAGCCGGCGAAACGCGGGTTGGTGCGCTTGTCCTCGTTGAACGCCTTCCGCAGCGACGGCAGCGACCACGACCGCCACGGTGTCAGCTCGCCCTCGGGAATGCCGTAGGACTGCTCGGCCTTGCGCTGCCACCACGCGGCGGTGACGTACTCGACGGCCCAGTTGTACGCGGCCCTCGCGGCACCTGCGTGCGAGTGCAGGCGGCGGCCGGCCGTGGCGTTCGGGTCCAGCGCGAGCTTGTGCGCGAGGACGGTGAAACCGGGCCGGGACTTGAACTTCTTCATCCGGCCGCTTCCGGGCCGGTGGCAACGGCGACTGCCTGGGCGGCACGGTTCTTCGCGGAACGCCGGCCGTACAGGCGTACGCACATCGAGGTCAGGATCTCGGTGATATCCCGTACAAGATCGTCGGCCGTCTCCGCCGGGTCAAGGACGAGCAGGCGCCGCCCCGAGGCCGAGAGGGCGGCCTCCAGGTGCTCGATGCCGAACCGGGCGAGGCGGTCACGGTGCTCGACCACGATCGTCCCCACACCCGGGTCGGCGAGCAGCCGGTGCAGCTTGCGACGGCGCCCGTTCAAGCCGGAACCGATCTCCGTCACCACGTCAGCAACCGTGAGACCCCGGGACGTTGCGCCCTGAACGGTCCGGGCGACCTGGCGCTCCAGGTCCGCTTTCTGGTCACCGGACGAGACACGGCAGTACGCCACGGCCCGTCCCACAGCGTGCGGGACCGACTCGGCCACAAGCCATGTACCCGACGGCGTCTGCACAACCGGGACCGGCATACGGCCCTCCTTCGCCCAGGTCCACGCGGTCTGGTAGTGCACGCCGTTGCGCGCCGCCCACTCGGAAAGCTTCACAACATCAGGATATTCACCGAGAATGACCGATATCCACTGAAAGAAATGGGAACTGTTGTTCACCCCCGGTACGGAGGTCCCGGGCCGGGCCGCCGCGTTGGATGGGAGGGTGCTCCCCCTCGCCCGCCCGCACCGCCACGACGTACTCATCGCCGCCACCGGTCTGTCCGGTGGCCTGTTCCTGTGGCTGCTCGGGCTGCACACGCAGGGCGACCGGGCCTTCGTCGCGCCCTGGGTCTCCCTGCTGCCGCTCGCCGTCGTCTCGGGCCTCGAACTGGTACGCAGGACCGCTCCACAGACGGCGCTGGTCGTCGGTACGCTCGCACTGGTCGCGGACCAGTTCACGATCGGGAACCTGGCGACGGTGATGATGTTCACCGACCTCATGTACGCGGCCGTGCTGTACGGGACACCGGCCGCCGCCCGCCGCATTCCGGTGACCACGATCCTGATCACGATCGCGGTCACCATCGGATTTTTGGCGTGGTTCCGCGATCCCCAGGCACTGCTCATCGGCGTCGTCACCGGCATGGTCTCGTTCCTGCCCGCCATCACCGGGGTCAGCGTCCGCAACCACCGGGACGCCGCCGAGGCGCCCGGCTGCGCGCCGATCAGACCGCGCTGCTGGCCGAGATGGACCGTACCCAGGCGGTGACCGCCGAACGCGCCCGGATGGCCCGCGAGTTGCACGACATGGTGGCCAACCACCTCTCCGCCATCGCCATCCACTCCACCGCCGCGCTCTCCATCGACGAGCCGCAGACCTCGCGCGAGGCGCTCGGCGTGATCCGGGAGAACAGCGTCGACGGGCTCGCCGAGATGCGCCGGCTGATCGGACTGCTGCGTACCGGTGGCGCGGCCGGTGAGCCGAGCGCCTCGCCGACGCTCGCCTCGCTGAACGCGCTGGTCGAGCAGACCCGTACGAACGCCGTGTCGAGCGGACTGACCTGCACCTTCGAGGACACCCGCGGCGAGCGGGGACCGCTGCCCGCGCCGGTCGAGCTGGCCGCGTACCGGATCGTCCAGGAGTCCCTGACCAACGCGCTCAAGCACGCCGCGCCCGGCCCGGTCGTGGTGCGTCTGGGCCGGGACGGGCCGCTGCTCACCGTGGAGGTCAGCAGTGTGCTCGGGGACCGCTCCGGGCCGCGCGCCCCCGGATCGGGGGCCGGCCTGGTGGGGATGCGGGAACGGGTGGCGCTGCTGGGCGGCGCGATCGAGGCCGGTCCGGTCAGTCCCGCCGACGGGACGGAAACCTGGCAAGTGCGGGCCGAACTGCCTGCGGAGGAAGGGGCGTTGGAAACATGACGATCCGGGTTGTGGTCGCCGAGGACCAGTCGGCCGTCCGAGCCGGGCTGGTGCTCATTCTGCGCAGCGCACCGGACATCGACGTCGTCGGCGAGGCCGGGGACGGCGAGGAGGCGGTGCGTCTGGCACGTGAACTGCGTCCGGACGTGGTGCTGATGGATGTGTCGATGCCGCGCCTCGACGGAGTGTCGGCGACCGGGCAGGTGGTGGCCGAGCGACTCGCGGACGTGCTGGTGCTGACGACGTTCGATCTGGACGAGTACGTCTTCGGGGCGCTGCGGGCGGGGGCGGCGGGCTTCCTGCTGAAGAACGCCGATGCGCGCGATCTGCTCGAAGCGGTACGCGTCGTGGCGCGCGGCGAGGGGCTGATCGCCCCGGCCGTGACACGCCGTCTGATCGCGGAGTTCGCCGGGACCACCCCCGCGCGGGTGACGAACACCCCCGATCCGGCGGTTCTCGACGCCCTCACCCGGCGGGAGCGGGAGGTGCTCGGCTGCCTCGGCGCGGGACTGTCGAACGCCGAGATCGCGGTCCGGCTCTCGATGGCGGAGGCGACGGTGAAGACGCATGTCAGCCGATTGCTGGGCAAGCTGGAGCTGCGCAGCCGGGTCCAGGCAGCGGTATTGGCCCAGGAGTTGGGCATCTGAGGTGACAAGTCGCAGCGATCGGGGACGGCTCGGCTGGAGCAGGAGCGTGTGTTCCGATCACGATCTTTGGTCTGGACCTCTTGACGATTGGTCCAGACCTTCCTAATCTCACCGAGCACACTGCGGTGAGTGCGCCATGACAAGGCGCGCTCAGGGCGGCGCAGGGTTTGCAGTCCACGGACCACCCCCGTTTGTCCGGACCTCACCCGAGGAGCACCGTTGAGCACTGAAACCCCCCTACGCCGGACCCGATTCGGACTCGGGACCGGAAGAGCCACCAGATCCAGAGCGGTCGCGGGACTCACCGCGCTGCTTCTTCCGCTCGCCGCGATGGTCGGCCTGGCCTCCCCCGCCGAAGCCGCCACCTCGGCAACCGCCACGTACCTCAAGAAGTCCGACTGGGGCAGCGGCTTCGAGGGCCAGTGGACGGTGAAGAACACCGGCACCACCGCCCTCACCTCCTGGACCATCGAGTGGGACTTCCCCTCGGGCACCGCGGTCGGCTCCGCCTGGGACGCCACCGTCACCAGCTCCGGAACCCACTGGACCGCCAAGAACCTCGGCTGGAACGGCTCGGTCGCACCGGGCGCCAGCGTCTCCTTCGGCTTCAACGGCACCGGTCCCGGCGCCCCCACCGGCTGCAAGCTGAACGGCGCCTCCTGCGACGGCGGCAGCGTCCCGGGTGACAACGCCCCCTCGGCGCCCGGCACCCCCACCGCGAGCGCCGTCACCGACACCTCGGTGACGCTCAGCTGGACCGCCGCGACCGACGACCACGGCATCAAGAACTACGACGTCCTGCGCGACGGCGCCGTCGTCTCGACCGTCACCGGCACGACGTACACCGACTCCGGCCTCAAGGCCGGAACCGACTACTCGTACACCGTGCAGGCCCGTGACACCGCTGACCAGACCGGTCCGGTCAGCGGCGCGGTCAAGGTCCACACCACCGGTGGCGGTGGCAACCCCGACCCCGGCACCGGCGGCAAGGTCAACCTCGGATACTTCACCGACTGGGGCGTCTACGGCCGGAACTACCACGTCAAGAACCTCGACACCTCGGGTTCCGCCGCGAAGATCACGCACATCAACTACGCCTTCGGCAACGTGACCGGCGGCAAGTGCGCGATCGGTGACTCCTACGCCGACTACGACATGGCGTACACCGCCGACAAGTCCGTCGACGGCGTCGCCGACACCTGGGACCAGCCGCTGCGCGGCAGCTTCAACCAGCTGCGCAAGCTCAAGGCGAAGTACCCGAACATCAAGGTCCTGTGGTCCTTCGGCGGCTGGACCTGGTCCGGCGGCTTCGGTGAGGCCGCGAAGAACCCGGCCGCCTTCGCCGAGTCCTGCTACAACCTGGTGGAGGACCCCCGCTGGGCCGATGTCTTCGACGGCATCGACATCGACTGGGAGTACCCCAACGCCTGCGGTCTGACCTGCGACACCAGCGGCCCGGCCGCACTGAAGGGCATCACCTCGGCCCTGCGCGCGAAGTTCGGGACCAAGAACCTGGTGACGGCCGCCATCACCGCCGACGCCTCCGCCGGCGGCAAGATCGACGCCACCGACTACGCGGGCGCCGCCCAGTCCCTGGACTGGTACAACGTGATGACGTACGACTTCTTCGGCGCCTGGGACGCGAAGGGCCCGACCGCCCCGCACTCCCCGCTCACCTCCTACAACGGCATCCCGCAGGCCGGCTTCAACTCTGCCGACGCCATCGCCAAGCTGAAGGCCCAGGGCGTCCCCGCCTCGAAGCTGCTGCTCGGCATCGGCTTCTACGGCCGCGGCTGGACCGGGGTCACCCAGGACGCGCCCGGCGGCACCGCGACCGGCGCCGCACCCGGCACCTACGAGGCGGGCATCGAGGACTACAAGGTCCTGAAGACCAGCTGTCCCGCCACCGGCACCATCGCCGGCACGGCGTACGCGCACTGCGGGACCAACTGGTGGAGCTACGACACCCCGGCCACCATCGCCACCAAGATGACCTGGGCGAAGGGCCAGGGCCTGGGAGGCGCGTTCTTCTGGGAGTTCAGCGGTGACACCGCCAACGGTGAACTCGTCGGCGCGATCAACAACGGTCTGAAGTAGCCCCCCGCGCGATTGCGCGCAACACCCCGGAAAACGACCGGGGAGACGGGTCCGCCCCCCGTCTCCCCGGTTCTTCGTGCGTTGCCGTACGGGACCTCGCGGGCCGACACCGTACGGGGCCGTCAGGCCGCGCCCGCGGTCCCCCGGGCCTCGTCCACGTCCGGGAGATGAGGTACTCCCTTCCGGCGAGCCCTCCGGTTACGCCACATTGACCCGCTGGCCGGGCGGAGCCGCCTCCAGCCAGGCGAGGAATCCGGTCAGCGCGTCCTCGCTCATGGCCAGCTCCAGGCGGGTCTCACGGTGGAGACAGCCGAGCACCACGGCGTCGGACAGGAGCGCCAGCTCCTCCTCGCCCTCGGGCAGCCGACGGGCGATCACCTCGATCGCGGAACGCTCCAGGACCCGGCGCGGGCGGGGAGCGTACGAGAAGACCCGGAACCAGTTGATCCGGTCGCCGCTGTACCGGGCGACCCCGTACACCCAGCCCTTGCCGGAGAAATCGGGCTCCTCCGGCACATTCCATCGCAGGCTGCAGTCGAAGGTCCCGCCGGAGCGCTGAATCAGCCGCCGGCGCAGACCGAAGACGAAGAGACCAACCGCGACCAGTGCGACGACCAGCCCGCCCACCCACAGCGCGAGGAACATCTCCACCGACCTCCTCGCGTCGTCGAGTAACGGATACCGCCAGAACCGCACCTGCACCTGCATCGCCTCAGCCGCGGCACGGTCTGGAGAGGTCTCCAGCTCGGGCCGCGGCTGAGGTTAAAGCTACGTTGTCGCGGAGCGCTAGCGCACCGCCACCGCACGCAGTCGCACTTCGGCGCGCCGCTCGGAAGCGGCGTCCGTGCCCGACTTCGCACGCTCCAGCGCACGCTCGGCGCGCCGGACATCGATCTCGTCCGCCAGCTCCGCGATCTCCGCGAGCAGCGAGAGCTTGTCGTCCGCGAACGAGATGAAACCGCCGTGCACAGCGGCGATCACGGTCGCGCCGTCGCTCGTACGGATCGTCACCGGGCCCGATTCCAGCACACCCAGAAGCGGCTGGTGACCGGGCATGACGCCGATGTCGCCGGACGTGGTGCGCGCGACGACCAGGGTGGCCTCGCCGGACCAGACACTGCGGTCCGCGGCGACCAGCTCGACGTGCAGCTCAGCAGCCAAGGGTGGCTCCTCGGGTCACCACCCGGCCGTTCGAGCCGGGTGTTGGGTCAATTCTACGGGGCGTGGTGAGGGGGGCGGGACGCACCCACCCCCCTCGGTGAGCCATGGGCTCAGGAGACGCCGAGCTCCTTGGCGTTGGCCTTGAGGTCCTCGATGCCACCGCACATGAAGAACGCCTGCTCCGGGAAGTGGTCGTACTCACCGTCGGCGATCGCGTTGAACGCGGCGATCGACTCGTCGAGCGGAACGTCCGAACCGTCCACGCCGGTGAACTGCTTGGCGACGTGGGTGTTCTGGGACAGGAAGCGCTCGATGCGACGGGCGCGGAAGACCGTGAGCTTGTCCTCCTCGCCGAGCTCGTCCATACCGAGAATGGCGATGATGTCCTGGAGGTCCTTGTACTTCTGCAGGATTCCCTTGACCCGCATGGCGGTGTCGTAGTGGTCCTGCGCGATGTAACGCGGGTCCAGGATCCGGGACGTGGAGTCCAGCGGGTCCACGGCCGGGTAGATGCCCTTCTCGGAGATCGGACGGGAGAGAACCGTCGTCGCGTCGAGGTGGGCGAAGGTGGTGGCCGGGGCCGGGTCGGTCAGGTCGTCCGCGGGGACGTAGATCGCCTGCATCGAGGTGATCGAGTGACCGCGGGTCGACGTGATGCGCTCCTGCAGCAGACCCATCTCGTCGGCCAGGTTCGGCTGGTAACCCACCGCGGACGGCATACGGCCGAGCAGGGTGGACACCTCGGAGCCGGCCTGGGTGTACCGGAAGATGTTGTCGATGAAGAAGAGCACGTCCTGCTTCTGCACATCGCGGAAGTACTCCGCCATGGTCAGACCGGCCAGCGCCACACGAAGACGCGTGCCCGGCGGCTCGTCCATCTGACCGAAGACGAGTGCCGTCTTGTCGATGACGCCCGAGTCGGACATTTCCTCGATGAGGTCATTGCCCTCACGGGTACGCTCACCGACGCCCGCGAACACCGACACACCGTCGTGGTTGTTGGCGACGCGGTAGATCATTTCCTGGATCAGAACGGTCTTGCCGACACCGGCACCACCGAACAGACCGATCTTTCCACCCTTGACGTACGGGGTGAGAAGGTCGATGACCTTGACGCCGGTCTCGAACATCTCGGTCTTGGACTCGAGCTGGTCGAAGCTGGGCGCCTTGCGGTGGATCGGCCAGCGCTCGGTGACCTCGGCCGAGGCCTCGGGCTTGTTCAGGATCTCGCCGAGGGTGTTGAACACCTTGCCCTTGGTGATGTCACCGACGGGGACCGTGATGCCGGCGCCCGTGTCGGTCACCGGGGCCTGGCGGACCAGACCGTCGGTGGGCTGCATCGAGATCGCGCGGATCACACCGTCACCGAGGTGCTGGGCGACCTCGAGCGTCAGCGTCTTGAGCTTGCCGTCCTCGGCCGGGTCGGCCACCTCGACGGTCAGCGCGTTGTAGATGTCCGGCATCGCGTCGACGGGGAACTCCACGTCGACGACCGGGCCGATGACCCGGGCGACGCGGCCCGTGGCAACGGCCGTCTCAACTGTGGTCGTCATTACTTGTCACTCCCCGCGGTCGCGTCGGCCAGCGCACTGGCACCACCGACGATCTCGCTGATTTCCTGGGTGATTTCGGCCTGGCGGGCCGCGTTGGCAAGCCGGGAGAGGCTCTTGATGAGCTCACCGGCGTTGTCGGTGGCCGACTTCATCGCGCGGCGGCGGGCAGCGTGCTCGGAAGCAGCGGCCTGCAGCAGCGCGTTGTAGATCCGGCTCTCGACGTACCGCGGAAGCAGGGCGTCGAGGACGTCCTCCGCCGACGGCTCGAAGTCGAAGAGCGGCAGGATCTCTCCCTTGCCGTCCTCCTCCTTCGCGGCGTCGAGACTGAGCGGCAGCATCCGGTTGTCCACCGGGTTCTGCGTCATCATCGACACGAACTCCGTGAAGACGATGTGCAGCTCGTCCACGCCGCCCTCGGCGGTCTCCTTGGTGACCGCTTCGATCAGCGGAGCCGCGGCCCGCTTCGCATCCGCGTACGTCGGGCTGTCGGTGAAGCCCGTCCACGAATCCTCGACCTTGCGCTCGCGGAATCCGTAGTAGGCGACACCCTTGCGGCCGATCACATACGTGACGACCTCCTTGCCCTCACCGCGCAGCCGCTCGGTCAGTCGATCCGCGGCCTTGATGGCGTTGGAGGAGTAACCGCCGGCCAGACCGCGGTCGCTCGTGATGAGCAGGACCGCGGCCCGCGCCGGAGCGTCGGCCTCGGTGGTCAGCGGGTGCTTGGTGGTGGAGCCGGTCGCCACCGCGGTCACCGCGCGGGTGAGCTCGGTCGCGTACGGCGTCGACGCCGCCACCTGGCGCTGCGCCTTGACGATGCGCGCGGCGGCGATCATCTCCATCGCCTTGGTGATCTTCTTCGTGGCGGTGACGGAGCGAATGCGGCGCTTGTAAACGCGAAGCTGAGCGCCCATCGATCAGCCCTCGCCCAGCAGCTTGCCGTCCGAGGTCTCGAACTGCTGCTTGAAGGCGGCGACGGCGTCGGCAATCGCCTGCAGCGTGTCGTCGGACATCTTGGCGCCCTCGGCGATGCTGGTCAGGAGCTCCTTGCGCTCGCGGCGCAGGTACTCCAGCAGCTCGGTCTCGAAGCGACGGATGTCCTCGACCGGGACGTCGTCCATCTTGCCGTTGGTGCCGGCCCAGATGGAGACGACCTGCTCCTCGACCGGGAACGGGGCGTACTGCGGCTGCTTCAGCAGCTCGACCATGCGCTTACCGCGCTCCAGCGACGCCTTCGAAGCCGCGTCCAGGTCGGAACCGAAGGCGGCGAACGCCTCCAGCTCGCGGTACTGGGCGAGGTCGACACGGAGCCGGCCGGAGACCTGGCGCATGGCCTTGTGCTGGGCGGAGCCACCGACACGGGAGACCGAGATACCGACGTTCAGGGCCGGACGCTGACCGGCGTTGAACAGGTCGGACTCCAGGAAGCACTGGCCGTCGGTGATGGAGATGACGTTGGTCGGGATGAACGCCGACACGTCGTTCGCCTTGGTCTCGACGATCGGGAGGCCCGTCATCGAACCGGCGCCCATCTCGTCGGAGAGCTTCGCGCAGCGCTCCAGCAGACGCGAGTGGAGGTAGAAGACGTCGCCCGGGTAGGCCTCGCGGCCCGGCGGACGGCGCAGCAGAAGCGACACGGCGCGGTAGGCGTCGGCCTGCTTCGAGAGGTCGTCGAAGATGATCAGGACGTGCTTGCCCTGGTACATCCAGTGCTGACCGATGGCCGAACCGGTGTACGGCGCCAGGTACTTGAAGCCGGCCGGGTCGGACGCCGGAGCGGCGACGATGGTCGTGTACTCAAGCGCGCCGGCCTCTTCCAGGGCACCACGCACGGAGGCGATGGTGGAACCCTTCTGACCGATGGCGACGTAGATGCAGCGCACCTGCTTGTTCACGTCGCCCGTGCGCCAGTTGTCGCGCTGGTTGATGATCGTGTCGACGGCCAGAGCGGTCTTACCCGTCTGACGGTCACCAATGATCAGCTGACGCTGGCCACGGCCGATCGGCACCATGGCGTCGACGGCCTTGTAACCGGTCTGCATCGGCTCGTGCACCGACTTACGGACCATGACGCCAGGGGCCTGCAGCTCGAGGGCGCGGCGGCTGTCGGTCGCGATCTCGCCGAGACCGTCGATCGGGTTGCCGAGCGGGTCGACGACGCGGCCGAGGTAACCCTCGCCGACGCCGACGGAGAGCACCTCACCGGTGCGCTGCACCGGCTGGCCCTCTTCGATGCCGCTGAACTCGCCGAGGACGATGGCACCGATCTCGCGCTCCTCAAGGTTGAGGGCGAGACCGAGGGTGCCGTCCTCGAACTTCAGCAGCTCGTTCGCCATGGCCGAGGGAAGACCCTCGACCTTCGCGATGCCGTCGCCAGCAACGCTGACCGTACCGACCTCCTCGCGCGAGGCCGCGTCCGGCTTGTACGACTGGACAAAGTTCTCCAGCGCGTCCCGGATCTCCTCCGGCCGGATCGTGAGCTCCGCCATCTGGGTTCCCTGCTCTCCTTGTTGGGCCCGAAGTTTCTTAAGGGGGTCTGGGGGCCGACCCCCAGGAATCTTCTGCAATTTCTGCACGGCCCAACCGGGCCGCTGGTCTTGCTCTGTTCTGTTGCTGCGCTGTGCTCGTCAGCCGGCCATGCGACGGGTCGCCTCGTCGAGGCGCTCCGCGATGGTGCCGTCGATGACCTCGTCACCGACCCGCACCGCGATCCCGCCGAGGACCGTGGGGTCCACATCGAGATTCAGGTGCATCGGACGGCCGTAGATCTTCGCCAGTGCGGCGCCGAGGCGCTGCTTCTGCTGATCGCTCAGCGGCACTGCCGAGGTGACCACGGCGACCATCCGGTCCCGGCGCTCCGCGGCAAGCTTGGAGAGGGACTCGAGTCCCGCTTCCAGGCTACGTCCACGCGGCTGGGTGACGAGCCGCACGACGACGCGCTCGGTGGCGGGCCGTGCCTTGCCGCCGAGCAGGCTGCGCAGCAGCTCGCTCTTGGCGGCGGCGGACGCGGACCGGCTGGTGAGCGCGGCGCGCAGCTCCTTGTCGGAGGCGACGATCCGGCCGAACCGGAACAGCTCGTCCTCGACGTCGTCGAGGTCTCCGCTGCGCTGGGCGGCGGTGAGGTCCGCGATGTTCGCCAGTTCCTCGACCGAGTCGACCAGGTCACGCGACTGCGACCAGCGGGAGCGGACCATGCCGGAGATCAGGTCGACGGTCTCGCCGCCCACCTGACCGCGCAGCAGTCGCCCGGCCAGCTCGGCCTTGGCCTCGCCGGCCTGCGACGGGTCGGTCAGGACCCGCCGCAGTGAGACCTCGCGCTGGAGCAGCGCCGTGACGGCGGCCAGCTCCTCGGCGAGCTTCGCCGCGTCGACCGACGTGTTGTCGGTCAGCGCGTCGAGACGCTCACGTGCGGCAGCCAGTGCCTCGCGGCTCGCGCCGTTCATCGGACAGCCTCGGCCTTCGCCTCGAGCTCGTCGAGGAAACGGTCGACGGTGCCGCTCTGCCGGGCGTGGTCCTCAAGGGACTCGCCGACGAGCTTGCCGGCCAGGTCGGTGGCGAGCTTGCCCACGTCCTGACGCAGCGCGGAAGCAGCCGCCTTGCGGTCGGCCTCGATCTGGGCGTGGCCGGCAGCGATGATCTCCTCGCGCTGCCGCTGGCCTTCCGCCCGCATCTCCTGCAGGATCACGGCGCCCTGCTCCTGCGCCTCCTGGCGCAGGCGCGCGGCCTCGTGACGGGCCTCGGCGAGCTGAGCCTTGTACTGCTCAAGAACGCTCTGGGCCTCGGTCTGGGCCGCATCGGCCTTTTCGATACCGCCTTCGATGGCCTCACGGCGCTCTTCCAGAACCTTGTTGATGTTCGGGAGGAGCTTCTTGGCGAGGAAGCCGAAGACGATGACGAAGGCGATCAGACCGATGACGAGCTCAGGGAGCGGCGGAAAGAGCGGATTCTCCGGTTTTTCGGCCGCGAGCTGAACCAGGGGGTTCACATCAGTGCCTTTCGTCGGAACGGACTAGTCGCGGTTCGTCAGCTGTAGACGAACGGCATGACCAGACCGATCAGGGCGAGCGCCTCACAGAAGGCGAAGCCGAGGATCTGGTTGGCGCGGATCAGGCCCGCAGCCTCGGGCTGACGGGCGAGAGCCTGCGTGCCGTTACCGAAGATGATGCCGACGCCGACGCCGGGGCCGATGGCGGACAGGCCATATCCGACGGAGCTGAGGGAACCGGTGACGGCGGCAAGGGTCTGGGACATGCCAGTTCTTCCTTCTCTTTCACGGACCGGCGGGGGTTGGCCACCGGACGACTGGGGGTAGGGGAGGCGCGATCAGTGGTGCTCGGCGACAGCGCCCTGGACGAAGGTGCACGCCAGGAGCACGAAGACGTACGCCTGAACAGCCTGGATGAAGAGCTCGAAGGCTGTCATCACAATGACCATCACGAACGAGACACCCGCGTAGGCGATACCGATGCCGTTGAGCAGGTACCAGCTGGCGATGGTGAAGAGCAGCAGCAGCGTGTGCCCCGCGAACATGTTCGCGAAGAGTCGGACCGCGTGCGTGAAGGGGCGGACCAGGACGTTCGAGAAGAACTCGATGACCATGACCAGCGGCAGAACCGCGCCGAGCGACTTGTCGTAGCCCGTCAGGTTCTTGAAGCCGCCGACGAAGCCGTGCCGCTTGAACGTGATGCTCATCCAGAGGATGTAGACGATCAGTGCCAGACCGGCCGGGTACGCGATGACCGACGTCACCGGGAACTGGGCGAGCGGGATGATCGACCAGAGGTTCATCATCCACACGAAGAAGAAGATCGAGACCATCAGCGGGACGTACTTCTCGCCCTCGCGCTTGCCGAGCGTCTCGTAGACGATGCCGCGGCGGACGAAGTCGTAGCCGGCCTCGGCGACCATCTGCAGCTTGCCCGGAACGACCTTCGGCTTACGGAAGGCGGCCCAGAAGAAGCCGACGATGATGACCGTACCGAGGAGCGCCAGCAGCATCGTCTTGTTGAAGTAGATGTTGCTGTCCGCGTCACCGAAGATCGGCTCGAACAGGAAAGAGTGCAAGCCAGGACCCGGGAAACCACAACCGGAGAAGATGTGGCAATCGGTCTCGAAGGCGAGCACCTGTGTCGGGTCAGCACTCACCGCGGGCTCCTTCAGCGTGGCGCATAGGTACGGCAACCTCGTTGTGTCGGCGCGGCGCGCAGCCGCGGTTCGGCACTGGACTGGTGTTACGGATGTGTGAGCGGCAGTCAGGCATTGAGCCTCGCGATCGAGCAGGCGTCAGCTCACATGCCCGCGCCCGCAGTGCCGCAGTTGGAACCGGACGATAGCAGGGTCCCGGACTTGCACTTATTCCGCCCCTACCCTTCACGTCTTCGACCCGGGGTTCTTGGGCTTTTCGCCCTTGTCGGACTCGGGTTCGACGTAAAGGATCTTGGCCTTCATGTGCGCACGCGTCTGTGCGCCGATCCACACGAGGGTCGTCGCGACCAGCGTGATCGCGAAGGCCTTCGGGTTGAACATCGTGGTGTTCTTGAATGCGGCGACGAAAATGAACAGCAGAAGAAGCTGGGCCGTATACAGCATCAGCCCCATCGCCTGGAACAGGTGGGGCAGGGACCGCGCGGTCCGCTGCAGGACCATGAGTCCGATCCCCATGAAGAGGATCACCACGATCGCCGCAACGGCCGCGCCCAGGGCTCCCTTGCCGCCTGCGACGCCACCGCTGACCGCAGCGGCGACAGCGCCGGCAGCAGCGGTGGGTACGGCGGCTTGGAGGAGAGTCCGGACGTCGTTGGACGGCATGGCGGCAGCTCCGCTTGCAGGGGGTGGGCAGTGTGTCGTCATGGACGAGCGTAGGCCCGGTCCGAGTCGATGCCTCGGGCCGATGGACCGTGGTACTCAGGTCCTTCAACTCCGTCACCGGGCTTCGTGAACGGTATCACAAACTATTTGATGAGGTCTTTACCAAGAAAGTGTGCTTGCTGTCACACGTGAGGGTGAACATGCATGTGTGAGCAAGACAACTCAACGCCTTGTCTGGTATTGCCCCGCAATGACCGAATCGTCAATGCGCGGAATCGGCCCTGTCTCTGTCCGAAAAACGCGAACGGGGGCCGATGGCAGTCGCCCCGTTGACGCCGGAAACTCCCACGACGACCGGTGTGCGCTCCTGCCCCTCGTGCTCCTCCCGCCCCATCTGCGTGTCCAGGGGCCGCTGTTGGGCTCCGTCCGCCGATGAGCGCGCCGCCTCGGGCACCCCGCCCCGGCCGCGGTGACGACGATACCTGGGCGGTACGAAGCGTTCCGCCCAGTACGGCGCCTGCGGGGTGAACCGGGGCATCAGCAGCAGTACGAGCCCCAGCGCGCTCAGCCCCATGATCACCAGCACGATCCACAGGGAAGCCGAGTGCACGGAGTAGCCGACCGCGCCGAAGGCGATCAGGGCCGACCAGAAGTACATGATCAGCACGGACCTGCTGTGCGAATGACCGATCTCCAGCAGCCGGTGATGCAGATGCCCGCGGTCCGCGGCGAACGGCGACTGGCCGTTCCAGGTGCGCCGCACGATCGCCAGCAGCAGGTCGGCGGCCGGGATCGCGATGATGGTCAGCGGCAGCAGCAGCGGGATGAAGACCGGCAGCATCGCGTGGGTGGCCTCGCGCTCGCTGCCCGCGAAGAGCTTCATCGTGTCCGGGTCGACCTGCCCGGTGACCGAGATGGCCCCGGCCGCCAGCACCAGGCCGATCAGCATCGAGCCCGAGTCGCCCATGAAGATCCGGGCCGGATGCATGTTGTGCGGCAGAAAACCCAGGCACATGCCCATCAGGATGGCCGTGAAGAGCGTCGCCGGGGCCGCCGCCTCGATCATGTGCCCGTACCAGAGCCGGTACGTGTACAGGAAGAACGCCGCGGACGCGATGCAGACCATGCCCGCCGCGAGACCGTCCAGACCGTCGACGAAGTTGACCGCGTTGATGGTGATGACGACCAGGGCGACCGTGAGCAGCGTGCCCTGCCACTGGGTGAGCGCGACGGTGCCGACGCCGGGGATCGGCAGCCACAGGATCGTCAGGCCCTGGATCACCATGACCGCGGCGGCGATCATCTGCCCGCCGAGCTTGATCAGCGCGTCGATCTCGAACTTGTCGTCCAGAACACCGATCAGCCAGATCAGCGCGGCGCCGGAGAGCAGTGCCCGCGGCTCGTTGGAGAGTTTGAAGACCCAGTCGAGGTTGTGCAGATGGGCAGCGACGATCAGTCCGGCGCACAGCCCGCCGAACATGGCGATGCCGCCGAGCCTCGGTGTCGGTTCTCGGTGGACGTCGCGCGCACGGATCGCGGGCATCGCCCCGACCGCGATGGCGAACTTTCGCACCGGGCCGGTCAGCAGATAGGTCACCGCGGCCGTGACACAGAGCGTCAGCAGGTAATCACGCACGGGCTGCCCCACAGAATTCGCCGGCCATCTCAGCCCCTCACCTTAGACCGTCCGGCAGTCGGGGGGCGGAACAAGGAGCGGGGTCGGCCGCGTGCAGCTGCAAGGCGGAGGAGGGAGCCCACGCGGAGCGTAGGCGACTGACGACAACGCCGCGGATGCGCGTGCCCGACCCCGTGACGCCGGCCCCCGACTGCCGAACGGTCTGACTACGTCGGGCTCATGGTCGAGGACACTGCGGCCGGGCCGACGGTCGCACGGGACACGTCTACACCGGATAGGGCGGATATTTCCGCGCCAGTTCCTGGACCTCGGCGCGGATGTCGCCCTCCTCACGTACGGCCGCCCCGAAGAGGACCGCCAGCCGCGCCATGTCGGCGTCGTCCATGCCCTGGGTGGTGACGGCCGCGGTGCCGAGCCTGATGCCCCGGGCGTCCCCGTACGGAAGCGCGCAGGTGTCCAGCACCAGGCCGGCCGCCACCAGCCGGGCACGGGCGGCCGGGCCGTCGACGCCCAGCGGGGCCGGGTCCGCGACGATCAGGTGGGTGTCGGTGCCGCCCGTGGTGACGTCGAAGCCCTCGGCCTCCAGGCCGGCGGCCAGCACCCGGGCGTGGGCCACCACCCGGTGGGCGTACGCCGTGAATGCCCCAGTGGCCGCCTCCCCGAACGCGACGGCCTTCGCGGCGACCGTGTGCATCTGGGCGCCGCCCTGGGTGAAGGGGAACACCGCCCGGTCGATCCGCTCGGCCAGCTCCGCGCCGCACAGGATCATCCCGCCGCGCGGACCGCGCAGCACCTTGTGCGTGGTCGCGCAGACCACGTCGGCGTACGGGACGGGGCTCGGCGCCGCTCCCCCGGCGATCAGTCCCATCGGGTGCGCGGCATCGGCGATCAGATACGCGCCCACCTCGTCGGCGATCTCCCGGAACAGCTCGTAGTCGGGATGGCGGGGGTACGAGATCGAGCCGCTGACGATCGCCTTGGGGCGGTGCGTCCGCGCCAGGGCGCGCACCTGCTCGTAGTCGATCAGGCCGCTCTCGGAGTCCACCCCGTAACCGATGAACTCGAACCAGCGGCCGGAGAAGTTGGCGGGCGAGCCATGGGTGAGGTGTCCGCCGTACTGGAGTCCCATCGCCAGCACCGTGTCGCCGGGGCGCAACAGGGCCGCGTAGGCGGCGAGGACTGCGGAGGAGCCGGAGTGCGCCTGGACGTTGGCGTGTTCGGCGCCGAAGAGCGAGGTGGCCCGTCGGCAGGCGATGCGTTCGGCGGCGTCGGCCTGGTCGCAGCCGCCGTGGTGGCGGGCGCCGGGGTAGCCCTCGGCGTATTTGTTGGCGAGCGGCGAGCCGAGGGCGGCGAGGACCGCGGGCGAGGTGAAGTTCTCGGCGGCGATCAACTGCAGGGTGCTGGACTGCCGGTGCAGCTCCCCCAGCAGCACGGCGGCGATCTCCGGGTCCTCCCGGAGCAGGGCACCGAAGTCCTGCGGCAGGGCGGCCCCGGCTGCGGAGGGGGGTGCGGCGGGAGTGGTGACCGGCATCGATGAACTCCGGGCCTTGGAGGGTGCGCTGGCGTCAGCTCCAATGTAGGCCCGTGAGGGGCCTCCTGCCCGCTGTGCGGCGACGTCGTACACCCGTTGGGCCCAGGGGGTACCCGGCCGACGTGTACGGCCGTCAGAGTGGCGCCGGGCGCGCGCCCGTCAGTGCGGGGCCGACACGCCGGTCAGCGCGGTGACGACCGGGTCGAGGGCCTGATTGATCTCGTCGCCGATGGAGCGGAAGAACGTGATCGGGGCGCCGTAGGGGTCGTACACCTCGTCGGCCTCGGCGGTGGGCGCCAGCAGCCAGCCGCGCAGCGCGGCCGCGGCGCGGACCAGCGCGCGGGCGCGCTCGACCACGCCCTCGTCGCGCGGGTCGGGCAGCGTGGCGGGGTCTATGGCCCGGACCAGCCGGGTGAATTCCTTGAGCGTGAAGGTCCGCAGCCCGGCCGAGTGACCCATCGAGATCACCTGTGCCCGGTGGTCGCGGGTGGCGGTGAGCACCAGGTCGGCGCGGATCACGTGTTCGTCGAGCAGCTCCCGGCCGACGAAGCCGGTGGTGTCGGCGCCGAAGTCGGCGAGGACGATCTCCGCGTTGGCCTCCATGGGGGCGCCTTCGTGGCCCCAGGTGCCCGCGCTCTCCACGATCAGCCCGCCCTGGCGCGGATCGCCGAGGCGGTCCACCAGGGCGTGCCGGGTCAGCCGCTCGGTGATCGGTGAGCGGCAGACGTTGCCGGTGCTGACGTGGAGGATGCGGAAGGTGTCGGACTGCCCCGCTATGCCACGCCCCTCAGGGGCGGTCAATTGGCCACCTCAAGGTCGGGTACCACCTTGCGGAGCTCCTCCACGGAGAGCGCGCCGGCGCGCAGCAGCACGGGGATCCTGCCGGTCACGTCGACGATCGACGACGGCACGATGCCGGGCGTCGGGCCGCCGTCGAGGTAGACGGAGACGGAGTCGCCGAGCATCTCCTGGGCCGCGTCGCAGTCCTCGGGGGCCGGGTGTCCGGTGAGGTTGGCGCTGGAGACGGCCATCGGGCCGACCTCGGTGAGCAGCTCGATGGCGACCGGGTGCAGCGGCATCCGGACGGCGACGGTGCCGCGGGTGTTGCCGAGGTCCCACTGCAGCGACGGCTGGTGCTTGGCGACGAGCGTGAGTGCGCCGGGCCAGAAGGCGTCGACGAGCTCCCAGGCCTGCTCGGAGAAGTCGGTGACCAGGCCGTGCAGGGTGTTCGGGGAGCCGATCAGGACGGGGCTCGGCATGTTGCGGCCGCGGCCCTTGGCCTCCAGCAGGTCTCCGACGCCCTCGGCACTGAAGGCGTCCGCGCCGATCCCGTACACGGTGTCGGTGGGCAGCACGACCAGTTCGCCGCGGCGGACGGCCGACGCGGCCTCACGCAGACCCGTCGTACGGTCGGTCGCGTCGTTGCAGTCGTATCGCCGTGCCATCAGCCGGCCTCCTCAAGCATGTACGGGTATGGCGGGTACGGGTCGTGCGGGTGGTGGCCGCCGGTCACGGCATGGCCTTGCGGGCCGTGGCGAACCGCGGCCGGTTGTTCAGGTCGGGGTGGTCGGCCGCGTCGGCCCAGCCACGTTCCTCGGTGAAGATCCACGGCACCTGGCCGCCCTGGGTGTCGGCGTGCTCGATGACGACGAGGCCGCCGGGGCGCAGCAGGCGGTGCGCGGTGCGTTCGATGCCGCGGATGGTGTCGAGGCCGTCCTCGCCGGAGAACAGGGCCATCTCCGGATCGTGGTCGCGGGCCTCGGGTGCCACGTACTCCCATTCGGTGAGCGGGATGTACGGCGGGTTGGAGATGACCAGGTCGACCTGGCCGTCGAGCTCGGGAAGAGCCGTGAGCGCGTCTCCGCGGTGGACGGTGACCCTGGACCCCTCGGCGTTCTTCCTGGTCCACCTGAGGGCGTCGTCGGAGAGCTCCACGGCGTGCACCCGGGAGCGCGGCACCTCCTGGGCCATGGCCAGGGCGATGGCGCCCGATCCGCTGCAGAGGTCGACCACGGTCGGCTCCACCACGTCCATCGCGCGCACCGCGTCTATCGCCCAGCCGACGACCGATTCGGTCTCCGGCCGGGGGACGAAGACGCCGGGGCCCACCTGGAGCTCCAGGTAGCGGAAGAAGGCGCGTCCGGTGATGTGCTGCAGCGGTTCGCGGGCCTCGCGGCGGGCGATGGCCTCCCAGTAGCGGGCGTCGAAGTCCGAGTCCGGCACACGGTGCAGTTCGCCCCGCTTGACGCCGTGCACGAACGCGGCGAGTTCCTCCGCGTCGAATCGCGGTGAAGCCACACCGGCGTCGGCCAGCCGCTGGGTGGCCTGGGCCACCTCGGCGAGCAGCAGGTTCATCGCGGTTCTCCGTACGGGGTTACGGGCGGGGCGGGTCTTGCTTATGCGGCGGCGAGCTTGGCGGCGGAGTCGGCGTCGACACAGGCCTGGATCACGGAATCCAGGTCGCCGTCGAGCACCTGGTCCAAGTTGTACGCCTTGAAGCCGACGCGGTGGTCCGAGATCCGGTTTTCCGGGAAGTTGTACGTACGGATCTTCTCGGAACGGTCGACCGTACGCACCTGACTGCGCCGTACGTCCGACGCTTCCTGCTCCGCGGCCTCCTGCGCGGCCGCGAGCAGACGCGAACGCAGGATACGCATGGCCTGCTCCTTGTTCTGGAGCTGGCTCTTCTCGTTCTGGCAGGAGGCGACGACGCCGGTCGGCAGGTGGGTGATGCGGACCGCCGAGTCCGTGGTGTTGACGGACTGGCCGCCGGGCCCCGAGGAGCGGTAGACGTCGATACGGAGATCGTTGGCGTGGATCTCGACGTCGACCTCCTCGGCCTCGGGCGTGACGAGCACGCCGGCGGCGGAGGTGTGGATGCGGCCCTGGGACTCGGTGGAGGGCACCCGCTGCACGCGGTGCACCCCGCCCTCGTACTTCAGCCGGGCCCACACGCCCTGGCCGGGCTCGGTGGCGCCGTTGCCGCCCTTGGTCTTCACGGCGACCTGGACGTCCTTGTAGCCGCCCAGCTCGGACTCGGTGGAGTCGATGATCTCGGTCTTCCAGCCGACGCGCTCGGCGTAGCGCAGATACATCCGCAGCAGATCACCGGCGAACAGGGCGGACTCGTCGCCGCCCGCGCCCGCCTTGATCTCCAGGAGCACGTCCTTGTCGTCGCTGGGGTCGCGCGGGACCAGGAGGAGGCGGAGCTTCTCGGTGAGCTCTTCGCGCTGCTTCTCCAGATCCTTCACCTCGGCGGCGAAGTCGGGGTCGTCGGCGGCGAGTTCGCGGGCCGTCTCGATGTCGTCCCCGGCCTGCTTCCAGGAGCGGTACGTGCCGACGATCGGGGTCAGCTCGGCGTAGCGCTTGTTGAGCCTGCGCGCGTTGGCCTGGTCGGCGTGGACCGCCGGGTCCGCGAGCTGCTTCTCAAGATCGGCCTGTTCACCGATCAGTTCCTCGACCGCCTCGAACATCTTCGGGCTCCTGGTTTCTTCACTCAAACGTGCCTGCTGGACGGCCTGATGCCGGCCGGGCGGGGATACGGGCCGCGCACCCCCGGCCGGAAAAAACGCCGGTTCCGACGCCCCCGGGAAGAGGACGCCGGGAACCGGCGCAGTGGCTCGCTACTTGCTGGCGGAGCCGGCAGCCTTGCCGAAGCGGGCCTCGAAGCGGGCCACACGGCCACCGGTGTCGAGGATCTTCTGCTTGCCCGTGTAGAACGGGTGGCACTCGGAGCAGACGTCGGCGCGGATGGTACCGGCGTCGATGGTGCTCCGGGTCGTGAACGACGCGCCACAGGTGCAGCTGACCTGCGTCTCGACGTACTCGGGGTGGATGTCGCGCTTCAAGGGTTTCTCCTAGGTTCGGGAGGGCACCGGGTCGTCCGCGCGGATTGCGCGTCCGTGAACCGGGGCCGACGTACCAGTCTGCCAGGACCGGCCGTATCTCCCAAAACCGGGGGCGGGCCGCAACTATTCCCGGCCCGCCCGGTCATCGCACGACGCTGCCCGCCACGCCCTTGTCGCCCGCCGACTTCTCGGTGGCGGAGGCGGGGATCGCCTTGTCCTGCTTCAGCGCCGTCCAGACCTGCTGCGCGGACTCTTCCAGCGGTACGACGCGGTTCGGGTCGGCCGGGTCGTACTGCACGGGCAGGGTGACCATGTGGACGTTCTTCGCGCCGAGCCCCTTGAGGCCGTTGGCGAAGCCGGTGAGCTGCTGGACCGAGCCCAGGTCGGAGTCGCTGGTGATGGCCTTGGTCGCCGTGTCCGCGAGGTCGAAGAGGGTCTTCGGGTTCGAGAACACCCCGACGCTCTTGACCTGTTCCATGAGCGCCTTGATGAATGCCTGCTGGAGCTGGATGCGGCCGAGGTCGCTGCCGTCGCCGACGCTCTTGCGGGTACGGACGAGTCCCAGCGACTGCTCGCCGTCGAGGGTGTGGGTGCCGGGCTCCAGGTCGAGATGGCTCTTGGAGTCGTGGATCGCTCGGGTGGTGGTGATCTTCACGCCGCCCAGCTCGTCGATGAGCTTCTTGAAGCCGGTGAAGTCGACTTCGAGGTAGTGGTCCATGCGGATACCGGACATGGACTCGACGGTCTTGACCGCACAGGCCGGTCCACCGACCTCGTACGCCGTGTTGAACATCGCGCGCTGCTCGCCGGCGACGGGCTTCCCCGTCGTGTCACTGGTGCATTCCGGGCGGGTGACGAGGGTGTCGCGCGGGATGGAGACGACCGAGGCCGCCCTGTGGCCCTTGTTGACGTGCACGACCATCGCGGTGTCGGAGCGGGCCGTGCCCTCGTCGGCGCCGTACTCGGAGTTCGCGCCGGAGCGGGAATCGGAACCGAGCACGAGGATGTCCTCGGAACCGTTGTCGACGTTGTCGGGGCGGTCCTTGCCGAGCGCCGCGTTGATGTCGACGGCCTTGAGATTGCCGTTGAGTTTGAAGTAGGCGTATCCGAGCCCGCCACCGCCGACGATCACGACGGCTGCCAGGGTCCAGATCGCCGCCAGCTTCGCCCTGTGGCGTCGGGAGGGCTTCCTCCGGCGTTTGCCGGTGGGGCGTATTCGGCCGCCGCTCCCGCTCTGCTCGGTCATCCGTCTCCTTCGGTCGTCAGCTTCTCCCGGCTACCCCCTGCAGCGGTGTTCGGGCACTGAGTCGTCGCTCGGGCGACTTGTCGCCACTTCATACGACGTCGCGGCACGAAGAAGGGTTGCACAGCGACCTGTCGCCCCCGCATGAGGACAAAAGGGACGCGGGGCCTCGACGAACAGCTGGCGATCCCGCGCTCACCTGCGGTTTCTTGCCCCGTCCGGGCATCACGGCGGCAGCCGCTGCCGCGACCGTCATGTGGCGAAGGTCTCGGATCGGCCGAAAAGGCCGGATCGGCTGCGTCACATGCGCGGACACCACGACACAGGGCCGCCCCCGTCACCGGAGTGACGGGGGCGGCCCTGTGTTCGGCCCTGTTGTCCGGCCTCTGTCGTTCGGCCGGTCCGGGTGCGACGTCAGTCGTTGCCGTTGCCCGGGGCCGGCGTCGTCTTCTGGATCTGGAGCAGGAACTCCGCGTTGGACTGGGTCTTCTTCATCCGGTCCAGGAGGAGCTCGATCGCCTGCTGCTGGTCGAGCGCGTGCAGCACCCGGCGCAGCTTCCAGACGATCGCCAACTCGTCGCTGCCGAGCAGGATTTCTTCCTTGCGGGTGCTGGACGCGTCGACGTCCACCGCCGGGAAGATGCGCTTGTCCGAGAGCTTCCGGTCGAGCTTGAGCTCCATGTTGCCGGTGCCCTTGAACTCCTCGAAGATCACCTCGTCCATGCGCGAACCGGTCTCGACCAGCGCGGTGGCCAGGATGGTCAGCGAACCGCCGTCCTCGATGTTGCGCGCGGCACCGAAGAACCGCTTCGGCGGGTAGAGCGCGGTCGAGTCGACACCACCGGACAGGATGCGTCCGGACGCGGGAGCCGCGAGGTTGTACGCACGGCCCAGGCGGGTGATGGAGTCCAGCAGGACGACCACGTCGTGACCCAGCTCGACGAGACGCTTGGCGCGCTCGATGGCCAGCTCGGCGACGGTGGTGTGGTCCTCGGCGGGACGGTCGAAGGTCGAGGAGATGACCTCGCCCTTCACCGACCGCTGCATGTCGGTGACCTCTTCCGGACGCTCGTCGACCAGGACGACCATCAGGTGGCACTCGGGGCTGTTGACCGTGATCGCGTTGGCGATCGCCTGCAGGATCATGGTCTTGCCGGTCTTCGGCGGGGCCACGATCAGGCCTCGCTGGCCCTTGCCGATCGGTGCGACCAGGTCGATGATCCGCGTCGTCAGGACGTTGGAGTCGGTCTCCAGGCGGAGCCGGTCCTGCGGGTAGAGCGGGGTCAGCTTCTGGAACTCCGGGCGGCCGCGTCCGGTTTCGGGCGCCATGCCGTTGACCGAGTCGAGGCGGACCAGGGCGTTGAACTTCTCGCGCCGCTCGCCGTCCTTGGGCTGGCGCACCGCGCCGGTGACGTGGTCACCCTTGCGCAGGCCGTTCTTGCGGACCTGGGCGAGCGAGACGTACACGTCGTTCGGGCCCGGCAAATAGCCGGAGGTCCGGATGAACGCGTAGTTGTCGAGGATGTCCAGGATGCCCGCGACGGGGATCAGGACGTCGTCGTCGGAGACGGGGACCTCGTTGGCGAATTCCTCGCGGCCACGACGGCCACGACGGTCGCGGTAGCGGCCACGGCGACCGCGGCGGCCGCCCGCCTCGTCGTCGTAACCGTCGTCCTGCGGTCCGCCGCTCTGCTGGCCCTGGCGCTGCTGGCGCTGGCCGCCCTGCTGGCCCTGCTCGTCGCCCTTGCCACGGCGGTCGCGCTGGCGGTCGCGGCGCTCCCCGCGCTCCCCGCGCTCCTGGCGGTCGCCCCGGTCGCCGCGCTGTCCGCGGTCCTGACGGTCGCCGCGGCGGCCCTCGGCCGTGTCCGCGGCGGCTTCGGCCTTCGCGTCGGCGCGCTCTTCGCCCTTCGGCTCGGCCGGCGCCTCCGCCTTGGCCTCGGCGGCCGGCTTGCCCTCCGCCTTGCTCTCCGGGCTGCCCGCCTGAGCGGTCGCACGGCGCCGACGGCGCTCGCCCGTGGGCTGGTCGTCGCTGGCCGGCTGGCCGGGGATGTCGATCTGCTGCTGGGCCGCGGCCTTCTCGGCGGGCGCGGCGGCCGCGGACTCGTCCCCGGTGCGCGCCTTGGAGGTGGCACGGCGCTTCGGCTTGGTCTCGGCATCCGCGGCGGGCGCGGCGGCCTTGGGCGCGGCGGTGTTACCAGCCTGCGCCTCCTTGATGACCTCGATCAGCTGGCCCTTGCGCATCCGCGCAGTGCCCTTGATGCCGAGGCCGGACGCGACCTGCTGCAGCTCGGCCAGGACCATGCCGTCAAGGCCGGTGCCGGAGCGGCGGCGCCGTGTGGTGGTGCCAGTGGCAGCACCTTCGGCGGGCGCAGCACTGTCGACGCTCTTGTCGGCAGTCACGCCCATCAGATCGGTGGTGTCGCTCACGAAGGGTCCTTCCCTGGAGCGGACGTCGGCCTTCTGGCTCGGCGACCGGTTGTGCTGTCCGACTGCGGTCTGTTTCTTGCGGACCGTGCCGGGGCGGTGGTCCGCCGGATACGGCGGAGAGATGAAGGTGTGCAAGGGTCCGGCGCGAGCATCCCCCTGCTCGGCCCACTCCTGGACAAGCGAGAGGTGTCGTGCCGGTTCCGGAGCGTGCACGAAACTGCTCAGGCAGGCTGCTCAGGCAGTTGGGGAGGCTCCCGGAAGAAATGTGGTCCCGGAAAGGGACACGAAGCAACGCGCCACATAGACGTCGGTTGCAGACTTGAGGTTAACACTTCCGGCTCCAACAAACATTCCCCCTCTCACTCACCGGCAATCACTTCTCGGCTATGGGGCGAGCGGCAGCACACTCGCACCGGGGGCATCGAGCGTGAGCCGATTGGCCGCCCATCCCTCACCCGCCAGCCGTGCGACCTTGTCGGCCGCACCGTCCTCGGCCAGTGCGAGCACGGTCGGCCCGGCACCGGAGATGACCGCGGGCACGCCGTCGGCACGCAGTCGGTTCACGAGTTCCACGCTCTGCGGCATCGCCGGGGCGCGGTACTCCTGGTGCAGCCGGTCCTCAGTGGCGGTGAGCAGCAGTTCGGGGCGCCGGGTCAGGGCCTCGACGAGAAGCGCGGCACGGCCCGCGTTGAAGGCGGCGTCGACATGCGGGACCGAGCGCGGCAGCAGCCCGCGGGCGGTCTCGGTCAGGACCGGCCTGCCGGGGACGAAAACCACCGGAACGATGGAATCTGCGGGATCCATCCTGATCGCGCGGGCCGATCCGCCGTCCATCCAAGCGAGGGTGAAGCCGCCGAGCAGGCAGGCCGCGACATTGTCGGGGTGGCCCTCGATCTCGGTGGCGAGTTCCAGCAGCGCGGCGTCGTCGAGTCGGGCGTCACCACCGGTCGTCACGGCGCGGGCGGCGACGATGCCGGCACAGATGGCGGCGGAGGAGGAGCCCAGGCCGCGCCCGTGCGGGATGCGGTTCGCGCAGACGATCTCCAGGCCGCGGGGCTGTCCGCCGAGCAGGTCGAAGGTGGTGCGCAGGGAGCGTACGAGGAGGTGGCTCTCGTCGCGGGGCAGCGTGTTAGCGCCCTCACCGGCGATATCGATGTGCAGTCCGGAGTCGGCTACGCGGACGACGACGTCGTCGTACAGCCCCAGCGAGAGGCCGAAGGCGTCGAAACCCGGGCCCAGGTTGGCGCTGGTCGCGGGGACGCGCACCCGGACGGCGGCGGCTCGGAAGGCAGGACCGGCCATCGGTTGGACGACTCTCCTTGTGAGGCAGCGGGGGTGGTGGAGCGATTTCTCGACAGTGGCTGAGGTCGTGGCGACGGGGAGTGGGATTCCGGGGAAACCGACGGCCACAACGGCCCTTGCACCGCGGCAGATGCGGCGGGGCGGGTTGGGTACAGCTTATCGAAGGAAGGTTCTGTGGCGACATAGGGCGCACAGGAGGCGCACGATGCGTGTCGCCCGCCTCCTATGCGCTCTCCGCCCCGAAAAGGGACGGTTGAGCTGGGTTCTTACCGGGATCCCCGCCGACGGTGAGCCGGGCGCCCGGCGGGGCGGGCCGGGCTCCCATCTTGTGAGCTCCTCTTACGCGAGTCTTGTGAGCTCCTCTTACGCGAGGCCCAGCTTCTCGGCGGCGGTGGCCGCGTCGACCGGGACCGTGACCGGCTGCGGAGCGCCTGCGACGGCCCAGTCGGGGTCCTTGAGCCCATTGCCGGTGACCGTGCACACGATCTTCTGGCCGGGGTCGACCTTGCCCTCTTCGGCGGCCTTCAGCAGACCGGCGACGGACGCGGCCGAGGCGGGCTCGACGAAGACACCCTCCTGGGAGGCCAACAGCCGGTAGGCGGCCAGAATCTGGCGGTCCGTCACCTCATCGATGAAACCGCCCGATTCGTCCCGGGCGTTCAGCGCGTACTGCCAGGAGGCCGGGTTGCCGATCCGGATCGCGGTGGCGATGGTCGACGGGTCCTTGACGATCTCGCCGCGGACGATGGGCGCGGAGCCGGAGGCCTGGAAGCCCCACATGCGCGGGGTGTGCGTGGACATGCCGTCCCCCGCGTACTCCTTGTAACCCTTCCAGTACGCGGTGATGTTGCCCGCGTTGCCGACCGGGAGGACGTGGACGTCCGGTGCATCGCCGAGCGCGTCGACGATCTCGAACGCGGCGGTCTTCTGGCCCTCGATACGGACCGGATTGACCGAATTGACCAGCGCCACCGGGTAGTTGTCCGAGAGCGAGCGGGCCAGGGTCAGACAGTCGTCGAAATTGCCGTCGACCTGGAGGATCTTGGCGCCGTGCACGAGCGCCTGACCCATCTTGCCGAGCGCGATCTTGCCCTGCGGCACGAGGACGGCGCACACCATGCCGGCCCGCACCGCGTACGCGGCGGCGGAGGCGGAGGTGTTGCCGGTGGAGGCACAGATGACGGCCTGTGCGCCCTCCTCCTTGGCCCGGGTGATCGCCATCGTCATACCGCGGTCCTTGAAGGACCCGGTGGGGTTGGCGCCCTCGACCTTGAGGTGCACCTCGCAGCCCGTGCGCTCGGAGAGGACCTGAGCGGGCACGAGCGGCGTACCGCCCTCACGGAGCGTGACGACCGGCGTCGCGCTCGTGACCGGAAGGCGGTCCCGGTACTCCTCGATGATGCCGCGCCACTGGTGGGTGCCCTTGCTGGTCATGGGTCCTTACTCCCCTTCAACACGCATGATGCTGGCGACACCGCGCACGGTGTCGAGCTTGCGCAGCGCCTCGACGGTCGCCGAGAGGGCGGCGTCGGGCGCGCGGTGGGTGACGACGACGAGAGAGGCCTCGCCGCCCTCCCGCCGCCCGCCGCCACCCTCGGCGGAGGCGACCGCGTCGCCGCTGGATACATTTCTACCCTGCTGACGGACGGTATCGATCGATACGCCCTGTTCGGCGAAGACCGTCGCGACCTGGGCGAGCACGCCAGGCTTGTCGGCCACGTCGAGGCTGATGTGGTACCGCGTGACGACCTCGCCCATGGGGCTGACCGGCAGGCGCGTGTACGCGGACTCGCCGGGGCCGGTGGCCGCGTTGAGCTTGTTGCGGCAGACCGCGACCAGGTCGCCGAGGACCGCGGAGGCGGTCGGCGAGCCACCGGCGCCGGGACCGTAGAACATCAGCCGGCCGGCCGCCTCGGCCTCGACGAAGACCGCGTTGTACGCCTCGCGGACAGAGGCCAGCGGGTGGCTCAGCGGAATCATCGCGGGGTGCACGCGCGCGGTGACGGACTGCCCGTCGGCGGCGCGCTCGCAGATGGCGAGGAGCTTGACGGTGCAGCCCATGCGGCGGGCGGAGACGATGTCGGCGGCGGTGACCTCGGTGATGCCCTCGCGGTGCACATCACCGATCCTGACCCGGGTGTGGAAGGCGATCCCGGCGAGGATCGCGGCCTTGGCGGCGGCGTCGAAGCCCTCGACGTCGGCGGTCGGGTCGGCCTCGGCGTATCCGAGGGCGGTGGCCTCGTCGAGCGCCTCGGAGTATCCGGCTCCGCTCGTGTCCATCCGGTCGAGGATGAAGTTGGTGGTGCCGTTCACGATGCCGAGGACCCGGTTGACCTTGTCACCGGCGAGGGACTCGCGCAGCGGACGTACGAGCGGGATGGCACCGGCCACGGCGGCCTCGTAGTAGAGGTCCCGGCCGTGCTGCTCGGCGGCGGCGTGCAGTGCGGCGCCGTCCTCGGCCAGCAGCGCCTTGTTGGCGGAGACGACGCTCGCGCCGTGCTCGAAGGCGGTGGTGATGAGCGTACGGGCGGGCTCGATGCCCCCGATGACCTCGATGACGACGTCGATGTCGCCGCGTTTGACCAGGGCTGTCGCATCGGTGGTGATCAGTGCGGGATCGATGCCCTCGCGTACTTTGGAAGGCCGGCGCACGGCGACACCGGCGAGCTCGACCGGCGCGCCGATGCGCGCGGCGAGGTCGGCGGCCTGCGTCGTCATGATGCGCGCCACTTCTGAGCCGACCACTCCACAGCCCAGCAGCGCCACCTTCAGCGGACGCGTACGCATCATCCGACCTCGTTTCCTTTACATCTGATGTGTGGACCAGTCTCACTCACCGGACGAGCGTTCCTGCCATCCGTCCGGATCCTGAGACATCTGCGGGGGTCCGGGGGTGTCCCCCGGGAAAATCGGCATCAGCCGACATCGAGACGCAGGAGATCTTCCTCCGTCTCGCGCCTGACGATGACACGCGCCTGACCGTCGCGCACGGCGACGACGGGCGGGCGCAGGGCGTGGTTGTAGTTGCTCGCCATCGAGCGGCAGTAGGCACCGGTGGCGGGCACGGCGATCAGGTCGCCGGGGGCCAGGTCGGACGGCAGGAAGGCGTCCTTGACCACGATGTCGCCGCTCTCGCAGTGCTTGCCGACGACGCGGACGAGCATCGGCTCGGCGTCGGAGGTGCGCGATGCGAGCGCGACGCTGTACTCGGCGTCGTACAGCGCGGTGCGGATGTTGTCCGACATGCCGCCGTCGACACTGACGTACGTACGCAGCCCCTCCAGGGGCTTGATCGTGCCGACCTCGTACAGCGTGAACGCGGTCGGGCCGACGATGGCGCGGCCCGGCTCGACGGAGATCCGCGGGGTGGCGAGCCCGGCCGCCTCGCACTCGCGGGTCACGATGTCGCCGAGCGCCTTGGCGATCTCGTGCGGCTCGCGCGGGTCGTCCTCGGAGGTGTAGGCGATGCCCAGCCCGCCGCCCAGGTCGATCTCGGGCAGCTCGACCCCGTGCTCGTCACGCACCTCGGCGAGCAACTGCACCACGCGCCGGGCGGAGACCTCGAAACCGGCCATGTCGAAGATCTGCGAGCCGATGTGCGAGTGGATGCCGATCAGTTCGAGCCCGTCGAGGGTGAGCGCCCGGCGCACCGCCTCGGCGGCCTGGCCGTCGGCCAGCGCGATCCCGAACTTCTGGTCCTCGTGCGCGGTGGCGATGAACTCGTGGGTGTGCGCCTCGACGCCGACGGTCACCCGGATCTGTACGCGCTGCCGCTTGCCGAGCCGCTGCGCGACGTGCGCGACCCGGGCGATCTCCTGGAAGGAGTCGAGCACGATCCGTCCGACGCCGACGGTGACCGCCCGCTCGATCTCCTCGACGGTCTTGTTGTTACCGTGGAAAGCGATGCGCTCGGCGGGCATCCCGGCGTCCAGCGCGCAGGTCAGCTCTCCCCCGGAACAGACATCGAGGTTGAGCCCCTCCTCCTTGAGCCAGCGCACGACGGCCCGCGAAAGGAACGCCTTTCCGGCGTAGAACACATCGGCGTCCCGCCCGAAGGCGCCGGCCCAGGCCCGGCAGCGGGCCCGGAAGTCGCTCTCGTCGAGGAAGTAGGCCGGGGTGCCGAACTCCTCGGCCAGTCGCGTCACTTCGATCCCGCCGACGGTGACCGTGCCGTGCTCGTCACGGGCGACGGTACGGGCCCAGACCTTCTCGTCCAGGACGTTGAGATCGGCGGGCGGGGCCGTGTAGTGCCCTTCCGTCATGACATCGGCGTGACGGGGCCCGGCGGGGTGTGCGGATCGGCTCATGGTGTTGCTCTGCTCTCTCGGGTCTCTCAGAGGACTTCGGGTGCGCTGATGCCGAGCAGGGACAGGCCGCCTGCCAGCACCGTCCCGGCGGCTTCGGCGAGGGCGAGCCGGGAACGGTGGGCGGCCGAGGGTTTCTCGTCACCGACGGGCAGCGGCGAGGCGCCGTCGTGGAAGTCGAAGAATGCCTGGGCAATCGCTTCGAGCTGCCGGGCGACCCGGTCGGGCTCGCGGTGGCGGGCGGCTGCGGCGAGCACACCGGGATGGTCGGCGAGGAGCGCCCCGAGCACGGGCGCGTCCACGCTCTCCTCGTACGCGGAGCGGAACCCGAGCTGTTCGGCGTTCCAGCTCAGGGCGCGGGTCCGGGCGTGGGCGTACCGCACCCGGAACAGCGGATTGCTCTCCCCCTGCACGAGCAGCTCGTCGCTCCCGGTGCACCGGGGCCGGTCGTGCGGGGCGGCCCGCAGCAGCGCCCAGCGCGCGGCATCGCTCCCGAGCCGCGCGAAGAGATCGCGGTCGGAGGCGGGAACGGCCACCACGTGCAGCGCCTCGCCGCCGGCCATACGTTCCCTGACCTCCGCGCCCTGGGACCGGAGCAGCCGCTCCACGGTCTCGGTGACGACGCGGGCGCGCGGCTCGTCGACGGGTGCGAAGGAGACGGTGGTATCGACGAGGTCGTCCCCGTGCCCGTACTCGGTACCGCTCGCCTCAATGGCGCCGACAAGGACGGCCAGGCCGTCGTCACCGTCCAGGGTGAAGTTCAGGAACCCGGGTCCGGTGACCTCGACGCCGCCGATCCCCGGCGCCCCCTGCACCCGCGCCCGGAGGATCTCGGCCACTTCCCTGGCCGGCAGCGCGGCGGGCCGGGCCAGCTGGAGGGCGACGGCACAGGCGTAGTCCCCACGCCCGCCGGGCCGGGTCCGCTCCACCCGCACACGCGCGGGCACGGGCGCGCGCAAGGCGTCCTCGTCGACCGCGCGGCGCACGGCGTGCAGCACGGTCCTGGAGAGATCGGCGGGGGTCACAGGACAAGCGTATGGGAGGAAGGGGGGCACCCCGCGACCCGGTTTCGCCATGCGGTCACCCTGCGGCGCTCTCCGCCTTCCCGGCACCGTGTCTGCCGTCGAGCGACGGCGGGTCCTTGCGGTCCATCAGCTGCCGTACGAGCCGCACCAGCTCGCTCGGCTCGAAGGGCTTCGCCAGGAAGGCGTCGACCCCTGCGGCGACCCCGCTGTCCACCTCGAAGGGCGTGCAGGCACTGATGATCGCCACGGGCAGATGTCCGGTCCGCCGATCGGAGCGCAATCTGGTGGCGGTCTGCAGACCGTCCAGCCTGGGCATGACGACGTCGAGCGTGATCACATCGGGGCGGACCCGATGAACCAGATCCAGACACTCGACACCGTCGGCCGCGGTCACGACCTCGAAGCCCTCAAGCTCAAGATTGACCCTGATCAACTGCCGGATGACCTCGTTGTCGTCGACAACAAGCACGCGACCACACGCCCCTGACACACTCCGAGAATAGGCGGGACGTAGGGGCTGCGTCCGGGTTTTGCCTATTTCCGACCCCGGACGAGTGGTGCGAGCGGTGGCCGAATGCATCCGGAACGCACCGCACTCCCCCTCCTCGGGACCCGCGCCGCCACCTCCGGAGCCCGGAAATACCTGTTCACGGACACCCCGCCGAAGCTGGTAGTGTTTCACCCGTCGCCGAGCAACACAGCGATACGCCCTCGTAGCTCAGGGGATAGAGCATCGGCCTCCGGAGCCGTGTGCGCAGGTTCGAATCCTGCCGAGGGCACCTTGAACAAGGTGCCGAATTGACCCTCTGATCAGCGGAAACGCTGAACAGAGGGTCTTTTTCATGTATGCGTCGCCAGCATCCGGAAACGGGCCGGGGAACCATCTGCGCCCGCCCGGCGCGGCGGCGACCTGTCCTCCACGGCGCAACGGGCCGGGCTCAGACGGCCGGCCCCGGACAGGGCACCTGGGGCCTTTCGTTTGGATCAGGCCGGATCAGGCAGCTCGTTTGGATCAGGCCGGATCAGGCAGCAGGGTCTGGTGCTGTGGGTCGCAAAGCGGAGGAGGGCGACCAGGCCGGCCCCGACGACCTGCGTGTCCTGCATGACAGCACCTTGATCACGAGCCCTCGTCCTCCGGGCCGCCGGAACCGACCTGTTCCGCCCGCAACGCCAGGTCCTGCAGCACATCGGCGGAGGACACGTCCGTCTGTCCGGAGTCGTGCACCTGGGCCAGCATCGCGAAGGCCAGGGTGAACGCGCCGACCAGCTGCTCCACCGCGCCCCCGACCTCCCGGCCGACGACCGCCGCGACCTCTTCGATCGAGGCGTCCTCGGGGATCGTGATCCGGGGCATCGTCTCGTTCAGGAGTGCGGTCACCACGCTCGAATCGGTCTGCACGTCGTCGCGGTCGACGTCCTCTTCGAGGAGCCGACGGATCTCGCCCGCCTCCGTGAGGATGCCCACCACGCGCTTCACCACTTCGCTCTGCTCCATGCCGTGAGCATAGGCGTGGAGCCGTGCGGGCGGCGATCAGTCGGCGTTTCCCGACGCCGTCGGTTCGGGTGGACCATGCCTGTGCCTGTGCGACGAGTACCCGGTCGAAGGGGTCCGTGACGGCGTTCGGCGCAATGCCCGGGTCGTCCTCACCCTCGGCACCGCCGGACAGCGAAGTCGGGCCGCTACCGGTGGTCGACCGCGGCAGGCACTCCGCAACCGTGCCGCTTCGCCGACTCCGTGGCGAAGACGCCAAGGGCCGTGCGCTCGCGGTCCGAGGCGGTGGTGCGGGGACGGAGCGGCTCCAGCGTGTACAACGCTTTGCCGGTGGGGCAGCTTGCGGTGGTCCAGGATCTGTCCCCGTTGCTGCCCGAGCGGCCCACGTAGTCATGGGGGTTGCGGAACGGGTCGTGGCGAGGGGCGTTCGGGTAGGGGCCGCGGCCGAGGTCATCGCCCCGGCCGGTGCACCCGCGTCCGTCAGCCCACCGGCAGCCCCGGTGCCGGGTAGCCGTCCATCAGGGCCTTCACCTCCGTGCGCATCTTCTCGACCGTGGCCTCGTCGTCGGTGCGCGCCGCCTCGACCACGCGAGTGATCCACTCCGCGATCACGGCCATCTCCGAGGCCGGGACGCCTCGGGAGGTCAGGGCCGGCGTGCCGATGCGGATGCCGGAGGGGTCGAAGGGCTTGCGGGGGTCGTAGGGGACGGTGTTGTGGTTGACGACGATGCCTGCCCGGTCCAGGGCCTTGGCCGCGATCTTGCCGGGGACGCCGCGCGAGGTCAGGTCGATCAGCAGGAGGTGGTTGTCCGTGCCGCCGGAGACCAGGTTGAAGCCTCGGGACGCCAACTCCTCGCCCAGACTGCGGGCGTTGGTGACCGTGCGGGTGCGGTCACGGGGTCCTCCCGGGTCGGTCGCATTGCTGCGGTGGACCCGGATGCCCAGGCGGACGGCTCTCCGGCGATGACGCCCCCGGGCGGGCCCGGGGTGTGCCGCTCCCTCGTGGTCGATTCCACGGAGCACCCCTGCCAGGGCACGCGCCAGTCGCGGCACTGGGCACTTTACCGGGTGCGGCGTCGGGCCGCTGCGATATGGGCCGATTCGTCGACCGCCGACCGGCCGGACGACCGGTCCGGATTGACACTGTTCAGGGCGTCGTGGAAGGTAATTCAACCGGGCGCGGATCGAGGCCCGTATAGCTCAACGGTTGGGGGGCCGACGTGAGTTGGGACGATCAACACTTCGGGGCAGGGGCGAGTCCCTCGCCGCCGTCCGCCTCGCCTCCCCCGCCCCCTCTCCCTCCCCCGAGCCGGCCGCCCACCGTCGGGCCGCCGCCGCCGGGAGGCGTTCTGCGCTCCGTGGCCGTGGGGCTGCTCAACCTGAGCGGGTTCGGGCTCGGCTACGCGCTGATGCGATGCTGGTTCAGGACGGTTCTCTGCTGGGCGGCGACCGGTGCGCTGCTGCTGGCCGCCCTCCCGGCCGATCCCGACGGGGTCGCAAGCGGAATGGTCGTCGCGTATCTCGTCGTGCTGGTCCTGGCGGCCGTGGACGGGGCGAGGACCGCACGGCGTCGCACCGTCGGCGGGTCGTGGCAACCGATGGTGGCGGCCGGGGCCGGCCTGGTGCTGCTGGCGGTGCCTGCCGGGGGTGTGGTGGCCTACGGCTCCGCGCAGGACGAGGCCGTGGAGCAGATGCTGCTCGACCGGCTGGACCGGGGCGACCGGAGTGTCGAGACCGCCTCCGGCAAGCCCTTCGCCGCCGCACGGGGCGACTACCAGGCGGCGCTCACCATCTATCGGGGGCTCGGCGAGAAGCACTCCGGATCGAGGGCCGGGAAGCTCGTGCCGCAGCGGCTCGACGCGTACTACAAGGCGGTCTCGGCGCCGTACCGGCAGAAGAAGCTCTGCGAGGCCATCGAGCCGCTGACCTACCTGCGGACCCTGCCACGGTCGATCGACCCGAAGCTGCTGGGCGATCTCGCCGGCTACCCCGACGGTCCGCTCGCCGCCTCGCTGTACGAATGCGGGGTGTCGAAGCTGGGTGCCGTGCCGACCGGTACCAGGAACAGCGACGAACTGGGCGAGCTGCTGCGTACGTTCCCCGACTCGGCCGAGGCCGGGAAGGTGGGGCCCGCGGTCTCCAGAAAGATCTCGGAGCAGAGTCGGGCCGTGCGCGGAAGCGACCCCTGCGCCGCCAGGGACACGTTGCAGCGGCTCCGTACGACCGCCCTCGCATTGCCGGACAAGTCCGTCTCGGCGCTGGCCCCGAAGACCGACGGCGGCATCCGGAACGGCGAATACGCCTGCGGAGTCGCCCAGTTCAAGTCCAAGCGGTTCGACCAGGCACAGCTGACGCTGACGGAGTTCGCCGCCACGTACAAGAAGGACAAGCGCCGGGCGCGGGCCCGGGACATCGCCGTCGCCGCCGAGATAGCCGCCAGACGGCCGGCCGCCGGAAAGCACCTGCCACCCCCGGGCCCACCGGGCGGGGGCCGGATGGAGCTCGTCATCAGCAACGACGCCCCCGACGGGGTCGAGATCCTCTACACCGGGCCGGTGACGGGACGGACCAGCATCAAGGGGTGCGGCAGGTGCACGTCGTACTCCTGGGTGAGCGGGGCCGCCGCGGCCTGCAAGGCCCAGGGGAAGAGCTACCCGAAGGTGACCCTCCGGCTGCCCGCGGGCGAGTACCACTTCCTGTACAAGCACCGAGGGGCCTCGTCCGGCACAGGCGTGACGAGCTACGCGGACGGTTCGAAGATCCAGCCCGGATACCGGTACACCGGCTGTACGTACGTGAGCAGGTCTCCCGGACTCGGCTACGAGCCGAAGGGCACCTGAGGCGGGAGCGTGAGCCGCCCGCCCTTTTGTCGACGGGCGGGCGCAATTGGGCATGTTCTCCACGAACTACCCTGCAGATGCGTTCACTTGGTCGATTCTTGGTGAATGCATGCCCCTTACATGAGGCGTTCCTCGCCAGAGTGGCGCATTACATGTGCACATCATCCGGCACATGCTCCACACGCGAAGACCCACATCGCAGGGGGTTATATGAGAACCAGCCGCGCGAGAAATCGCGCCGCGCTGAGCATGGCGGCGACACTCCCGCTGCTTGCCGGCGCGCTCGCCCTCGGGATACCGAACGCCAGCGCGGACTCCGCGCCGAGCGGGCGGGACGCACTGCAGGGCACCAAGCCCGCCTGGGCGACCGCCGCGGCCGACCGGGGGGCCACGTCCGACAGCGGCAAGGTCAGCGTCCGGGTGCATCTGGCCGGACGGGACGCGAAGGGACTCGCCGCGTACGCCGCCGCCGTGTCCGACCCGCGGTCCGCCTCGTACGGGAAGTACCTGAGCGCCGAGCGGGCACAGGCCCGGTTCGGAGCCACTCAGCAGCAGATCGACCAGGTCGGTCAGTGGCTGAGGTCGAACGGACTGACCGTCACCGGCGCCAACCGGCACTACGTCTCGGCCACCGGTGATGTCGCCGCCGCCGAGAAGACGTTCGGCACCCAGCTGCGCAACTACCGCAAGGGCAACCGGACCTACCGCGCCCCTGCCTCCAACGCCTCCGTGCCCGCCGGGCTGAGCGACGCCGTCCTCGCCGTGTCCGGCCTGGACAACGCGCCGCACAAGTCGAGCCACGACGAGACGCTGCCGCCGCCGGACGCCGTGTTCCGCAATTCCGGCCCCTTCTCCTCGTACTACGGCTCGAAGACCGCGTCGTCGCTGCCGAGCGCCTACGGCTCCAAGGTGCCGTACGCCGTCAAGGGGTACACGGGCAAGCAGCTGCGCGCCGCGTACGGTGCGGGTGACTGGACCGGCAAGGGCGTCACCGTCGCGATCACCGACGCGTACGCCTCGCCGACCATCGCCAAGGACGCCGCCGAGTACGCCAAGCGCAACGGCGACGCCCCGTACCGTCGCGGGCAGCTCAGCCAGGTGCTGCCGGACGACTACACGAAGACCGAGGAGTGCGGGGCCTCCGGCTGGTACGGCGAGGAGACCCTCGACGTCGAGGCCGTGCACGCGGTCGCGCCCGCCGCCGACATCGTGTACGTGGGCGGCGCCTCCTGCTACGACGCCGATCTGCTGGACTCGCTGAACAAGGTCGTCGACCATCGGCTCGCGGACATCGTCTCCAACTCCTGGGGCGACATCGAGGCCAATGAGACCCCGGACATCGCGGCCGCGTACGACCAGGTCTTCAAGATGGGCGCGATCGAGGGCATCGGCTTCTACTTCTCCTCCGGCGACGACGGCGACAACGTCGCGTCCACGGGTACGAAGCAGATCGACGTCCCGTCCAACTCTGCCTGGGTGACCTCGGTCGGTGGCACCGCGCTGGCCGTCGGCAAGAACGACACGTACCAGTGGGAGACCGGCTGGGGCACGCTGAAGGCCAACCTCGCCGACAACGGCAAGAGCTGGACGGGCTTCCCCGGCGCGTACACCTCCGGCGCGGGCGGCGGCACCAGCTCGTCCGTGAAGCAGCCGTTCTACCAGCGGGGCGTCGTCCCGGACTCGCTCGCGCGGGCGAACGGCAAGCAACGGATGCGCACGGCCCCGGACATCGCGGCCGTCGCCGACCCGAACACCGGCTTCCTGGTCGGCCAGACCCAGACGCTGCCCGACGGCTCGCTCGGCTACGACGAGTACCGCATCGGCGGTACGTCACTGGCCGCGCCGGTCATCGCCGGTGTCCAGGCGCTCGCGCAGCAGGCCCGGCACGGTCTGCCGATCGGCTTCGCCAACCCGGCGATCTACGCCCGGTACGGCTCGAAGGCGTACCACGACGTCACCGACCACCCGCTGAGTCCGAACCGCGATCTCGCGGTGGCCCGGGTGGACTTCGCCAACGGCGTCGACGCCGCGGACGGCGTGCTGACCTCGTTGCGCAGCCTCGGCAAGGACGCCTCCCTCAAGGCGGTCAAGGGATACGACGACGTGACGGGGGTCGGGACTCCGGCGGCCGGTTACGTGAACTCGTACCGCTTCCCGTTCCGCAGGCACTGAGCCACCGGTCCGGTGCCGACGGCCGCCCCGGGGCCTGCCTCCGGGGCGGCCGTCGGCCGTGTGCGCGCCCGCCGGGGAAGCGTCCCTCCTCAGGCCGAAGCGCGCTTGCGGGAGGCCGTCTTCTTCGTCGCCTGCTTCGAGTCCGACTTCGCGGCGGTCTTCTTCGCCGTGGTCCCCGCGCCCGCCTCGACGGCCGGCTTCTTCGTCGACCGTGCGGCGGTCTTCTTGGCGGGCGCCCGGCTCGACGCGGACTTCTTCGTGGCCGCGGCCGTCTTCTTGGCGGGCGCCGCGGCCTTCTTCTTCGCCCCGGTTCCGCCGGACTTCTTGCGGCCGGCGAGGGAGGTGACCTCGGCCCTGGGGCGGTCCGACTCCTCCTCGGTCTCCGGCTCCTCGCCACGGGCCTCCTTCGCCGCCCGGACGCTGTTCTCCAGGGCCGCGATCAGGTCGATGACCTTGCCGCCGGGCTCGTCCGCCGCCGCCGGCTCCAGGGCGCGGCCTTCCGCCTTCGCCGCGATGAGTTCCTCGACCGCCTCGCGGTAGTCGTCGTGGAGCGAGTCCATGTCGACCTCGCCGAGGGTGGCCATCAACGCGTCGGCCAGGTCGAGTTCGGCTTCGCGGACCGTGACCTCGACCTCCGGGGCGACACCCTCGGGGCTGCGGATCTCGTCCGGCCAGAGCAGGCCGTGCATGGCGATCACGTCGTCGACCACCCGCAGCATGCCGAGCCGTTCCCGGCCGCGCAGGGCGTACTTGGCCAGCGCGACCTTCTGGCTCCGCTTCAACGCCTCACGCAGCAGGGTGTACGGCTTGGCCGCCGGGACGCCGTTGGCCGAGAGGTAGTACGCCGCGTCCATCTGGAGCGGGTCGATCGAGGCCGCCGGCACAAAGGCGACGATCTCGATCGTCTTGGCGGTGGGAAGCGGGAGGGCGCCGAGGTCCTCGTCGGTGATCGGGATCATCGAGCCGTCGGCGTCCTCGTAGGCCTTGCCGATCTCGGCCGCGGAGACCTCCTGCTCGTCGATCTCGCAGACCTTCCGGTAGCGGATCCGGCCACCGTCGGCCAAGTGGACCTGGCGGAAGGAGATCGAGTGGTTCTCGGTGGCGTTGACCAGCTTGATCGGGATGCTGACCAGCCCGAAGGAGATGGCGCCGTTCCAGATGGACCTCACTGTTCACCCCTTGTGTCCGTATAAATACCTATAGATCCAAAATGCATGTGATTCTTATCGTATGACGCCGATCACGGAGGTGGAGGGGCGGCGGCTGGCGCTCAGCAATCTCGACAAGGTCCTTTATCCGGCCACCGGGACCACCAAGGGCGAGGTGCTCCACTACTACGCGGCCACCGCCGCGGAGGCCCTGCTGACACATCTGCGCGACCGGCCGGTGTCCTTCCTGCGCTATCCGGACGGGCCGGACGGGCAGCGCTTCTTCACCAAGAACCCGCCGCCGGGTACGCCGTCCTGGGTACGGACCACCCCGGTGCCGCGCAGCGAGGACAAGCAGGCCCGCCAGGTGGTCGTACAGGATCTGGCCTCGCTGATGTGGGCGGCCAACCTGGTGGTGGAGTTCCACACCCCGCAGTGGCGGACCGATGCGCCCGGGACGGCCGACCGGATGGTGTTCGACCTGGACCCCGGAGCGCCCGCGACCGCGGTGGAGTGCTGCGCGGTGGCCGTGTGGCTGCGCGAGCGGCTGGCAGCGGACGGGCTGTCCGCGTACACGAAGACCTCCGGGTCGAAGGGGCTGCATCTGCTCGTACCGCTGGAGCCGACCGCCGCCGATCGGGTGTCGGCCTACGCGAAAGGGCTGGCCGTCGAGGCGGAGCTGGAGCTTCCGGAGCTGGTCGTGCACCGGATGACGCGGGCGCTGCGACCGGGGAAGGTCTTCGTCGACTTCAGTCAGAACGCGGCGTCGAAGACGACCGCCGCCCCCTACACGCTGCGCGCCCGCCCCGAACCGACCGTCTCCGCGCCCGTCACCTGGACGGAGATCGAGGAGTGCCGGGCGCCGCAGGAACTGAACTTCCTGGCGAATGACATGGGGGCACGCCTGGAGCGGTACGGGGACCTGCTCGGGCCGCTCGCCGATCCGGGCCGGGCACGGCCCCTGCCGGTCGCGCGCTAGACATTCCCCCGCCCCCGTCTCTCCGGCCTCAGGGGCCTCAGGGGCCTCCGGCCATGGACTCGCCCCGGCCTTCCGACGTACGACCGGCCCTCCGCACCCGGGTCACCGTCGTCAGAAGCGGACGCTCCGGTTCGACCCGCCGTTATCGCATGGCGGGGATCTTTGTCATGTCCGTAAGGAAATGACCGCATGTGGAGGGCGGATCGTCCGAGCGGTGGTGCAGACTCCTCGCAGACACTGCTTCGTGGAAGTGCGTGGGGAGGCGATGGCGTGTTCGCAGGGATCGACGAGGTCGACTGGGCCTCGATGGAGCATGCCTATGGGCCTGCCGATGATGTGCCGACGATGCTGCGGGGACTGGCGTCCGCCGATCCGGCGGAGCGCGAGGTGGCGCTGGACGGCATGTACGGGGCCGTTCACCACCAGGGTGATGTGTACGCCTGCACGCTGGCCTGCATTCCTTTTCTCTTCGAGCTGGCCGTGGACCCGGGGATTCAGGACCGGGGCAGCATCGTCGAGCTGCTCACCAGCATCGGCGGCATCGATCTGGACGAGGACGACGAGGACGATCTGGACGAGGAGGAGATCGAGGGCGCGGCCAACTACGCGATGGCGGCGACCGCCGTCACGGCGGGCTCCGGGGTGTTCTGCGAGCTGATGGCCGACGAGGACCCGGGAGTGCGGCTCGCCGCACCCCTGGCACTGGCCACGCTCCACAGCCACCCGGCGCGGGTGCTCGCGCTGCTGCGGGAGCGGCTCCCAGTGGAGCCGGCCGAGGAGGTGCGGCTCGCGCTGGTCGAGGCGGCCGGGCGGGTCGCGCTGCGGCATCGTGGGCTGGCGGGACAGGCGGCCGACTGGCTGACCCGGCTGGCCGGTGAGGGCTTTCCGCCGGGACTGCGGCTCGCCGCGCTGGCACAGCTGGCCCGGTGTGCGCCGGACGCGCTGCCGGGCGATGTCGTACGGGTGGTGACGGGGCTGCTGCGTCAGTTGCGCTCGACGCCCCGGCGCCGCTCCGGGGCGGCCCCCGCGGCCGATGCACAGGCCGGTCCGGCCGAAGCGGCCGCGGCCGTCGACGCGCACACCGAGGCGTCGGGGGCCGGTGAGCCGCCCGGCGAGGAGCGGGTCGCGCCGGTGACCACGGTGGGGCAGTTGCGGGCGCTGTCCGACGAGGAGACCTCCGGGCGCTCCGCCCCCTGGACGGCGGATCTGCTGCGGACCCTGCACGTCGGGCTCGACGACCGGGTCGCCGAGCGGACGGCGCTGCTGGCCGATCAGCTGCGCAGCCCCGACCACCGGCAGCGGATCGACGCCCTCCGGATGAGCAACGGGCTGATCAGGGCCTGGCGCGGCTCGTACGAGGAGCTGGTCCGGCTGGTCGGTGAGCAGCTCGCCACCCCTGAGCCACGGCTGGCCGAGGCCGCCGCGCATGTGCTGGAGGAGCTGTTCGGGCTCGCCGCGCCCGCTGCCGACGCACTGGCGGCGCGGGTGGCGGCCGACCCCGGCGCCTGGGTGCAGAACTGGTCGAACGGACCTCCGGGGCTCGGCAGCGCCGTGAAGGCGCTGGCCCGGCTGGGCGACGCCCGTGCCGTGCCCGCGCTGGCCGCGGCGCTGGAGCGGCCCGAGGTGCCGCACGACGTGGGCTTCGCCATCGGCCACATGGGGGCGGCGGCCGTCCCGTTGACCGACGTGCTGCGCCGCAGGCTCGGTGAGGTCCGGCTCGACGCGGGGGCGTACGACCGGGCCGGGCCGCTGCTCGCGGGACTCACCGCGCTGCGGGCGGACGAGGCGGTGCCGGAGGTACTGCGGGTGCTGCGCGGCGCGCCGGACCACCGGGGCGGGTGGCTGCGCACGGCGGCGCTGCGGGCGCTGGCGTCGTTCGGGCCCACGGCGCACTCCGCCGCACCCGAGCTGCGCGCGCTGCTGCACCGTCCGGGAGCCGCCTCGGCGACGGAGGTGGCCCAGGCCCTGTGGGCGGTCGACGGGGACACCGACGCCGTACTGCCGGTGCTGATCGAAGGCCTGCAGGCGGAGCGCGGCCACGAGCGGCGCTCCGCGCTGAACGCGCTGGGCGGGCTCGGGACGCGGGCGGCGGTGACGGCGCCCCGGCTGCGTGCACTGCTCCGGCACGAGGAGCCGTGGCTCCGGGTGGACGCGGCGATCGCGCTGTGGGATGTGTCCGGGCGGGCCGGGGAATCCGTGCCGGTGCTCCTGGCGGCCTGGGAACAGCACCGCCATGTCCGGGTCCGGGTGGCGGAATGCCTGGCGCGGAAGGGGGTCACTGGTGCAGGGTCGGACGCGGCACACGCACTACGCGCCGAGCTCGCCTCCGTACGCCGTCACAACGCGATGGACGGCGGATACGGCAGTCACGACACATACGAGGACGAAAGGCTGCTGGCGCTCTGCCGGCAGGCACTTCTGGGGAAGACGGGGAAGGGTCCCACCACATGATCATTTTCGGTACGCGAGGATATCTGTACCAGCTGGCCATTCTGACGCTGGTCTGCGGCTGGTGCGGCAATCCGGCCGCGCACACGCTGCGCAAGCGGGTCACCAAGTTCACGCTGTTCTTCGTGCCGCTGTTCCCGTTCTCGACGAAGTTCGCGACCCAGTGCACGTTCTGCGGCGGTGAGCAGCAGATCGCCAAGGAGCAGGCCGAGCAGCTGCTGGCGCAGCACGCCGCCTCGCAGGGCGGCAATCCGTTCGGGCAGGCGCAGACTCAGGGACAGGGCCAGCCGGGATACGCGCCGGGCGGACAGGGCCAGAACCCCTACCAGCGCTGAATCGTCACTTCCGCACCATCGCCGCGGACAGCCGTTCCCGGCCCGGGCCGCGCACCGGTCGGACAGCCGTTACCGGCAGCCTCTCAGCACTAAATAGGCATAAAGGACTTCCTTCCGAATAAGGTCTATGAGGTATGGACCACGGAAAGGGAGGGTGTCATGCGTCGGGAGCGCCGGGTGCGGAACCGCACGGCGGCGGCGGTCGGGGCCGTCGTCGGCGCCGCACTCCTGGCCGGTTGCGGTGTCGGCGGCGGGCTGAAGAGCGCCGGGCCGGCCCCGACCGCCGTCGGGCCCGCCCTGCTCTGGCCCGAACTGCCGCCCGCCTCCGCCGCGCCGTACGACTACGGCGAGGGCGAGACCGCGCGGATACCCGGGATCAAGGTCCCGGACGGCAACGTGCACCGTCTGGATCCGGTGGCGGTGGTGCGGGCCGGCCTGAAGGCCCGGCCCAACCGGTCCAGCGGCACCGCCGACCTGCCCGCCGAAACGGTCCGCCGTATCGACGCGTGCCATTCCGATCCGGCTTCCTGTCCCGTGCTGCGGCCCTACTTCCGTGATCTGACGGGCGACGGCAAGGACGAGATGGTGGTCGGCATCCGGCTGCCGGACCACCAGCTCTCCGTACGGGTCTACATGCCCCAGGCGGGCGGCCTGACCCGGATCCTGTCCACCTCGGACGCCGTGATCAGTGTCCAGCTGGCCGGGCGGGATCTGATCATCCGGGCCCCGTCGGCCATCACCGGCTACGAGTACCGCACCGCCTGGTCCTGGGACAGCCGGCAGCGCGCGATGCTGCCCACCCGGGACGAGATCCTGCGGACACCTCCGTCCCCGGCCCCACGTCCGCACACCACGACCGCCCCGCCGACCGCCAAGCCGTCCGCCGGTATCTCCGCGGAGCGCCGGTGAGCCGCCACAAGACGGCGCGGCGCGGACCGCGCAGGCCTTCCTGGACCGCGACGCTCACCTGGAAGTCGGCCGTCTTCATCACCGTGATGTGCTGCGCCCTCGCCGCACTGCTGAGCGTGCTGGTCCACGGCGAGGTCACGCATCAAACTGTCAGCCAGGCCCGCGAGAAGGCGCTGTCACGACTGGAGGACGTCACCGTCGCCTACGAGACGGGCGAGGCGCTCCCACCGGGTTCCGGCATCGATCCGCCGGGGCTGCCCGACTCCCTGCGCGCACTGGCCGTGGGCGGTCGACGCGGCACGCTCGTCGCCTATCAGAACGGGCGGCCGGCCATGTGGGCGGCGGCTCCGGCCGACGGCCGCGCGCTGGCCACGGCGGTGGACTACAGCCAGAGCGCCCGCACCATCGACGATCTCGACGGGGCGATCGTCGGTTCCTCCCTGCTGGCCACCGGCGCCACGCTGCTGGTCGGCGCGCTCGCCGTCACCCGCGTCACCCGGAGGCTGCACCAGACGGCCCAGGTGGCCGGCCGGATCAGCGCGGGCGACCTCGACGCCCGCGTCGACGACCCGCGCACTGCGGACCCCTCGCGCCCCCAGGACGAGGTGGCGATCGTCGCCGGCGCGCTGGACACGATGGCGTCCACGCTCCAGCGCAAGCTGCAGACCGAACAGCGGTTCACGGCCGATGTGGCGCATGAGCTCCGCACCCCGCTGACCGGCCTCTCGGCCGCCGCCGAACTGCTGCCGCCGGGGCGGCCGTCGGAGCTGGTGCAGGACCGGGTCCGGACGATGCGGGCGCTGACGGAGGACCTGCTGGAGATCTCCCGGCTCGACGCCCGTACGGAACCGGTCGATCTCGATGTGCACGAGCTGGCGCCGCTCGTCGAGCGCGTGGTGCGCGCGTCCGGGGCGGGGACCGGGATCCGTTGCGTGGAGGACGGCCGGGAAGGCCCGCACGCGCCCGTGCGGGTCGAGACCGACAGGCGCCGCCTGGAGCGGGTGCTGGGCAATCTGATCACCAACGCGCACAAGCACGGCCGGCCCCCGGTGGTGCTGACGGTCGACGGGCCGACGGTGACCGTACGCGATCACGGGCCGGGCTTCCCGGCCTATCTGCTGGAGGACGGTCCGCAGCGGTTCCGCACCGAGGGCGGCACGGGACACGGTCTCGGGCTGACCATCGCCGTCGGGCAGGCGGCGGCGATCGGCGCCATTCTGGTCTTCTCCGACGCCCCGGACGGCGGAGCGGTGGCGCGGCTGACGCTCCCCGAGTACGTACCGTTCGACGACGGCGCCGCGGGGAGCCGCGAGGATCCGGATCCCTCTTCGCACCGGGAGAGGTGACGGCACTTCGGCGCCGCACCCCGACGCTGCCGGACGCCGAGCGCGCCTTTCAGACATCCGGACATACGCACTATGACATAAGGGAAATAGACACCACCTCTTGCTACGTTGCGGGGCATGACCGCAACGACGGCGGACGCACCCCCGCCCGATCTACGTCTGCCCAAGCGGCGCGGAGTCGAGCTTCTGCTCCTCATCGGGGCCGTCCTCATCCCCGTCTACGGCTACGCCGCCGTCGGCCTGGCCCGGAACGGCGCGGTCCCGCCCGATGTGGCCGGATACGGCGCGGGCCTGGGGCTGCTCGCCCTCCTGGCCCATCTCGCGGTCCGCTTCCGGGCCCCGTACGCCGATCCGCTGCTGCTGCCCATCGCCGTACTGCTCAACGGGCTCGGCCTGGTGCTGATCTACCGGCTCGATCTGGAGACGCCGAAGGACCAGGCGGCCCCCACCCAGCTGATCTGGTCCACCCTCGGGGTGGCGCTCTTCATCGTGGTGGTCGTCTTCCTCCGCGACCACCGGGTGCTCCAGCGGTACGCCTACCTCTCGGTCGCCACCGCCCTGGTCCTGATGATCGTGCCGATCTTCTTCCCCGCGGTGAACGGCGCCAAGATCTGGATCCGGGTCGGCGGATTTTCCTTCCAGCCGGGCGAGTTCGCCAAGATCCTGCTCGCCGTGTTCTTCGCCGCGTATCTCGCCGCGAACCGCAACGCCCTCGCCTACACCGGCCGCCAGATCTGGAAGCTCCAGCTCCCCACCGGGCGGGTGCTCGGCCCGATCGTGGCGATCTGGCTGCTCAGCGTCGGTGTGCTGGTCCTGGAGCGCGATCTGGGCACGTCACTGCTGTTCTTCGGCCTCTTCGTGATCATGCTGTACGTGGCGACCGGCCGGACCGGCTGGATCGCGGTCGGCCTGCTGCTCGCCGCCGTCGGCGCGTTCGTGGTCGGCTCCCTCGAACCGCATGTGCACAGCCGGGTCGAGGACTGGCTCGACCCGTTCGCCACCATCAAGGCGGGCCAGGGCCCCAGTCAGCTGGCCCAGTCGCTGTTCGCGTTCGCCGCGGGCGGGATGCTCGGTACCGGGCTCGGGCTCGGCCACTCCATCCTCATCGGCTTCGCCGCCAAGTCCGACTTCATTCTGGCGACCGCGGGCGAGGAGCTCGGGCTGACCGGGCTGACCGCGATCTTCCTGCTGTACGCGCTGCTCGTCGCCCGCGGCTACCGGGCCGGCCTCGCCCTGCGCGACCCCTTCGGGCGGCTGCTCTCGATCGGTCTCGCCTCGATCCTGGCCCTCCAGGTGTTCGTGATCGCGGGCGGGGTGATGGGGCTGATCCCGCTGACCGGCATGGCGATGCCGTTCCTCGCCCAGGGCGGTTCGTCCGTCGTCACCAACTGGATCATCGTGGCGCTGCTGATCCGGGTCAGCGACCAGGCCCGCAGACCGCACCCCGAACATGCGGAGACCGGAATCGTCGCACGGATGGTGGAGGACGAGCCGTGACCCCGTACCCGCGAGCGGCGCGCTCGCACCAGCAGGCGGTGCCGCCGTACCCGCGAGCCGTGACCCCCCACCCGCCGTCGGCCCCGGAGGACAGGCCGTGATCCGCTACATCCGCCGGGCCGCCGCGCTCTGTCTGCTGCTCCTCGTCGCGCTGCTGCTGAACGCCGCGCGCATCCAGGTCTTCGAGGCCGACAGTCTGGACAACAACCCGGCCAACCGCCGTCTCACGATCGCCCGTTACCACCAACCGCGCGGCAGCATCCTGGTCGACGGCACGTCCGTGACCGGTTCCGAGAACACCGGTGAGCAGCTCGCGTACGAGCGCACGTACAAGGACGGCCCGCTGTACGCACCGGTGACCGGCTACGCCTCGCAGACGTACGGCACGACCCTGATCGAGCACGCCGAGGACGACATCCTCTCCGGCACCGACCCGATGCTCGCCCCGCTGCCCCTGTGGAACGAGATCACCCGTGGCCGGCAGCCCGGCGGCAACGTCGTCACGACCATCAAGGACACGGTGCAGCGCGCCGCCTACGACGGGCTCGGCGGGCGGCGGGGCGCGGTCGCCGCCGTCGAACCGTCGACCGGCCGGATCCTGGCGCTGGTCTCGTCCCCCTCGTACGATCCCGGGCTGCTCTCCGGCACGGGTTCGTCCGTGACGGACGCCTGGCGGCGGTTGAACGCGGACAGGAGCCAGCCCATGCTCAACCGGGCGATCCGGCAGACCTATCCGCCGGGCTCCACCTTCAAGATCGTGACGGCGGCGGCGGCGCTCGACGCGGGCGTCGTCACCGATCCCGACGCCGAGACCGACACCCCGTCCCCCTATGTACTGCCGGGCACGACGACCACGCTGCCCAACGAGGCGCAGGGCTGCGAGAACGCCTCGCTCGCCGAGGCGATCCGGGTCTCCTGCAACACGGTGATGGCGGAACTGGGGGTGCGGGTCGGGCTGAAGGGCATGGTGGACGCGGTGCGGAAGTTCGGCTTCAACGACACCGGACTGAAGATCCCGTCGGGGGTGGCGAAGAGCAACTTCGACACACGCATGTCGGACGACCAGCTGGCGCTGTCGTCGATCGGCCAGTTCGACACGACGGCGACACCGCTCCAGATGGCGATGGTGGCCTCGGCCGTGGCGAACGGCGGCGACCTCAAGTACCCGTATCTGGTGGAGCGTACGACCACGAGAGGCGGCTCGACCGTCCACCGCGAAGGCACGCGCACCTACCACCGGGCCATGGACTCGCCAACGGCCTCTCGGCTGCGGAGGATGATGGTCGACGTCGTGGAGCAGGGCACCGGGTCCAACGCCGCCATCGACGGGGTGACGGTCGGCGGCAAGACCGGCACCGCGCAGCACGGCATCGACAACACGGGAAGGCCGTACGCCTGGTTCATCTCCTGGGCGCAGGCACCGGATTCGGGGCAGCCGGCCGTCGCGGTCGCCGTGGTCGTCGAGGACGCCGCCGCCGACCGGGCCGACATCAGCGGCGGTGGCAACGCGGCCCCGATCGCCCGTTCCGTCATGCGGGCGGCTCTGGGAGGCTGAGCGTGTGACGGATGCGGGTGCGGCGGACCTGGCGCTGGAGCGGATCGGTCGGGAGGATCCGCGCCTGTGCGCGTTCATCGAGGTGTGGCACGAGAGGGTGGCCGCCGGGGCCGAATCCGCCCGTCGGCTCCCGCTGGGCGGAATGCCGTTCGCGGTCAAGGGGCCTGCCGGCATCCGTTCGTACACGGCCCGACGGCTGATCGCCGCCGGTGGCCTGCCGGTCGGCGCGACCTCGGTGCCCGGCCCCGGCACGCCCTGGCAGACGTGGGGGCTGGGCACGCACGGCCGTACGGTCAATCCGTGGCGCCCCGACCGCACCCCGGGCGGCTCCTCGGCGGGTTCGGCGGTGGCGGTCGCGGCGGATCTCGTGGACCTGGCGACCGGCAGCGACGGGGCGGGGTCGGTCCGGATCCCGGCGGCATGGTGCGGGGTGTTCGGCCTGAAGACGACGAACGGCCTGCTGCCGTCGCCCGACCGGTCCGGGCTCGCGTCCGCCGGGGTGCTGGCCCGTTCGGCGGCGCACGCCCAGACGTTCCTGCGCTGTGTCCTGGACGGCTGCGAACCGGCGACCGCGACCCTCCCCGTCCCCGCCGTGCTCAGCCCCGATCTGGGGTACGCGCGGGTCGACCCGGAGGTCGGGTCCGTCGTCCGGCGGGCGGTGCGGCGGCTCGTGACGGCCAAAGTGGTGCGGCTCGTGGACCGTACGTGCGGGCTGCTCGATCCGCGAGAGGCGTGGCAGGCGGTCCGCAGCGGGGAGCCGACCCCGGCCGCCTCGGAGCTCCGACGCGAGAACGACCTGCGGCTCGACGCCCTGTTCGCCCGTACGCCCCTGCTGCTCACCCCGGCCACCCCCAACCGCCCGCACGGGCACGACGGTCCGGGCGAACTCTACTCGACCGCGCTGACCTGGGCGTTCAACCTCAGCGGACATCCCGCCGCGAGCGTGCCCGCGGGATTCACGGCGGATGGCTGCCCGGTCGGACTCCAGTTGGTCGCGGAGCGCGGGGCGGATGTCTCGCTGCTCGGAATGGCCCGTGCGGTGGAGAGCGCACTGACTACCGTGCAGCCATGACTTTCAGCGACCGGCAGACCGGCCACGAACTGGCCCAGGTGAACATAGCCCGCCTCAGATTTCCCCTGGACTCCCCCGAACTGAAGGACTTCGTCGACGCCCTCGACCCGGTGAACGCGGTCGCCGACGAGGCGGCCGGCTTCGTCTGGCGGCTGCAGAGCGAGACCGGCAACGCCACCGACGTACCGGTCTTCGGGGACAGCTGGCTGATCGTGAACATGTCGGTGTGGCGCGACACGGACGCGCTGACGGCGTTCATGTACCAGGGGCAGCACCGCGAACTGCTGGCGCGGCGGCGCGAGTGGTTCGAGCGCGTGGAGGAGGCGATGACGGCCCTGTGGTGGGTACCGTCGGGCGAGCGCCCTACGGTGCGGAACGCCGAGGAACGCCTGCGCCACCTGCGCGAACACGGGCCCACGGAGAGGGCGTTCACCCTGCGGAAGCCCTTCCCCGCGCCTGTCGCGACGGGTTGACCGGGCGGGGCGAAGGCCGCCTGCCGCCAAGGGCCGACCGGACGCGGAGAACCGTACCGGCCGCGACGGACGCACCGGACTCGGCGAACGGCACCGGGCGTGACGGGCCCGCCGGGCGGGGGCGGACAGGGCGCACGGCACCGGGCGCTAAAGCCCTGACGCCCCGGTTCACCGGCGCGCGGGTGACAGCCGTCGCGCCGGCGCCCCAGCACCCCCTGCCGCCCACGGCTGCCGCGCCCGCCCCCTCATTCCCCCGACGGGCCCGCCGCGCCGCCCTGCGCCATCGCCTCTTCGACCTCGGCGACCCTGGCCTGCTCCTCGGCCGCGAACCGGTCGCGGTCGAGTTGCTCGGCGGTCTCCTCGTCCTGGGCCATGAGCAGGTCCAGGCTGGAGTCGCCGAGCTCGAAGACGCCCATGTCGACGTAGGCCTTCTGGAGCCGTTCGCCCCACAGGCCGATGTCCTTGACGCACGGCACGATCCGGCTGAACAGCAGCTTGCGGAAGAGCTGCAGGAACGGCGACTGCTCCGAGAGGTCATTGGCCTCCTTCCTGCCGACGCCGAAGTTCTCCAGCACCTCGACGCCTCGGAGCCGGTCCCGCATCAGGTAGCAGCCCTCGATGACGAACTCCTCGCGTTCGCGCAGTTCGGCGTCGCTCAGCTGCTTGTAGTAGTCCCGCAGCGCCATCCGCCCGAAGGCGACGTGCCGGGCCTCGTCCTGCATGACGTACGCCAGGATCTGCTTGGGCAGCGGCTTGTTCGTCGTGTCGCGGATCATGCCGAACGCGGCCAGGGCGAGCCCTTCGATGAGGACCTGCATGCCGAGGTACGGCATGTCCCAGCGCGAGTCGCGCAGGGTGTCGCCGAGCAGCCCCTGGAGGTTGTCGTTGATCGGATAGAGCATGCCGATCTTCTCGTGCAGGAACCGGGCGTATATCTCCGCGTGCCGGGCCTCGTCCATGGTCTGGGTCGCGGAGTAGAACTTCGCGTCCAGGTCGGGCACGGACTCCACGATCCTGGCCGCGCAGACCATGGCGCCCTGCTCACCGTGGAGGAACTGGCTGAACTGCCAGGCGGTGTAGTGCTTGCGCAGCTCTCCCCGGTCCTTCTCGGTCATCTTTGCCCAGTGCGGAGTGTCGTACAGGGTGAGGGCGTCGTCGGGGGTGCCGAGCGGGTCGGCGGGGTCGACCTCCAGGGACCAGTCGATGCGCTTGTTGCCGTCCCACTGCTTGTCCTTGCCCTTCTGGTAGAGGGCGAGCAGGCGTTCGCGGCCGTCGTCGTAGTCCCAGCTGAAGCGGGCCGCTCCGGAGGCGGGCACCTGCCACAGCGGCGTGTCGGGGGCGGTGGTGTAGAGGTCGTGTGTCGACACGGACGGCTCCTTCGCCTTGCGTTTCCGATAAGTTCCGCGGCGGTTGCCTCAGTTGGCAGGTTCACACGTTGCTAGACACCGGGTCAACAAGTAACACGCAAGGGATTGACGGCCTTGCTGACGAGCAGTCTCATAAGGAGTGACCGCCGGTAACCCACAGGTGAGGTATCTCCAGCCATGACGACCGTGACCGCACGCGACGTGCAGTTGCTCCGCGACGCACTCGGCCCGCTCCGGGACCGCGAACAGATCGCCGAGCGGCTGCTCGAATCCTCGGCCAAGCACTCCTTCGACCCGGACAAGGAACTCGACTGGGACGCGGGGACCGAGGACGGCAAATGGTTCTGGCCGCCCGAGCTCGTCTCGCTCTACGACACCCCGCTGTGGCGGAAGATGTCCGAGGAACAGCGGATGGACCTGTCCAGGCACGAGGCGGCGTCACTGGCCTCGCTGGGCATCTGGTTCGAGATCATCCTCATGCAGCTGCTGGTCCGGCACATCTACGACAAGCCGCCGACCAGCAACCACGTCCGTTACGCGCTCACCGAGATAGCCGACGAGTGCCGGCACTCGATGATGTTCGGCCGCATGATCAAGTGGAGCCGGGCACCCGACTACCCCGTGCCGCGCGTCTATCACAACCTCGCACGCGTACTGAAGACCATCTCCACCACGCCCGGTTCGTTCGCGGCGACCCTGCTCGGCGAGGAGATCCTCGACTGGATGCAGCGGCTGACGTTCCCGGACGAGCGCGTCCAGACACTGGTGCGCGGGGTGACCCGCATCCATGTCGTCGAGGAGGCCCGGCACGTCCGCTACGCCCGCGAGGAGCTGCGCCGTCAGATGGTGACCGCCCCGCGCTGGGAGCGCGAACTCACCCGGGTGAGCTGCGGCGAGGCGGCCCGGGTCTTCTCCGTCTGCTTCATCAATCCGCGGGCCTACGAGAGCGTCGGCCTGGACCGTCGCGAGGCAGTCGCCCAGGTGAAGGCGAGCGGCCACCGGGCGGAGGTCATGCAGAGCGGCGCGAAGCGACTGACGGACTTCCTCGACGACATCGGGGTGCTGGGCGGGGTGGGACGCAGGCTGTGGAAGAGCTCGGGCCTGCTGGCCTGAACCGTCCCCCTGGGGCGGAACCCACCCGGGGCCTGTCCGGCGGATCGCGTCCGGGGCCACACCCGATCCCGGCGGAAGACCCTGAGCGTTGCCCCGTAATCCCTGGCGGATCAGCGCGCGGCGTCGGATGCGGTGCATCGCAGGGCGGAGAGACGTCCGCACACCGGATGTATGCGGACGTTCCGACAACGCAGCGCGGCGCCTCAGCTGTCGTCGCACGCCCGCCAGGGCTTACGGGACAGCCCTTAGGCTTCGACGTATGACCTCCGCCGCCGCAGCCCCGCCGACCCGCGCCTACCGAAGGCTCAGCGTCGAGGAACGCCGCACCCAGCTCCTCGGTGCGGCGCTCACCCTCTTCGCCCACCGGGCCCCCGACGAGGTCTCGCTCGACGAGGTGGCGACGGTCGCCGGAGTCTCCCGCCCGCTCGTGTACCGCTACTTCCCGGGCGGGCGGCAGCAGTTGTACGAGGCGGCACTCCGGTCCGCCGCCGAGAAGCTGATCCTGTGCTTCAGCGAGCCGCCCGTGGGGCCGCCCACCGAGCGGGTGCAGCGGGTGCTCGACCGCTATCTCGCCTTCGTCGACGAGCACGACGCCGGGTTCAGCGCACTGCTGCGCGGCGGCAGTGTCGTCGGGACGTCCCGTACGACGGCGATCGTCGACGAGGTACGGCGGGCGGCGGCCGAGCAGATCCTGCTGCACCTGGGCCGGGGCGGCACGGCTCCCGGGCCCCGGCTGCGGATGATGGTGCGCACCTGGATCGCTGCCGTCGAGGCGGCGTCCCTGATCTGGCTGGACGAGGGGAAGCGGCCCGCCGCGGCCGATCTGCGCGACTGGCTGGTCGACCAGCTGATCGTGCTGCTGGCCGCCACGGCGGCGACGGACCCGGAGACCGCCTCGGCGGTGACGGAACTGCTGCCGCTGGAGACCGCCGCGGGCCCGGCCGGACGGCTGGCGGAGCGGCTGATCCCGGTGGTCGGCGGAGCGGCCCATCTGCTGCCCGAGAACTGATCGGTCACACTGGGACGGTGCGAAGCGAGAACACCCCCTTCACCGGCGGCCCCCTGGACGGGCGGGTCCTGCCCGTCCTCGTCGGCCCGACCGGCCATCCGCCCAAGTGGTACGAGGTCCCGGTACCGGCCGCCGACGGCGGGCCCGCCACCGTGTACGCGTACCACAGGGTCCCGGCCGGTCACTCCGAGCGGCTGGGGCTCCCGCGCGGCTGGGTGTACGAGTACGCCCCCGAGGGCCGTGCGCGGCACAGCCCCAAGTGGCCCTGGTCGAAGCCGGACTGAGGGCAGTCGGCCCCTCCCGGCCGTGGGGCAGGGCCGAGACCGGCCGGTCTAAGATCGACGCTCTGGTGCCGGGCACGGTCAGCAAGGGGGTGCGCCATGGAGGCGCTGCGTCAGGACGATCCACGCCGCATCGGTCCGTACGCCGTACTGGCGCGGTTCCGCGAGACCGCGAGCGCCGTGCAGTACCTCGCGCACGACGCGGCCGGCGACAGACCCGTGGTGATCAACGCCGCCCGTCCCCGACTCGCCGCGCTGCCCGCCTTCCGGCGCCGTTTCCAGGCGGAGGCCCGCACCGCGGAGCGGCTGGCCGGCGGCTGGGTCCAGCCGTCGCTGGACGCCTCCGCCGAAGACGCGGACGACGTCCCGCCGTGGACGGCCGTCCCCTACACACCCGCTCTGACGCTCACCGAGGCGATCGAGGTCATGGGTCCGCTCCCCGAGCGTGCCGTCCGGATACTGGGCGCGGGCATCGCCGAGACGCTCTCCCGGGTGCACGCCACCGGAGCAGTGCTCCAGGGCCTCGCCCCCGGGACGGTGCTGCTGGCCGAGGACGGGCCGCGGCTCACCGCGTTCGGCCCGCTGGGCGCCGCGGCGGCCGCCGAGGCCCGGCCCGGTGGGCAGTTGTCCGTACGGCTCGGCTATCTCACCCCTGAACAGGTCGCAGGCGAGGACCCCGGACCGGCCTCCGACCTCTTCGTCCTGGGCCTGCTGCTGGCGTACGCGGCGACCGGCACGACCCCGCTCGCCGACGGTCCGGCCGCCGAGGGCGCCGAGCGGATCGCCCGCACCGACCCCGAACTCGGTGCGGTCCCGGCGCAATTGCGCGATCTGATCGCGCGCTGCCTGGCGAAGGACCCGGCCGACCGGCCGAGCGCGGGGACGGTCGCGGCGGAGCTGGCCCCGGAGGGGGCGGCCGGTTCGGCGAAGGGCGGCCGACTGCCTGAGCGGGTGGCGGCCGCGGTGGCGGAACAGGCCGTGCGGGTACGGGAGTTGGCCGCTGCCGGTCATCCGGTCGACGCTCCGGCGGGCGGACCGGCCGACGGGGCCGTCGACGGACCCGAGGATGCCGCCCCGGCCGGTGGGCCGGCCGACGCGCGCGTCGGCACGCCTTCGGGGGCGACGGCCGGCCCGGCTGCCCATGTACCCGCCCCGGCCGGCGAGCCCCTCCCCGCCCGGGACACCCGTACCGCGCAGCTCGGGGACATCGGGCGCCAGGCGTCGAGGACCGACCGGACCACGACCCAGCTGTCCGTGCCGCGCGAGCTCACCGGACCCGGCGCGGGGACGGCCGCCGAACCCCCGGCCGCGCTCCCCGCCGTGCTCCCGCCGGTACCGCTGCCGGTCCCCGTACGTCCCACGCCCGCCCCCGCCCCCTCCTCCCCCGCCCTCGACCGGCGCGGTCTGTTCATCGGACTCGCCGCCGGGGCCGCGGGGCTGATCGTCGGCGGAGGCGGGGCGCTCGCGTTCGGGTCCGGGGACGGCGGCAGGACGGACGATCCCAAGCCCGCGCCGAGCCGCAGCGGCCCCGTCGTCGCGGGGCTGCCCCCGCAGCCGCGCTGGGTGTACACGCACCCGGCGGCCGAGCCGTCACCGCTCACCGCCGCCCTCTGGAACGACCGGCTGCTCGTGCTGACCGGCGAGAACGGGGCCACCGGTGTCGATCTGCGCACCGGGCGCCGGGTCTGGGAGAGCGCCGATGCCGCCAAGGGACGGGCCGCACTGCCGGCCGGGAAGGACCTCTGCTTCGTCGCCGGTCCGTCCGCGTTCCTGTGGCTGTCGCCGAAGGACGGCAAGGTAACCCACCGGGTCGGCTACGCGGACCAGTTCGCCGGGGTTCCGAATCTCGCGGTGGCCGAGATCGTCGGCGGCTCCGGACCGGTGGTCTGGTTCACCGGCTCCAACGAAGTCACCGTCAAGGCCCCGCCCCCGAAGAAGGGCAAGAAACGCGGCAAGGACCAGAAGGCCGTCAAGTCCTACCTCTTCGCCTACGACGTCTCGCGGCGCAAGGAGCTGTGGCGGACCCCCGTACCCACCGGGCGCGGCCCCGCCGCCCCCGTCTACCGGCTGATCGCGGTCGGGCGGGACGACCTCGTCGTACGTCAGAGCCCGGCCACGCTCACCTCCGGCGACGTGAAGTCCGCCAAGGGGAAAGCCGTCTTCCGGGGCTTCGACCAGAAGACCGGGAAGCTGCTGTGGAGCAGGTCGTTCGGCACGGTCGCGCCCGACGGTGCCGCCATGGGTGACGCCCGCGGCCTGCTGTACGCGGCGGTGGGCGACGACCTCCAGGCATTCGAACTCCCCGACGGCAAGCCGAAGTGGACGGTGAACGGCACCACCGGGACCGCGTACGGCACCTCCGTCGCCTCCGGAACCCTGCTGCACACCACCAACCGCGATCAGGAAGTGGGCGCGGTCGAGCGGGAGACGGGGCGGCTGCGCTGGCGGCGCTCGACGGAGGCGGCACCCGGCCCCGCCGCCCCCGCGGTCACGCTCAGTGCGTCCCGCAAAACGCTGCTGGCCGCGGACACGGCCCAGGTCACCGCGTTCGCGGCGGAGGACGGGCGGCGGCTGTGGAAGTTCCAGGACATCGGGTCCCAGGACCCGAAGGGACCCACGGTCACCGCGCCGTACCGGGTGCTCGCGACCGGGAGGACGGCCGTCGTCCAGCGCGACCGGATCTTCTACGCGTTCCCGGTGGCCTAAGAGCCTGTCGGGCGGCCACCGCCTTCCGGGCGAACCCGCAGGCCGCCACACCGCAGGGTTCTTGCATCTCCTGACACCGAGTGGTCGAATTGTTCCATTGTGCTCGCTTTTGGGGCACCCCCATGATTCGCCCCGTCAACGGAGGTGATGTCGTGTCAGGCAGTGTCCTGTGTGCGGTCGGCACCGCGGCCCTGGTCACGCTCCTCGCGTCCCCGCAGGCAGTCGCCGCGCCCGTGGTCCCGGACCCCGTGACGAGCGGCACCGCGAAGCCGTCCGCCGCCCCGGCCCCCACGGCCGCGAACAAGAGCGTCGCCCAGCTGCTGGCCCAGCTCCAGAAGCTGTACCAGCAGGCCGAGGAGGCCACCGAGACGTACAACGGGACCGCGGCGGAGCTGAAGAGGCGCGCGGCGGAGGCGAAGCGGCTCAGCGCCTCCCTCGCCGCCGCCCGGACCGCGCTGTCCGACAGCCGCGACCAGGCGGGGCAGCTGGCCCGGGAGCAGTACCAGGGACGGTCCGACTTCTCCTCGTACATGCAGCTGCTGCTGGCCCGCGATCCCCAGCACCTCCTGGACCAGGAGCATGTGCTGCGGCATGCGGCGGCCGAGCGGGCGGCGACCGTGAAGCGGCTCACCGGCACCGAGAAGCGCGCCCACGACCTGGCGGCCGAGTCCCGCAAGGTACTGGACCGGCAGCAGGTCCTGGCCACGAGGCAGAGGGGGCAACGGGATGACGTACGGTCGCGGCTCAGGACCGTCGAGGCGAAACTGGCCACACTCTCCGCCGCACAGCTCGCCGAGCTCTCCCGGCTGGAACAGCAGGGCATGGCGAAGGCCCAGGGCGCCCTGGTCACCTCGGGCGCCCTGTCCTCGGCCAGGCCGCCGTCCGAGGCGGGCGGCACGGCGGTGGAGTACGCGATCGGACAACTCGGGAAGCCGTACGTGTGGGGCGCGGAGGGGCCGGACTCGTTCGACTGCTCGGGGCTCACCTCGCAGGCCTGGGCGAAGGCGGGCCGGATCATTCCGCGGACCTCGCAGGAGCAGTGGCGGCAGCTGCCGAAGGTGCCGCTGAACGCGCTGCGCCCCGGCGACCTGGTGATCTACTTCCCGAAGGCCACTCATGTGGCGCTGTACATCGGCAACGGGCTGGTGGTGCAGGCGCCCCGGCCCGGCTCCCAGGTGAAGGTCTCGCCCGTGGCGTCGAATCCGCTGCTGGGCGCCGTACGGCCGGATCCGCAGAGCACGCCGCTCTCCGCGTACCAGCTGCCGCAGCTCCCGCAGAGCGCGTCCGCCGACTCGGACGCGGGGTACGGCTCGTCGTCGGCGCCCCAGGGTTAGGGCCTCTGGCTCGGATCACGCCGGGCTCGCGCGCCCCGGCCGCCGATCCGGCCCGATCCGGTCGAAAGACCCTGGACCACCCGCGGAGAGGGCGCTCGGGGCGCCCGCACATGACAGCCGGGCCGGGTCCCGTCGGATCGCCGACGGAACCAGGCCCGGCTGTCGCGGTCAGGCGTCTACGCGGCGCCCGAGACCTCGGCGAGGTACGCGTTCGTCTTCTCCGGGTCGAAGAAGAAGTTGTCGAAGTCCGCCGGGTCGTTGAAGCCGTTGGCGAAGCGGTTGGCGACCGGCTGGAGCTGGCCGGCGGCGCCGATCAGGTTCAGCACGTGCTCCGGCGGTACGCCGAGCATCGCGTTGGTCCACTTCACGACGTGCTGTGTGTTCTCCCAGTGCCGGTCGAACGTGGCCTGCATCCACTCGGCGTCGAACTCGCGGTCGCCGTGCTCGATGATCGAGTTCAGGTAGGAGTTCGCACACTTGGAGGCCGTGTTGGAGCCCTGGCCGGTGACCGGGTCGTTGGCGACGACCACGTCCCCCACGCCGAGGACCAGACCGCCGCCGGGCAGCCGGCCGATCGGCTTGCGGACGGTCGGGGCGTAACGGCCCGCCAGGGTGGCGTTGGCGTCGGTCAGTTCGACCTTGGTGGCACGGGCGTACTCCCAGGGCAGGAAGCGCTCCATGAGCTCCAGCGTCTTGGCGAGGTGCTCGGAGGGGTCCTTGATGTCCTGGAACGCGTCGACCGGGCCGCCCGGGACGCCCTCCCAGAAGAGGATGTCGGCGCGGCCGGAGGTGGTCAGGGTCGGCATCACGAAGAGCTCGCCGACGCCGGGGACCAGGTTGCAGCGGACCGCGTCGAACTCGGGGTGCTCGGGGCGCGGGCCCAGGCCGTGGACGTACGCGACGGCCAGGGCGCGCTGCGGGGCGTCGAACGGCGAACGGGACGCGTCCCGGCCGAACATGGAGACCAGCTCACCCTTGCCCGCCGAGACCATCACCAGGTCATAGGTGCGGGAGAAGTAGTCCAGGTCGGAGACGGCGGCGCCGTGGATGACGAGCTGTCCGCCGCGCTGGGCGAAGGTCTCCATCCAGCCGGCCATCTTCACGCGCTGGTCGACGGACTGGGCGAAGCCGTCCAGCTTGCCGACCCAGTCGATGGCGCGCGAGGAGTCCGGCGCGGCGACCGAGACGCCGAGGCCCTCGATGCGCGGGGCCTGGGACTCCCAGAAGTTGAGCTGGTAGTCGCGCTCGTACTGCAGCGCCGTGTGGAACATGCACTGCGTCGACATGACCCGGCCGGAGCGGATCTCGTCGGCGGTCCGGTTGGACATGAGGGTGACTTCGTAGCCTCTGGACTGCAGTCCGAGGGCGAGCTGGAGACCGGACTGACCGGCTCCGACTATGAGTATCTTCCGCATCGCGGTTTCTCCGTTACGTGTGACGTGCGAGCTGGGAGGGCGCTTGCGCGCGCTCCTAGGCCGGGGTGGCGTCGAGGGCGTGACCGACAAGGGCCAGCAGCGACTCGACGACGGTGATCCTGTTACGCGCGTCCATGATCACAACTGGTACGTGCGGGGGCACGGTCAGGGCCTCCCGGACGTCCACGGCCTCGTAACCCGGTGTGTCCTCGAAGTGGTTGACGGCGACGATGTACGGCAGTCCGCAGCTCTCGAAGTAGTCGAGCGCGGGAAAGCAGTCGGCGAGCCGCCGGGTGTCGGCGAGCACCACCGCGCCGATGGCGCCGCGCACCAGGTCGTCCCACATGAACCAGAAACGCTGCTGGCCCGGTGTGCCGAACACGTACAGCACCAGGTCGTCGTCGAGCGTGAGCCTGCCGAAGTCCATCGCGACGGTCGTGGTGACCTTGTCGGGCGTCGCGGAGAGATCGTCGGTCTCCTCGCTGGCCTGCGTCATCATCGCTTCGGTCTGCAGCGGAGTGATCTCGGAGACCGACCCCACGAAGGTCGTCTTGCCCACCCCGAACCCGCCCGCGACCACGATCTTCGTGGCGATGGGGGCCCTGGTGTGATCCAACTGCCAGGCCTGCAGCGATTCTTCGGCCTGGTCCTTGGCCCCGGGCTGGCGCGGGGCGAAGAGTGGCGACTCAGAGACGGCGGAGTCCATTGAGCACCCTTTCGAGCAGTGCGCGGTCGGGCTGGCCGGTGCCGTGACCGGTCCCGTACACGCGGATCTTTCCCTGGTCGGCCAAGTCGCTGAGCAGTACCCGGACCACGCCGAGCGGCATCTTCAACAGGGCGGAGATCTCCGCGACCGTACGCATCCGGCGGCAGAGTTCGACGATGGCCTGGAGCTCCGGCATGACGCGGGTGGCCAGGTTGCCGTTGGTCAGTTCACGGCGTTCCTCGGGTGCTTCGAGCGCGGCGACGAACGTCTCGACGAGCAGGACATGTCCGAAGCGGGTACGGCCGCCGGTGAGGGAGTACGGGCGGACCCGCGCGGGCCTTCGGTCGGACCCGCGGACGGGCAGCCTGCGGGCGGGTTCAGCAGCGGACGTCACTGGGTGCTCTCCATCGATTTGCGCAGTTCACTGCGGAGTTCGGGGGTGAGTACGTGTCCGGCTCGGCCGACGAAGAGCGCCATGTGGTAAGCGATGACGCTCATGTCGCAGTCCGGGGTGGCGTGCACACCGAGCAGCGAGCCGTCGCTGATCGACATGACGAAGACGCTGCCCTCGTCCATGGCGACCATGGTCTGCTTGACGCCGCCGCCGTCCATCAGCTTGGCGGCCCCGGCCGTGAGGCTGCCGATGCCGGAGACAATGGTCGCCAGGTCGGCGCTGGAGCCCCTGGGGCCGTCCTGCCGACCGGTGGCGCGGGTGGTCTGGTGGCCGGGGTCGGAGGAGAGCAGCATCAGTCCGTCGGACGAGACGACGGTGACCGAGTGGACCCCTGGCACCTCCTCCACCAGATTGCTCAGCAACCAGTGAAGGTTCCGGGCCTCGGTACTCAGCCCGAATGTGCTGGGCGCAGTCAACTGCGTGCCTCCTCGACTGTGTCCCCCGTCTCATCGGTTCGGCCGTCATTGCGGTCGGCCGGGTCACTGTGGTCGGTATGTGCGGGGCGCCCGGCGTGAGCGGCGGCTGCGGGGAACGGCTGGGTCGCCGTCATCTCGGCGATTTCCGCCTCGACGTCCCGGCGGCCGTCCCTCGCGCCCTGGTGGAAGCCGCCGAGCCGGCGGCGCAGGGCCTCCTTGTCCAGGCTGCCCGTGCGTTCGGAGGCGGGTGCCGTGGCGGGCTTCACGACCTTGGGGGTGCGCTTGGGCAGCCCCTTGTCGGTGATGCGTTCCTGCTGCGGCTGCGACTGCTCCGGCTGCCGCGGGCCCGGCAGGGCGTCGGCGACGGCCGCGGGGGCGGTGTACGGCTCCGGTGCCGGCGCGGGGGCCGGTGCGGTGTGTGCCGCGGGCTCCGGGGTGGGCGCGGGAGCGGTGTACGGCTCCGGTGCGGTGTGTGCCGCGGGCTCCGGGGTGGTACGGGGCTCCGCCGACTCGTCGGCGGAGCGCTCGTGGCGGTCGGGACCGATGGCGTACGGGTCGGGCGCCGTGAACTCGGGGCCGTCCGTGAATTCCGGCACCACCGGGAGCCGGACCTGCATCGTGGTCTCGGCCTCGGTCTCGGCGGCGGCCGGAGCGGGCGCGGCGTCCGCCGCCTGTCCGGACTCGGGCCCGGCCTCGGGCTCGACCGCGGCGCCGGACTCGGGGATCGTCTGCTCGGGCTCGACCGCGGCCCCGGACTCGCGGATCGTCTGCTCGGCCGCGGCGATCAGCGGGTCGCCGGGCAGGCCGAGCGTACGCCCCGGCAGGGCGTTGGAGTTGGCCTCGGCGACCGACCCCGGCAGGTGCAGCACGGGCGCTTCCCCGGGCACCTTCACCGGCGGCGGTGTGGCGTTCGGCGGTGCCTTCGGCAGCAGTACCTTGGGCAGGATGACGACGGCCGTGACCCCGCTGCCCTTGTGGTCGCGCAGCTGGACCCGTACGCCGTGACGTGCGGCCAGCAGCGAGGTGACCTGGAGGCCGAGTCCGGCCCCGGACGCTCCCTTGTCGCCCGCCTCGCCCGTGTCGAAGAGCGTCGGATCACCGAGCCGGGCGTTGAGCTCGCCCATGCGTACGGCCGACATCCCGATGCCCTCGTCCTGGACGGAGATCATCACCTCGCCCGTCTCCAGCAGCCAGCCGGAGAGCTGGACATGGGAGTCCGGCGGCGAGAAGGAGGTGGCGTTCTCCAGGAGTTCGGCGATGAGGTGGCTGAGGTCGTCGGCGGCGAAACCGGCGATCTGGGCGTGCGGCGGCAGGGACTGGATGGTGACCCGCTCGTACCGCTCGATCTCGGAGACGGCCGCGCGCGCCACATCGACCAGCGGGATCGGGCCCGCGTGCCCGTGTCCGTGCTCGGCGCCCGCGAGTACCAGCATGTTCTCGCTGTGCCGACGCATGACCGTGGCCATGTGGTCGAGCTTGAAGAGGGTGGCCAGCCGGTCCGGGTCGTGCTCCTTCTCCTCCAGGCTCTCGATGACGCCGAGCTGGCGCTCGACGAGGCCGAGGGTACGCAGCGAGAGGTTGACGAAGGTGTGGTTGACCGTGTTCGTCAGCCGCTCCAGCTGGGCGGTCAGGTCGGAGGTCAGGACCTGGAGCTCGGCGCGCTGGACGGTGAGGGCCTCGCGTCCGGCGACCAGCTCGGCGCGCTCGGCCTGCAGGCTCTCGAAGCGGCCGTTGAACTCGTGGAGCAGTCCGTGCAGCTTGCCGTGCAGGGCGTTGATGGACCGCACGACCTGGGCGAACTCGTCATTGCGGCCGGTGTAGCGGATCGGTTCGGCGTTGTCGGGCTCGGCGACGAGGCGGGCGGCACCGATCCGCAGGACGGCGAGCGGCTGGGTGAGGGTGCGGGCCACGGCGGTGGAGACACCGACGGCGATCAGCAGACAGCCGCCGAGCAGCGCGATCCGCAGTTCGAGCGCGGTGACGTCGTCGTCGCGCAGTTGCTCCAGGCGCTGGACCTGCGCGGTGCCGAGGGCGGACTCGACGCTCCGCATCCGGTCGATCCGGGCGGAGAGGGCCGCCTCGACCTTCTTGCCGCTGGTCTGCTGGTCGGATTCGGACAGCTCGGGGCGGTCGGTGAGGGAGTTGAGGTACTTCTCCGCACTGTTGACCTCGGGGCCGGTGACGGTGGACGACAGCTTGTCGCGGGCGGTGGTGCCCGCGGTCTGGTCGAAGTCGGCGAGCGAGGCGAGTTCACGGACGCGGGCCTGCTGGGCGGCGGCGCTCAGCTCGTCACGGGCGCGGGCGTCCTTGCTGCTGCCCTGGTCCTGGGTCTGGACGGGCAGCCCGGTGATCGGGTCGATCTGCGGGGTCGTGACGGGGCGGGGCACGGAGAGCGCGGCGAGCAGCAGCCCCCGGGTGGCGGATGCCTGCTCGGTGGCCCGGCCGAGCGCGAGCGGCGCGCGGGTGGACCCGGCGGCGCGCGGCGGGGTCTTCTCGGCGAGCTCGTCGGCGAGGTCGTGGAGCTTGGCGACGACCTCGGAGTACGCCTGATGGGCCTGCAGCGCCGAGCCCTTGCCGCTGAGCGCGTCGCGGCGCAGCGAGGGGATGGTCGAGAGGTCGCGGCGCAGTGCGGCCGGGGCCGCGTCCCGGATCTCGTCCACCTGCTGGTCGACGCGGGCGCTCCGGCTGCCGGGGTCGCCCTTGCCCTCCGCCACCGGGCCGGACTGCTCGTCACGGCCGGCCGCGATGTAGGCGGTGACCTCGTCACGCTCGTCCGCCAGGGCGTGCGCGAGCGCGATGGCCTGCTGGTTCAGCTCGGCGAGAGTGACCAGCCGCTGCGACTCGTTCAGGTCCGAGGAAGCGCTCAGGGCCGCGGGCGCACCCGCGGCGATGACGGTGATACCGACCACCGCGACGCCGGCGACCAGCCGGCTGCGTACGCGCACGGTGCGCCGGGTGCCCTCGCTCTCGGTGGGTGCCGGAGGCGTCACCCCGGAACCGCTGTGCTTGCTGCCCTTGCTCCGAGGCCGCTTCTTCTGCACCGGTGCTCGCATTCTTGACTCGTCCGCCCTTGAAGCAGGGGTGACGCACGATCACATGTGAACGAGCACCCCGACCCCTGTACGGCTTCTGACCATTCCAGCGCTTTTGAGAGGGGGGCGCGCATCAACCACTCCGCCACCTGAACGAGTGAACATCACTCCGGAGTTGACGAACAAGTCTCCCCCCGGGGCATGTCCGGCACACCTGGTGCTTCGGCTGGAACTTCCGCCCCGGCTTTGGCAGGATGCCCACCCGCACGCCGCCCGGAGCCATTCCTCCCGCTCGGGACACCCGCCTGACCTGCTGGTACAGGCCAATTCTGGCCGATGCAGGGCTCGTGAAGACATCGTGCAGACTGGCTGTATGCGCATCGAACTCGCCACCGTCCAAGGCAGTCCCGACCGCCCGAACGAGGACTGGGCGGCCACGACCGTGCCCGCTTCGGGCCAGGGTGGGGCGCTGGTCCTGCTCGACGGGGTGACCCCGCCACGGGGTGACGACGGTTGCGTGCACTCGGTGCCCTGGTTCACCGCACGGCTGGGCGGCGCCCTGGTCGAACTGTCTGGTTCGCGGCGGGATCTGACCCTCCAGGAGATCTTGGCCGAGTCCATTCGGCGCACCGCCGACGCGCACCGCTCCCTGTGTGACCTTTCTCACGTGCGGACGCCGCAGGCGACGGTCGTCATGGCGCGCTGGGACGAACGCGAGATCGAGCACCTCGTACTCTCCGATTCTGTACTGTTGTTCGAGGCCCCCGACGAAAGCGTGCGCCCCCTGCTCGACGACCGGCTGGACCACCTGCCACCGGGCACGCTGGCCGGCGAGGCGATCGCCGACGCACAGGCGCGGAACAAGGAGGGCGGCTTCTTCACCGCCGCCGCGGACCCGTCCGTGGCGGCCCGTGCGGTCACCGGGCGCACCCCGGTCGGCCGGGTGCGTGCGCTCGCCGCGCTGACCGACGGGGCGGCCCGCTGGACCGGGATGTTCCACGAAGGCGACTGGGCGGACTGCCTCGGGGTGCTCCACAAGGAAGGGACGCAGGGGCTGATCGACCGCGTCCGGGCCCTGGAGGACGCGGACACCGAGCGCACGTGTCTGCGCCGCAGCAAGACCCATGACGACGCGACAGCGGTCTACGCGGTGCTGTGACACCGCGCCGGGACGAGAGGCGCCGCCGAGAGCGTACGGACGCGGGCGTCAGCCCTCGGCGCGGGCGTTGAGGTGATGCAACAGCCGGGCCAGTTCGGCCACCTCGGCCCGGTCCCAGCCGGCGAGCTTGCGCACATAGCGCTCGCGGCGGGCGTCGCGGACGCTTCGATAGCGGGCCAGCCCCTCGGCGGTGAGGTGGACGAGAAAGGCGCGGCCGTCGGCCGGGTCGGGCTCGCGCGCCACCAGTCCGAGGTCTTCCAGGGCGCGGAGTTGACGGCTCATGGTCGCCTTGCCGACGCCGAAGTAGGCGGCGAGATCGGTGGCCCGTTGCCGTCCGGCCGACTCCAGCCGGACGAGAAGTCCGTACGCGGCGGCCTCCAGTTCGGGGTGGACCTCGCGCGCCATTTCCCCCGAGTTGGCCCGCGCCCGCCGCAGAAAGACGGCCAACTCCCGCTCCAGGGCCAGGAATGCGTGGTCCACGCCACTTTCTCCGGTCGCGCCGGGTTCACTACCGCTTTCGCTCCCGTGCACGTCAACACCCCTCATAAGCTTCCCTGCCGCTGAAAGTTTCTTTCGCCGCTGGTCATCGCCGCAGCTTGGCCAGTATTTCGCAGGCATAGACCAACGGCGGCGCCCAGGCCCCCTTCCGCGGTACAGGTCTACGTGCGTAGCGTCATGCATGGCATGTTCACACCATGACATGCCGGCAGGGGTGCGCCCGGCGTCCCCCTGGGATCAGCGCGTCCCCCCACCAAGGCCTCGGAGGCACTCACATGCCGGTGCTCAGATCCGGATCCGAAACGTCCCGCCGCTCGCGCTTCGCCGCGGCCGGAACCCTGCTCGCAGCCCTTTCCCTCCTCCTCACCCTGCCCGGCGCTGCAAGCGCCGCGGACACCCACGACTCCGCCGCCGCGGCCAAGAAGCCCGCACGGGGCACGGCCACGATGGGCATGGGCGTCGTCGCCCACGACGGCCAGGGCGGACTGCCGCGCGACACCCGCGCCGCCCAGACCGAAGGCGTGGACGTCGCCAGCTACCAGGGCAACGTCGACTGGCCGACCCTCTGGAACAGCGGTGTGAAGTGGGCCTACACCAAGGCCACGGAGGGCACTTACTACACGAACCCGTACTTCGCCCAGCAGTACAACGGCTCGTACAACGTCGGCATGATCCGGGGCTCGTACCACTTCGCCACCCCGAACACCACGAGCGGCGCCGTCCAGGCCAACTACTTCGTGGACCACGGGGGCGGCTGGCCCAAGGACGGCAAGACCCTGCCGGGCGCGCTCGACATCGAGTGGAACCCGTACGGCGACCAGTGCTACGGCCTGAGCCAGGCCTCCATGGTCTCCTGGATCCGCGACTTCGTGAACACCTACAAGGCGCGCACCGGACGCGACGCGGTCATCTACACCGCGACCAGCTGGTGGCAGGCCTGCACCGGGAACAACGCGAGCTTCGGTACCACCAACCCGCTGTGGGTGGCCCGCTACAACAGCACGGTCGGCGAGCTCCCGGCCGGCTGGGGCTACTACACGATGTGGCAGTACACCTCGTCCGGCCCGTACGTCGGCGACCACAGCCACTTCAACGGCGCGCTCGACCGCGTACAGGCCCTCGCCAACGGCTGAGCCGGCCCGCCGCTGCCGCGCGGCACACCGCTTCGCACGACAGAGCCCCCGGTGACCCACCCAATCACCGGGGGCTCTGCCCTGCTCGCCCCTCTGACCAGGCCATTCAGCCTCCGAGCGGGCACCTGACACCCATACACATCCCGTGTATACGCTGTGTGTATAGTCCTTCTCCGCCGCACATCGCGTGCCCTGTTCAGCCACGGAGGAGTGACCCGCCTTGCCCATGAAGACGAAGTCGATCGGTGCGGGGTTGGCCGCTGTCCTTGTGACAGCACTCACTCTGACGCTCAGCGGCTGCTCCATGCAGACCACCGCACCGGGCTCGGCGCGCGGCGACGCGGGCTCCGACGCCAAGGGCTCCTTCGGCCCGGTGGACTGCCGCAAGGCCAAGTGCATAGCGCTGACCTTCGACGCGGGACCGGGCGAGGACACCCCGCATCTGCTGGACATCCTCAAGGAGAAGAAGGTGCACGCGACCTTCTTCCTGCTGGGCAAGAACCACGTCAAGAAGCACCCCGACACCGTGCGCAGGCTCGCGGCCGAGGGACACGAGGTGGCCAACCACACCTGGTCCCACGAGATCCTGACGGACAAGAAGCCCGCCGAGATACGCGCCGAGCTGGAGAAGACGCAGGACGCGATAGCGGAGATCACCGGTAAGAAGCCGCGGCTGATGCGCCCGCCGCAGGGCCGTACCGACGACACCGTCTCCGGAATCAGCAAGGACCTGGGCCTCTCCCAGATCCTGTGGAGCGCCACCGCCAAGGACTACTCCACCACCGACTCGGCGCTGATCAAGAAGCGCATCCTGGACCAGGCGAGCAAGGACGGCATCATCCTGCTGCACGACATCTACAAGGGCACGGTGCCCGCGGTGCCCGGCATCATCGACGCGCTGAAGAAGCAGGGCTACACCTTTGTCACCGTCCCGCAGCTGATGGCGCCCGCCGAGCCCGTCCCGGGGACGATCTACCGCCCCTGATCGCGACTCCGCGGCCGACGGCGACGGAGCCCACCGGCCGGCCGACGCCGATGCCCGTACCGGCGGGTGCTGAGCTTGCCGAAGAGCCTGTCGGAGTCGAACCGTCGGCCGCCGCGGCCTCCGGTGCGCTGCTCGCGGAGGCTGCGGGCCGGCCTTCGCGGGCCCGCCCGCCGGCACACGCGGAACAGCCCGCCCACCCGTTGCCGGGGAGGCGGGCCGTCCGTACCGGTCGCGCACGCGGTGCCACGTCCGTCACTCCGTGGCGGCTACGCCGCGGCCGGGATCCTCTCCTCGGGCCTGGCCGCGACGGCCGGCGCGAGGGCGATCTCCAGCACCTGGCGGACGTCCGTCACCGGATGGACCTCCAGGGTGTCCAGGACCTCGGCCGGAACGTCGTCCAGGTCGGCCTCGTTCCGCTTCGGGATCACCACGGTGGTGATCCCGGCCCGGTGCGCGGCCAGCAGCTTCTGCTTCAGGCCGCCGATCGGCAGCACCCGCCCGGTCAGCGAGACCTCACCGGTCATCGCCACATCCGTACGGACCAGCCGTCCGGAGAGCAGCGAGGCCAGCGCCGTCGTCATCGTGATACCGGCACTCGGGCCGTCCTTGGGGACCGCTCCCGCCGGGAAGTGGATGTGCACGCCGCGGTCCTTCAGGTCGGCGACCGGCAGCTCCAGCTCCGCGCCGTGCGACCGCAGGAAGCTCAGCGCGATCTGCGCGGACTCCTTCATCACGTCGCCGAGCTGACCGGTGAGGGTCAGCCCGGACGCCCCGGTCTCCGGGTCGGCCAACGACGCCTCCACGAACAGCACGTCGCCGCCCGCCCCGGTCACCGCGAGCCCGGTGGCCACGCCCGGCACCGAGGTCCGGCGCTCGGCCGGGTCCTGGGCAGACTCGGGGACGTGGTGCGGCCGTCCGATCAGACCGCGCAGATCCGTCTCGGTGACCGTGAACGGCAGCTCCCGGTCGCCCAGTTCGTGCTGGGCCGCGACCTTGCGGAGCAGCCGGGCGACGGCCCGCTCCAGGTTCCGTACGCCCGCTTCACGGGTGTACTCGCCGGCCAGCTTGCGCAGCGCGGACTCGTCGAGCGTCACCTCGTCCTTCTCCAGACCGGCCCGTTCCAGCTGGCGCGGGAGCAGGTGGTCGCGGGCGATGACGACCTTCTCGTCCTCGGTGTAGCCGTCGAGCCGGACCAATTCCATCCGGTCCAGCAGGGCCTCCGGGATGGCTTCGAGCACATTGGCCGTGGCCAGGAAGACGACGTCGCTGAGGTCGAGTTCGACCTCCAGGTAGTGGTCGCGGAAGGTGTGGTTCTGCGCCGGGTCGAGGACTTCGAGAAGGGCGGCGGCCGGGTCGCCCCGGAAGTCCGAGCCGACCTTGTCGATCTCGTCGAGCAGGACGACCGGGTTCATCGAACCGGCCTCCTTGACGGCCCGCACGATACGCCCCGGCAGGGCGCCGACGTAGGTACGCCGGTGGCCGCGGATCTCCGCCTCGTCCCGCACACCGCCGAGGGCGACGCGGACGAACTTGCGCCCCATGGCGTGTGCGACGGACTCGCCGAGCGAGGTCTTGCCCACGCCCGGAGGACCCACCAGCGCCAGCACGGCACCGCCGCGCCGCCCGCCGACGACGCCGAGGCCGCGGTCGGAACGCCGCTTGCGGACCGCCAGGTACTCGGTGATCCGCTCCTTCACGTCCTGCAAGCCGGAGTGCTCGGCGTCGAGGATCTCCTGGGCGCCCCGGATGTCGTACGCGTCCTCGGTCCGTTCCGTCCAAGGCAGTTCGAGGACGGTGTCGAGCCAGGTCCTGATCCAGGAGCCCTCGGGGCTCTGGTCGGAGGAGCGCTCCAGCTTGTCGACCTCCTTGAGCGCCGCCTCGCGGACGTGCTCGGGAAGGTCGGCGGCCTCGACGCGCGCCCGGTAGTCGTCGGACTCGTCCGCGGCGGAACCGGACCCGCCGTTGAGATCGGAGAGCTCCTTGCGCACGGCTTCGAGCTGGCGCCGCAGCAGGAATTCGCGCTGCTGCTTGTCGACGCCCTCCTGGACGTCCTTGGCGATGGACTCGGCGACGTCCTGCTCGGCGAGGTGTTCACCGAGCCACTGGATGGCGAGCTTCAGCCGGGCGACCGCGTCCACGGTCTCCAGGAGCTGCACCTTCTGGGCGGTGGTGAGGAAGGGTGAGTATCCGGAATTGTCGGCGAGCGCGGAGATGTCCTCGATCTGCTGGACCCGGTCCACGACCTGCCAGGCACCGCGCTTCTTCAGCCAGCTGGTGGCGAGTGCCTTGTACTCCTTGACCAGCTCGGCGGCGGCTCCGGGGAGCGGGTCGGGGACGACCGCGTCGACCCGGGTCCCCTCCACCCAGAGCGCGGCCCCCGGTCCGCTGGTCCCGGCCCCGATCCGCACCCGGCCACGGCCGCGGATGAGCGCGCCCGGATCCCCGTCCGAAAGCCGTCCGACCTGCTCGACGGTGCCGATGACACCGGTACCGGTGTACGTCCCGTCGATCCGCGGCACCAGGAGCACCTCGGGCTTGCCGCCGCCCTCGCGGGCCACGGCCTGCGCGGCCTCCACGGCGGCGCGCACATCGGTGTCGGACAGGTCCAGAGGCACCACCATCCCGGGCAGCACGACCTCGTCGTCGAGCGGCAGCACGGGCAGGGCGAGCGGAGTGACCGCATTGGAATCGGTAGCCATTATCTCCCCTTCGGCAGTCAAGTTGAGCTATGCAGACTCAATGCTCCTGAGCCGCCCATTGTTCCCCGGGGTGCGTTCGCTGTGAGCGATCACCGGGCGCGCCATCCTCCGGCGTCGCCCGTCGTATCGTCCGGTCGGGGTACACCCTGGTTCATGCCTCGGTGGGGCGGCTGGACCAGCGACCTGGTGGAGTCCGCCGAGGTGTTCGCCCGCTTCTTTCCGGACCACCCGGAGCGGATCGAGCAGATGCGTGGTGGCCGCCCGCACGGGCCGCGCACCCTCCGCCGACCCGGCCGTCGTGGCCATGCTCATCGACGATCTGGCGCCCTGGCCGGCAGCCGAATACCTCGCGATGCACGGCGAGAAGGCCCCGCGCCCCTGATCACCATGCCCCGGGCCGCGACGACCCGGCGCAACAGCGGCCAGCAGCCCACGCCCAGCAGCAGCGCCAGCGGATGCCCCCAGTTGGTGAGGGGGCTGCTCAGCTCGAACAGATCGTGCAGCAGCATCGCACCGACGCCGCCGAGCACCAGCACCCGCAGCCACGGCACGAGCAGCCCGGCGAGGGCGCCCACGCTCGCCATCAGCCCGAAGCTGATGCCGTAGTCGAGCCGGTGCAGCGAGGACTCCGGCAGCTGACCGGCCACCACGGAGAGCCCGACCGGGATTTCCGTGGCGAGCGTCGCCACGACATGGCCGAGCAGGAACACCCCGGCGGTGCGCCACCCCCCGATGCGGCGCTCCAGGGCGGTCAGCACGAGGGCGAAGCCGACGACGTACGGCGAGGTGAGCCCGCCGACGACCCAGAGGGCGCTGGCGGCCAGGACGAGCAGCGGGGTCTCGCCGAGGTGCGCGACATCCGTGCTCGACGCGCGCAGGACCGCGGACACGGTGTCCTGGTCGGCGAACTCCATGAAGAGCGACGTGCCGACGAGCACCAGCAGATAACCGAAGGTGAACGGGGTACCGGTGGGCGTCGGCAGCAGCCGCAGCCGACGGCGGGCCTTGCGCGCCTCGCCGGCCTTCGGGGACTTCCGGGCCAAAGGAGCGGCGCCCTCTGCCTTGCGGCGCTGACGCGGTATGGCGTCGAGCGGCGGCGCCTCGCGTCGTTCCTCGCCAGCCGCTTCATCCGTACTCTGATGCACCGCGCGAGGCCCCTTTCCGTACAAGCCCCCCACGACAACGTCCTACCCTCCGCGATCCTCCCCTACGTCGTCCATGGCCTGAGCCACATGAGGTGACCGAAAACGGGTGATCGCTTCGCGCCGGAGCATCGACCACGCCATTCTCCCGTCCTCTTATATGCGCTTACGCTCCCCGGGCGGACGTGGTTCCTCTATATGCGCTTACGTTCCCCGGGCGGACGTGGTTCCTCGCCGGCGCACGCCCCGCGGCCCGGGACGGTGCCACCGGCGCACGCCTCCGGCACCGACCGGGCAATCCGCTGGCCGCCGACCGCGTCGACCGGACAGGATGGCGGGGACCGTGTCCGCCAGCACCGGAGATCCGCGCATGCCCGACATCCACGGCCCCGACACCCTCGCCCCTGTCACACTCGACCGCCGTGAAGGCCCGTACGGCGAGGTCGTGCTGCGGGAGCGGGGGGACGACTTCGAGATCATCGCCAACGGGTGCTTCCTGATGGACACCTCGGACGGGCGTTCCGAGCGGCTGCTGATCGACGCGGCGCTGGCCGCGCTGCCCGCCGAGCGGCCGGCCCCGGCGGTGCTCATCGGGGGGCTCGGGGTCGGCTTCTCTCTGGTTCGGGCCGCCGACGAACCGCGGTGGGGGCGGATCGCCGTCGTCGAACGGGAGCAGGCGATCGTGGACTGGCACCGGGAGGGGCCGCTGGCCGCGATCTCCAAGGCGGCGCTCGCCGATCCGCGGACCACGGTCCTGACGACGGATCTCGTCTCGTACCTGCACACGACTACGGACCGTTACGACGCCCTGTGCCTGGACATCGACAACGGACCGGACTGGACCGTCACCGAGGACAACATCGGCCTGTACTCCCCCGCCGGCCTGACGGACTGCCGGGAGCGACTGACGCCCGGCGGTGTTCTCGCAGTGTGGTCCGCACAACCGTCCGCCGAGTTCGAACAAGCCTTGCGGAATGCCGGATTCAGTGGGGTAAGAACCGAAGAGGTCAGTGTTGCCCGAGGTGTTCCCGACGTGGTTCATCTCGCACTTCGGACAGACCGGCAGCCCCCCACCGGGCAGCCATGACCCCCGAACGCCCGGGGCCAAGCGCCACAAGGCCGACACTCCGCCACTTCCATTGCGCCGAAGCCGTTACACCCTGCGTAGCCGAGAGCAGTCCGCTGCCTTTACGCTGCTGACCGGTGACGGGATCACCCATGACATCCACAAGCGAAGACCGCGCGTCCGGGGGGAATGGCCCCCGCGAGAGCGGGCAGGGGCGGGGCGATGGAACAGACACACACCACCCACAACGGTGTCGCGGCCACCCCGGGCGCGCAGCGCCGGGTGCTGGTGGTCGAGGACGACGCCACGATCGTCGATGCCATTTCCGCCCGGCTGCGGGCCGAGGGCTTTCTGGTGCAGACCGCACTCGACGGACCCGCGGCCGTGGACGCGGCCGAGGCGTGGCAGCCCGATCTGATGGTGCTCGACATCATGCTCCCCGGCTTCGACGGCCTGGAGGTCTGCCGCCGCGTCCAGGCCCAGCGGCCGGTGCCGGTGCTGATGCTGACCGCCAGGGACGACGAGACCGACATGCTGGTCGGCCTCGGGGTCGGCGCCGACGACTACATGACCAAGCCGTTCTCGATGCGCGAGCTGGCGGCCCGGGTGCACGTCCTGCTGCGCCGGGTCGAGCGCGCGGCGCTGGCCGCGGTCACACCGCGCAGCGGCATACTGCGCCTCGGCGAGCTGGAGATCGATCACGCACAGCGCCGGGTCCGGGTGCGCACCGACGACGTCCACCTCACGCCGACCGAGTTCGACCTGCTGGTCTGCCTGGCCAACACGCCGCGCGCGGTGCTCTCCCGGGAGCAGCTGCTGGCCGAGGTCTGGGACTGGGCGGACGCCTCCGGCACCCGCACGGTCGACAGCCACATCAAGGCCCTGCGCCGGAAGATCGGCGCGGAACGGATCCGTACCGTGCACGGTGTCGGCTACGCCCTGGAGACCCCTGCGCCATGACCCGGCCCGGTTCCGGACTGCGTCCCTTCTCGGTCAAGGCCAAGCTGGGCACGCTCGTGGTGGTGTCGGTGTTCATCACCACCGGGCTGCTGATGGTGGCCCTGCGCACCAGGACCGAGCTGCGCTTCATCACGGTGTTCTCGGTGATCGCGACCCTGCTGATCACCCAGTTCGTGGCGCACGGTCTGACGGCACCGCTGGACGAGATGACGACCGTGGCCCGGTCCATCTCCCACGGCGACTACACCAGACGGGTGAGCGGCGCCGACCGGCGGGACGAGCTCGGCGATCTGGCCCAGACGATCAACCGCATGGCGGACGACCTGGAGGCCGTGGACCGGCATCGCAAGGAGCTGGTGGCCAATGTGTCGCACGAGCTGCGGACGCCCATCGCGGCGCTGAGAGCCGTGCTGGAGAACGTCGTGGACGGGGTGTCCTCGGCCGATCCCGAGACGATGCGCACGGCGCTGAAGCAGACCGAGCGGCTCGGCAGGCTGGTGGAGACGCTGCTGGACCTGTCCCGTCTGGACAGCGGGGTGGTCACGCTGAAGGCCCGCCGTTTCGAGGTGTGGCCGTATCTGTCGGGTGTGCTGAAGGAGGCGAATCTCGCCGCCTCGCACCGTCGGCTGCCCTCCGGCTCCGGGAACCACACCCGCAAGGACGTACATCTGCATCTGGACGTGTCGCCGCCCGAGCTGACCGCGCACGCGGACGCGGAACGGCTGCACCAGGTGGTGGCCAATCTGGTCGACAACGCTGTCAAGCACAGCCCGCCGCACGGCCGGGTCACGGTGCTGGCCCGGCGGGGCGCCGGGCCGGAGTCGCTGGCACTGGAGGTCCTGGACGAGGGTCCGGGCATCCCGGAGTCCGAACGGCACCGGGTCTTCGAGCGTTTCAACCGCGGTGAGGTGCCGTCCCCGCACGGTCCCGGCAGCGACGGCGGTACGGGGCTGGGCCTGGCGATCGCCCGCTGGGCGGTGGATCTGCACGGCGGACGGATCGGTGTGGCCGAATCCGCTCGCGGCTGCCGCATTCAGGTCACTCTTCCGGGGATCCCGCAACAGCGAGGTTGACATAGGGTTCGAACCGGAAGGGCACGTTCTACGCGTTCTCTTCAACGGGTACGGTCCACGGGGTCGTAGCCGCGGTGCCGCGTACCCGAAGTGAGGCGGAACAATGCTTGTTTCCCGCCATTTCCTGCGCCGAAACCCGCCTTCCGATGTGACTTGCGCGACGAAGAGCGGCCCGGCCTGCGTGGAACGGCTGGGGAGGCGTAGCCTTGATTTCCGCTGTCCATCACCTTGTGAAGCGGAAGAGGGCGGTTGCCGCCGTGTCGTCTCAGTCCCCCAGTAACTCGAGCATCTCGACCGACCAAGCCGGCCCGGGTTCCGACCCGGCCGCGGCGTTCGGCCCCAATGAGTGGCTCGTCGACGAGATCTACCAGCAGTACCTCCAGGATCCCAATTCGGTCGATCGCGCCTGGTGGGACTTCTTCGCCGACTACAAGCCGGGTACGTCCGGCACGGCGGACAAGCCCGTTCCCGGCGCCGCAGCCGCAGGGGCTGCGGTGACCCCGGCCGCCGCAGCACCGGCAGCCGCGCCCCAGGCCGCCCCGGCGCAGGTCCCGGCTCCGGCCGCGAAGACCCCCGCGCCCGCGGCCCCGGCGCCCGCACAGGCCGCTCCCGCCGCCGCTGCTCCCGCAGCCCCGGCGAAGGCCGCGCCGGCCCCGGCCGCGAAGGCCGCCGAAACCCCGGCCAAGCCCGCGGCGGCGCCGGCCACCGAGGCCCCGGCCGGCCCCGAGTACGTGACGCTGCGCGGCCCGTCGGCCGCCGTCGCGAAGAACATGAACGCCTCGCTGGAGCTGCCGACGGCCACGTCCGTCCGCGCCGTTCCGGTGAAGCTGCTCTTCGACAACCGCATCGTCATCAACAATCACCTCAAGCGCGCCCGGGGCGGGAAGATCTCCTTCACGCACCTCATCGGGTACGCGATGGTGCAGGCCCTCAAGGCCATGCCTGCGATGAACCACTCCTTCGCGCTGAAGGACGGCAAGCCGACCCTGGTCAAGCCGGACCACGTCAACCTCGGTCTGGCCATCGACCTGGTCAAGCCGAACGGCGACCGCCAGCTGGTCGTCGCGGCCATCAAGAAGGCCGAGACGCTCAACTTCTTCGAGTTCTGGCAGGCGTACGAGGACATCGTCCGCCGCGCCCGCAACGGCAAGCTCGGCATGGACGACTTCACCGGAGTCACCGCCTCGCTGACCAACCCCGGCGGCATCGGCACCGTGCACTCGGTGCCCCGCCTGATGCCCGGACAGGGCCTCATCATGGGCGTCGGCGCGATGGACTACCCGGCCGAGTTCCAGGGCACCTCCCAGGACACCCTGAACAAGCTGGGCATCTCCAAGGTCATGACGCTGACCTCGACGTACGACCACCGGGTGATCCAGGGCGCCGCCTCCGGCGAGTTCCTGCGGATCGTCGCCCAGCTCCTGCTCGGCGAGAACGAGTTCTACGACGAGATCTTCAAGTCGCTGCGCATCCCGTACGAGCCGGTCCGCTGGCTCACGGACATCGACGCCTCGCACGACAACGACGTGACCAAGGCCGCGCGGGTCTTCGAGCTGATCCACTCCTACCGGGTCCGCGGCCATGTCATGGCCGACACCGACCCGCTGGAGTACCGCCAGCGCAAGCACCCCGACCTCGACATCACCGAGCACGGCCTCACACTGTGGGACCTGGAGCGGGACTTCGCGGTCGGCGGTTTCGCCGGCAAGTCGATGATGAAGCTCCGCGACATCCTCGGTGTGCTGCGTGAGTCGTACTGCCGCACCACCGGCATCGAGTTCATGCACATCCAGGACCCGAAACAGCGCAAGTGGCTCCAGGACCGGGTGGAGCGCCCGCGCGCCCAGCAGCCCGAGCGCGAGGAGCAGCTGCGCATCCTGCGCCGCCTCAACGCCGCCGAGGCATTCGAGACGTTCCTGCAGACCAAGTACGTCGGTCAGAAGCGGTTCTCGCTGGAGGGCGGCGAGTCCGTCATCCCGCTGCTCGACGCGGTCATCGACTCCGCGGCGGAGGCCCGCCTCGACGAGGTCGTCATCGGCATGGCCCACCGCGGCCGCCTGAATGTGCTGGCGAACATCGTCGGCAAGTCGTACGCGCAGATCTTCCGCGAGTTCGAGGGCAACCTCGACCCCCGGTCGATGCACGGCTCCGGCGACGTGAAGTACCACCTGGGCGCCGAGGGCACCTTCACCGGCCTGGACGGCGAGCAGATCAAGGTCTCGCTGGCCGCCAACCCCTCGCACCTGGAGGCGGTCGACCCGGTCCTGGAGGGCATCGCCCGCGCCAAGCAGGACATCATCAACAAGGGCGGCACGGACTTCACGGTCCTGCCGGTCGCGCTCCACGGCGACGCGGCCTTCGCGGGCCAGGGCGTCGTCGCCGAGACGCTCAACATGTCGCAGCTGCGCGGCTACCGCACCGGCGGCACCGTGCACGTGGTGATCAACAACCAGGTCGGCTTCACCGCCGCCCCGGAGTCCTCGCGCTCCTCGATGTACGCCACCGACGTGGCGCGCATGATCGAGGCGCCGATCATCCACGTCAACGGTGACGACCCCGAGGCCGTCGTCCGGGTCGCCCGGCTGGCCTTCGAGTTCCGGCAGGCGTTCAACAAGGACGTCGTGATCGACCTCATCTGCTACCGCCGCCGCGGTCACAACGAGGGCGACAATCCGGAGTTCACCAACCCGCAGATGTACACCCTGATCGACAAGAAGCGCTCGGTGCGTAAGCTCTACACCGAGTCCCTCATCGGTCGCGGCGACATCACGCTGGAAGAGGCCGAGCAGGCGCTCCAGGACTTCCAGGGCCAGCTGGAGAAGGTCTTCGCGGAGGTCCGCGAGGCCACCTCGCTGCCGGCTCCGACGCAGACCCCCGAGGTCCAGCCCGAGTTCCCGGTCGCCGTGACCACCGCGGTCTCCCAGGAGGTCGTGAAGGTCATCGCGGAGTCCCAGGTCAACATCCCCGACCGGATCACCGTCCACCCCCGTCTGATGCCGCAGATGCAGCGTCGCGCGGCCTCGGTGGAGAACGGCACGATCGACTGGGGCATGGGCGAGACCCTGGCCATCGGTTCGCTGCTGATGGAGGGCACCCCGGTCCGGCTCGCCGGTCAGGACACCCGCCGCGGCACCTTCGGCCAGCGCCACGCGGTCCTCGTCGATCAGGTGACCGGCGAGGACTACACCCCGCTGCTCTACCTCTCCGACGAGCAGGCCCGTTACAACGTCTACGACTCGCTGCTCAGCGAGTACGCGGCGATGGGCTTCGAGTACGGCTACTCGCTGGCCCGTCCGGAGTCGCTGGTCATCTGGGAGGCCCAGTTCGGTGACTTCGTCAACGGCGCGCAGACCGTCGTCGACGAGTTCATCTCCTCGGCCGAGCAGAAGTGGGGTCAGACCTCCGGCGTCACGCTGCTGCTGCCGCACGGCTACGAGGGCCAGGGCCCGGACCACTCGTCCGCCCGCCCGGAGCGCTTCCTCACGCTCTGCGCGCAGAACAACATGACGGTCGCCATGCCGACCCTGCCGTCGAACTACTTCCACCTCCTGCGGTGGCAGGTGCACAACCCGCACCACAAGCCGCTGATCGTCTTCACCCCGAAGTCGATGCTCCGCCTCAAGGCGGCCGCGTCGAAGGTGGAGGAGTTCACCACCGGCGGCTTCCGTCCGGTGATCGGCGACGACTCGGTGAACGCGGACGACGTCCGCAAGGTCGTCTTCTGCTCCGGCAAGGTCTACTACGACCTGGAGGCCGAGCGCACGAAGCGTGGCGTCACGGACACCGCGATCATCCGTCTGGAGCGGCTGTACCCGCTGCCGGGTGCCGAGCTGCAGGCCGAGATCGCCAAGTACCCGAACGCCGAGAAGTACCTCTGGACCCAGGAGGAGCCGGCCAACCAGGGCGCCTGGCCGTTCATCGCCCTGAACCTGATCGACCACCTGGACCTGGCCGTCGGCGCCGACGTCCCGCACGGTGAGCGTCTGCGCCGCATCTCGCGGCCGCACAGCTCGTCCCCGGCGGTGGGCTCCGCCAAGCGCCACCAGGCCGAGCAGGCCCAGCTGGTCGCCGAGGTCTTCGACGCCTGACCCGCTGCTGTACGCACCAGGGCCCGGTCCCGCGAGTTGTTCGCGGGGCCGGGCCCTTCGGTCTTGGCCGACGCCGTGCGGGGTGCTGCCGGTGCGCGGGCAGCGCCTCTTCTCAGACGATCGGTGGCTCGAAGTCCCAGTACGGGCGGTTGCGCGAACGGGCCGAGACCGTATGGACGTGCTGGGCGCCGAGGGTGGTCGCCAGGTCGCCCAGCGCCTCGTTCTCGACCTTCTCGGCCCGCTGCCGCTCCCGGACGCCGCGCAGGTCCGCGGCGTGCGCGACCCGGGCGGAGAGGGTCAACGGGTGGGTCCGGCCGAGGGTCTCGGTGGCTCTGGCGATGACCGAGTCCGTCAGCGTGGCCGCGGATTCCGGGTCTCCCACCAGGTTGCGCAGCGCCGAGGCGTTGATGGCACACCCCAGGGTCCAGGGGTGGTACTCGCCAACCGCCTGTGTCAACGCGGCGAGGGCCCCTTCCAGCAGTGCGTGGGCGTGGTCCCGCTCGCCCACGTTGCGCAGGATCAGGGCGTGGTTGGCCCGGGTTCCCGCCACGAAGGGGTGGTCCTCGCCGAGCATGTGCACATAGCCGTCGACGACCTTCTCGCTTATGCCCCTGGCCTGGTCGATGTCCGCGTGCTCGCGGGCGAAGCAGCTCTGGCCGGCCGCGAACATCATGGTCAGCGGATCGTCCTCGCCCAGCACCCGTTCGCATCGCTCCAGCACCCGGGTGAACAGGGCCGAGGCCGTGGCGCGCTCTCCCGAGCGGTAGTGGCACAGTGCGAGGTTGTATTCGGCTCCCAGGGTCTGCGGATTGTCGTGGCCCATGACCAGCCGGTGCACCCGGACGCTCTGGTTCTGGAGCGACAGCGCGTCGCCGTAGCGGCCGAGCAGGCGCAGGTCGATGGCGTAGCTGGTCTGGGAGGACAGGGTCCAGTTGTGACGCTGGCCCAAGAACTGCCGACGGGCTTCCAGGGTTCGCTGGTTGAGCTCCAGCGACTCCTCGTACCGGCCGAGCAGCCGCAGCGAAACGGCCAGGTTGTTCTGGGCGTTGAGCGTGCGTGAGTCCTGGTCGCCCAGCAGTTCACGGTAGGCGGCGAGGACCCAGCCGGACATCTCCAGTGCCTCGTCGTACCGGCCGAGGCCCCGCAGGTCGGCGGCGAGGCCTCCGGCGGCGCGCAGGTGCTCCAGGTCCTGTACGCCGCGCTCGGTACGCAGATGGTCCACGGCGGCGCGTTCGATCGCTTCCGTGCCGGCGTAGTCACCGACGGCCCGCAGCAGGTTGGCGTAGTGGTAGCTGAGGTCCCAGATCCTGGCGTGATCCTCGCCCAGCAGCTCCCGCCAGGCCTTCATGGCGCGTTCACCCAGCTTGATGCCGGCCCGGTACTCCCCGGAGAGGTACATGTAGCGCAGGCAGTTGAGCACCAGGGTCTGCACCGCCGGGTCGGTGCTCTTGAGCACGTCGGCCCATTTCAGGTGCGGGGTGATCTCGGCGTAGGCGGGCCACAGCCGGGTGTCGGTGGGCCTGCCGGGGTCCGCGGCCGCGAGAGCCCGGCGGACCACGTCGATGAACTCCTGGCGGTCCCGTTCCGTCATGTCGTGGCCGACGATCTGGTGGACCATGCGGTGCATGTAGAGCGATTCGCCGGACGACGCCTCGTCGACGGCCGATTCGTGGGACTCCAGCCGGACCACGGAGTACTGACGGAGCTGGCCGATCGCCTTGTTCCACAGCAGCGGGTCGTTCATCAGGCCGGAGACCTGTTCCGGCAGCTCACCGGCGGGCATTTCCTTCAGCAGCCGCACGGGGATGGAGCCGGGTGCGAAGAAACTGCACAGTCGGAGCAGGTCGACGGACTCGGGGACGGTGTCCTTGAGCTTGTTCAGCAGTATCGACCAGGCGGTCTGGAAGGCGAGCGGAAAGTCCGCGGAGACCTTGACGACGTCCTGGTCGATGCCGCCTTCGAGGAGTTCGATGTACTCCTCGACCGACAGGTCGGAGTCGTTCAGCCAGCCCGCGGTCTGGTCGAGGAGCAGCGGGAGGTCTTCGAGCGTGTCGGCGAGCCGGTCCGCCTCGGCGGGGGTCAGGCGCGGGGCGCGGCGCCGGATGAAGGCGACCGACTCGTCCCGGCTGTAGACGGGTACCTCGACGAGGTTGCTGTTGTGCTCGCCCCACTCCGGGTTGCGCGAGGTGATGAGGACGTGCCCGGGACCGGTCGGCACGAGGTCCCAGATGTGTTCGGGCTCGTCGGCACCGTCGAGGACGAGGAGCCAGTGGGAGTGCGGTTCGCCGCGGCGCAGCGCGTCCCGTACCGCGCGCAGCCGCTCGCCGTACTCGACGCCGGTGGACAGGCCCAGTTCGGGGGCGAGTTCGGCGAGCCTCTGGCGGTAGAGCGCGCGCCGGTCGGCGGGCACCCACCAGACCACGTCGTACTCGGAACCGAAGCGGTAGACGTACTCCGCGGCCAACTGGGTCTTGCCGACGCCGGACATGCCGTACAGGGTCACGACCCCGGCGCCGGGGCCGGCGTCCTGGACGGCCCGGTACGCCTTGTTGAGCAGTTCCTCACGCCCGGTGAACCGGGTGTTGCGGCGCGGTACCCCGCCCCACACCTCGGGGGTGTCGGCCGGGTAGCGGGGGCCCGGCCGGGTCTCGGCGGAGGCGGGCAGCGGGTCCGTGGGCAGGCCCAGGCGGGTCAGTAGCCGCCGCTCGGCCTCGTCGGCACCGACGTTGGTCAAGTCGGCCGCGCCGAGGACGGAGGTGGCCCCGGGCAGCGCGGAGGTGGTGACGGAGACGGCGGCGAAGCGGTCGGGATCAGGGGCGACGACCTCGCGCAGAGCCCTGTTCCACTCGTCGTGGCTACGGGGTCCGAGCTGGAAGTACCAGTCGCTGAGGATCACCAGAACCTGGCCTCGGGACAGGGTCAGGTCCCGCAGGGACTCCTCCAGCGGGATCTCCACCGGGGGGTCCCAGCGCTGCTGGACCACCGTCACTCCACGCCGCTCCAGACGGTCCGCGATCCACGCCGCCCAGGCGCGGTTGAAACCGGCGGAACTGATGGTGACGGTCTGCGTCCCGGTTGCTCCAACTTGCTTACGCGTTCCGGGCATTCAACCGTCTCCCTGCCTCGATGCGAGCTCTTTCAACATACACCGGAGCATGGTCGCTCCAGCCGGTGTCGCGGGGGCTGTTCACTGTGTTCGCGAGCCGTTCCTCTGCTGCCATATCACCTTGGTGGTGGCCACGTACGCCTGCGCCCGCGCGAGATGACCCGTCGGGGGCGGACAATCGTCCAGACGGTGGTAGAGCGTGATCATCTCGTTGACCAGTACCCGGCCTTCATGGGTCAGTGCCGCCGATCCCGCCAGCACGGGCAGCACGGCACCGACCTGTTCGCGGCAGCGGGCATGCTCGGCCCACGCCAGGTCGCGGTGGGTGACACGCTGCGCGGCGAGCGCGAACCGCTGCCAGTAGTCGGCGAGCGCGAGGTGCGAGTAGGCGCCCTGGAGAAGGCCGTCGAAGGGGCGCGGGTCGGAGCGCCAGGGAGCGAAGTGACGCGGTGCGGCGTCCTCGTGGTGCAGCGGTGCGAGGGAGCCGAGGGCGGCCAGTTTGGTGTGCTGGAGTTCATGGACGAGGGTCGAGACGAAGTAGGCGGGGGTGGCCGGTCTGCTGCTGAGGACGGCGCCGAACGCCTCGCGCCTGGTGCCGCTGCAGTGCGCCGCGCCCTCTCCGACGGGCCCGGAGCCGGGGGGCGGGCCGAGCGGCACCAGGCAGCGCAGCAGGACGACCGCTTCGGTGAGACGGTGTGCGCCGCCGATACGGAGCAGGGGCCCCACCCCGGACCAGGACTCGGCCCAGGCCTTGCGCTCGTGGTCGTCGATGTGGGTGGCGGCGCTCAGTCCGTGGCGCCGGAGCCCGGCCCCGTCGGTGCGGTACGGATCGACGTCGTCCAGGGGTACGGTTCCGACGCCGCCGGGCACGGCGGGCAGGGCGAACACGGGCAGCCAGCGCGGGTCGGCCGAGGAAGTCGTTCCGTCCGGTTGCGCGTGTGCGGTCAGGGGCGGCCCGCCCGCGACCGCACGCATCGTCAGGTCTCCGCCGCGGAAGGCGATGTCGACCGGGCCGGACGCCGTGCGCAGGGCGCCCAGAGTGGGCAGGGACAGCAGTCCGCCGTGAGCGGCGAGGCGGGCCGTGAACTCGGTTCCGGCACGGATCGCTGCCGCGGCCGCAAGAGCGCTCAAGTGGTGCAGGTCCGCGCGGAGTTCGGCTCGGGAACCGGCACCGGCGAGGCCGCGCAGGCAGCGCTGCGCCCAGGGGCCGACGAGGGGGTGGAGCAGGACGGTGCGCACGGCGGCCCGGTCGGCGCGTTCCGCCGTCTCCAGCAGAGCCCAGTCCTGACGGATCCGGTCGAGCAGCCGGGGCGGGCGGACGGTCGTGGGGGCCGCCTCGGCCGCGTCGAGCACGGCACGCAGGAGGAGGAGCCGTCGGGTGTCCTGGTCGCGTACGAGCAGGTGGAGGGTGTCGGCCCCGCCCTCGGTGCGGCCGAGTTCGTGGAGCGCGTGGTCCGGGAGTGGGGGGATCATCGGTGTTCTCCTGCGGTCGCGTCGGACAACCGGCCCGCGATGTGGCGTACCAGCCGTTCGAGATCGGCGCAGTAGACCGACGGGTTGGTGAAGCCGTGGGCCGCGTGGTAGCGGTGTGCGTAGTGGCCGCCACCGCAGACGGTCAGCAGCGGACAGGCGCGGCAGGCGCCGGCGAGCGCGTCGGCGCCTGCCTGACGGGCGGCGACGCCGGGGTGGCGCAGGGCGTCGTCGAAGGTGTGGCGGAAGATGTCGAGCCCGGTGGCGGCGGCCGTGTCATAGGCGGACTTGAGGGAGTCCACCTGTTCGATCGTCCCGTCGGTCTCGACGACGATGGCGTTGACGGGGTCGAGGCCGAGCGATTCGGTGGCGGCGGGCAGACCCAGCAGCAGGGCGAGGCACTCCTCGAAGAGCCGCACCCGGGTCTCCCGGCGTCCGGCCCGCCACCAGCGGTCGAAGACGGTGGTGAGCCAGTCGCCGTACGGGGTCGGGCGGCCCGATCCCGGCCCTGCGGGGGTCGCCCCCGCGACGGGCAGTCCCGGCGGGGGGTTCGTCCAGTTGCCGTGCGGCAGCAGCAGGTCCAGGGCCGGCGGACGCAGGGCGAGCAACGACTCGTACGTCTCGATCGGGTCGGTCCGGGGGTCGACGACGGTGAGGACGCCGCCGTACACGCCGGGGTACCGGTCGGCCAGGAGCCGGGCGCCGCGCGAGGCGGCGGGCCAGGAGGGGCGTCCGGCGCGGTCGGTGCGCCGGGTGTTGTGGGCGGCCAGGCCGCCGTCGAGGCTGATGCCGACGCGTATGCCGTGCCGGGCGAGAGCGGCGACGCGCGCATCGTTGAGCAGGGTGCCGTTGGTCTGCACGGTGGCGTGGACGGTGCAGCCCGCGGGCACCAGGTCGCGGACCCGGTCGGAGAGGGCGGTCAGCCGGTCGACGCCCGCCAGGAGGGGTTCGCCGCCGTGCAGGACGAGGGCCGCGCCGCTCAGTCCGTGGGCCGCCGCGTGTTCGGCGATCCGCTCCGCCGCGCGGTCCAGAACGGCGGGTGCGGCGGCGGCCGGGCGATCACGCCAGGTCCGGTCCGGGCCCTCGTAGAGGTAGCAGTAGCGGCAGGCGAGATTGCAGCGGCCGTGTACCTTGACGATGAACTGGCCGAAGGGCAGCGGGGTCCGGCCGTCGGCGTGGGGCCCCGGGCGCCGGGGCGTGCGCGGCGTCGCCTGTCGAGACACTCCGGCACCCCCGTGCTGCACGTCTCCGGGGTCGGCCCCCGTTGTCGGCCCGTGGCGAGTATCCCTGGTCTGCCGTGCGGGCAAACCGGTCCCGGACCACGATGTCCTGTTCAACCGGGCCCCGGACCGAAATCGTGCGGCCTCTTCCGGCGAGGCGGCCCGGCGACCCGGCTCAGAAGGCGTTGGTGAATCCCCACAACATCTCCCGCGGCTGTTCGGCCCGGCCGCGCAGGTCCGCGACCACTTCGCAGAGCACCGGGTGGTTCAGTGTCCGCAGGGCCTCCAGATCGAGCTCCAGCAGATCCGGCAGTGCATCCGGCCCGTTGGGCGGTCCCTCGTCCGGCCCGCCGTCGCGTATCGACTCGCTCATCATGTCTCCCCGTAACCGCCGCATCGAGCCGCCCGTGATGTGCTCGCCCTTGAGCGCATCCCGTCGAGCCCGCGTCCCTGACACGCGTGTCCCTGCTCGCACGGCACCGGCGCCCGCGCCGCGTTCGCCCCTGCCGCTCCACGAAAGGTGCCCGCACGCCCGCCCATGGCGTCGATGCGGGCCGTGGACACCCGTCGCTCCTGTACCGATGCCCCGCTCAGCCAGGCATACGCCTGACTGGGGGCGCCGCCGACCGGCGTCGGCCGTACGCCGGTCGCACACGGCGCGCATCACCCCGACGTCAGATCGCCGAATGCTCTCCGTCGAACAGTCAGCGCTCCAGCTCCGCCAGCCGCTCGGCGGTCGACTCGCCCGCCGCGCCGCCGCCGTCCGGCAGTTTGCGCCATTCCTGACGGGCCGCCCGGTACGCCTCGCGTGCGGCCCGAGGGCGTCCCGCCCTTTCGTAGGTCATACCCCGCCAATGGTTGGCTGTAGCACCCAACTCGACTGCTTCTTGGCGCTGTTGCGGACCGTCCAACTCCGCTTCTGCCGTGCGGGCCGCCTCGGCGGCGAACCGGAACGCCTCGGCCGCCTCGTCGAGCCGGGCGGGGCGGCGCAGCACCCGGGAGGCGTCCAGGTGGGACAGGCCCAGTTCCAGCCAGCAGCGCGCCGAGGTCAGCGGGTCGGTGGCCTCCTGGGCGGCGAGCCCGAAGAGATGCTCGGCCTCCCGCAGGTCGACCCGGTCCTCGGTGGCGCGGTGCCGCAGCATCAGCGCCCGCCCCAGCATCAGCAGCCGCTCGGCCTGGCGGGTACCCCCCGTCGCGGTCTCCGTACGGCAGTCCCGCAACACCCGTACCGCGGCACCGATGTACGCGCGGCCGTCGGGCAGTCGGGCGCGGCGCAGCAGCGTGCCACCCCACTCGGCGAGCAGATCGGCGTGGGCCTGCGAGTCGCGCGGGACGCCGCGCGCGGCGCGGGCGAACCAGTCGGCCGCCTCGACGAGAGCCTCCGGGTTGCCGGTGTGCTCGTAGCGCGCGACGCGGACTCGGCCCGCGCGGGTCTGCAGCAGGGCGCGCTGCCGCTGCTCCCGCACCGTCTCCAGGGCCTGCTCGATCAGCGTCGCGGCCTCGTCCGGTTCCTCGCCCGAGCCGAGCAGGGCGTCCACCAAGTCCAGCAGGATGCGTATCTCGGTTCCCATGGTGTGCCGGCCGCCGCTCTGTTCGAACGCCGTCCGCAAGGAGCGTGCCGCCTGACCGGCGTACACCCGGGACTGTTCGGTGTCGACGGTGGCCCCGGCCAGTTTCAGCAGGGTGCGGCCGTGGGCCAGCGGCAGGGCGGTGGGCCGGTTCTCCTGGTCGGGCCAGACGTCGGCGAACGCCTCCAGCATGCCGTACGCGGCCTGCAGCAGAGCGGTGTCGCCGTCGAGCCGCCACTGCGCCTCCAGGGCCCGGACCCGCTCCAGGGTGAGCCGGAGTGCCTCGGCCGGTTCCAGACCGGGGTCAGAGCAGGCTGCCGTGTACTCGCGGTCGGCGCGGCGCAGCAGTTCCAGCGCGCCGCGCCGGTCGCCGCGCCGCCGCCGGTCGTCCGCCGCGGCGTGCAGCACCTTGGCCAGCACGGCGCGTTCGCGCACCGCTCCGGGGTGCGCGACGGCCCGTTCGGCGGCGTACTCCGCCTCGCGGAGCAGCTCGGCGTCCCCCTGCACCTCCCACAGCCGCAGGACGCAACGCGAGTACTCCGCCCACAGCTCGGGGTCGGTGCCCGGCGCTTCCTCACGCTCCGTGGCTCCCCGCAGCAGCTGCACGGCGTCGATCAGGTACTGCACCATGCTGTCCGATTCGAAGTGCCGTACCAGGACACGGGCGCTCTCCACCGCCGCGTTCGGTGTCTGGACGGAGCCTCGGTGGGCGTCCCGGCCGCTCTCCCTCACGAACTGCTCGGGCAGGGGCATGAATCGCTCCAGTACGCGGACCGCGACCTCGGCGAAGGGGTGGGGGACGTGCGACCCGCCGCTTGTGCCGCCCTCCCCGTTCTCGTCACCCTCTTCGAACTCCCCGTCGGGCGCGCCGTTCCCCATCGTGTCCGTGGTGTGGGTGGCCCGCGACGAGCCGTACCGGCCCTCGCCGAGCTGGGCGAAGGCCAGGGCGGGGAAGTTCGGCCCGCCCTTTCCGAAGCGCTGCTCGACGTACTGCGAGCAGTGCTTGAGCACGAGCAGCGCCTCGTCCCGGCCCAGCGGGCCGAGCAGCGCCTCCCGGACTCCGGGCGCGAACTCGTACCACTGGCCGCCGTCCTCGGCTCCGTCCTCGGCCTTGCTCCGTGAAAGCAGCCCGCTCAGCAGCACCTCGGCGAGTTCGGACGGCCCCGAATGGGGCAGCATCGTGCGCTGCACCAACTGCATCACCGGCAGGTACAAGGGGGCCGCCGCGAGATAGACGGCCAGCTGTCCGGCGACCGGGGAGGCCGCCGAGCGGAAGCGGCTGACCAACTGGAGCGAGGACAGCCCGTCGCCGGGACGCTGAGCGGCCGCCGCGGGCTGATCGGCCCGCACCCAGCCGACGGCTCCGGAGATCTGCCCCGCGCCGGTACCGGACAGCAGCCTCGCCCAGGCCGCCAACGCGCCCTCCACCGGCGGGAGTACGGGAATCGCCAGGGCTCCCGGATGCACGGCGGGCCCCGTACCGGCATGCTCCGTGACCTTCAGGACGGCGGCTCCGCCCGGGCCCTCGCCGCGGGACAGCGAACCGTAGGTGACCGGCAGCCTGGTCCGATTCCACATCCGCTGCGGCAGGGGCTGGAGCACGGCCGTCGGCGCCTGTCGGGCCAGCTGGTGCAGCAGACGGTGGGCCCGGCCGCTGTGCCAGAGCGGACCTGCGCAGTCGCTGACCAGTACGGTCACACGGCGGCCGGTCGGATCGCTCAGCCGGTCCGCGGAGTTCAGCGGCGCGGCGGCCGGATCGGGGCTGCGGCTCACTGCGGCCGCGCCGTCGGGCCCTTGGTGCAGATAGCGCACCTGCACATCCCGGAAGGCGCCCAACTGGCCGAATATCTGCTGGATTTCTCCGAACATCCGGTCCCACACCAGCATCGAGGACGAGGCGTCCATGACGCACTGCACGAGCGCCTCCCCTCGGGACGCGCCGCGGAAGACCGGCATGATCATCCCGCCGGACCGGGCGCTGAGCTCCGCGGTCGCCGTCTCGTCGAGGGTGCGGCGCAGCGGGGGAGCCGCCGGGCGGTAGCGCTGCAACGGGCGTAGGGCCCGCTGGAGTTCGAGCGGCGCGGGCAGGGCAGCGGCGGCGGGCACTCCGAGGGCGAGCGCCCTCGCCCGCCCTCCCCCGGTGGTGCCACGCCCGCGCCCGCCCGAGCCGTCCGGACGGGGACCGGCGGGCGGCCGCGTGCGGGGTACGGGGTAGAGATGGATCCGCCGGTCGTCGCCGCCGAGACCCTCCTCCTCCACCGGCTCGTCGTCGTCCGCCACGAGGGACGGGGCTTCGTCGCGGCCGGTCACCGACGAGGTGGGGCGCTCGGCCTCCCGGTTCTCCCGCGCCCGCGCGGAGTGGGGCGGCGGCCCGGCCTCGTCACCCTCGTCGTCCGGCGCGTCGGGGTGACGGGTCCAGCGGGCCAGCCAGAGAGCGTCGCTGAGCTGTTCGGCATCGGGGTCGAGCCCGGCCTCGCGCAGCCGGGCCACGAACGCGGGCAGCAGGCCGCCGCCGGACGGCAGGGAACCCGGGTGCCGCGCCGGTCCCGAGGCCGGTTCCGGTCCCGAGGCCGGTTCCGGTCCCGAGGCCGGTTCCGACGCCGTTTCCGGTCCCGAGGCCGGGGCCGACCCCGGGGCCGAGGCCGACCCCGGGGCCGAGGCCGGTCCCGAGGCCGGTCCCGAAACCTGGGCCTCCTGATCCTCCGCGGCCTCACCCGGCGCCTCGCCACCGTGAGGGCCCACGCCTGCGCCCGGACCGTCGTCGGGACCGGGCCCGCCATCCGGACCGCGCCGTGCCGCGCCACCGGCCATCAGCTCATCACCTCGGCCGGTCGAGTCGCTGGATGAGCAGGTCGGCGAGGCGGTCGCGGCCGGCCGGCGCGGCGGCGTCGGTGAGGTAGATCGCGTTCAACAGCTGGTCGGTGGCGAGGAGTTCGCTGCGGGAGCGTTCCAGGAAGTGGGCGATGAGATCGTCCCCGGAGCGCGCCGCCTCGTCGCCGAGGTGCGCGCGGACGAAGGTCGCGAGCCGCTGGTGGTCGGGGCGGCCGAGCTCCAGGTGGATGCAGCGGCGCATCAGGGGTGCCGGGAAGTCCCGCTCGCCGTTGCTGGTGAGCACCACGAACGGGAAGGACCGGCACTGCACCCGGCCTCCCCTCACCTTCACCTTGTTCCCGTCGTCGTCGAGCACCTCCGCCTCGCCGCCGGGCAGCCGGTCGGTGATCCGTTCCAGTTCGGGGATGGCGAACTCGCCTTCCTCCAGCACGTTGAGCAGGTCGTTGGGCAGATCGATGTCGCTCTTGTCGAGCTCGTCGATGAGCAGTACGCGCGGTCGGTCCGAGGGCAGCAGCGCGGTGCCCAGCGGCCCGAGCCGGATATAGCTGCCGACGCTCTCCGCCGATTCGACGCCGGTCACCCCGGCCGCCGCGCTGTGAGCGGCGATCTGCACGTCCTGGAGCCGGGCGATCGCGTCATAGTGGTAGAGCCCGTCCTGGAGCGTCGAGCGGCTGACGATGGGCCAGCGCAGGACCCGGCCGAGCCCCAGCTCATGGGCGACGGAGTGGGCCAGCGTGCTCTTTCCGGCACCCGGGCTGCCGGTGACCAGCAGCGGACGGCGCAGATAGAGCGCGGCATTGATCATTTCGAGCTCTTCGGCGCCCGGCCGATGGAGTTCGGCGAGGTGCCGGTGGCCCCCGAGGCGACGATCGGCCGATCCGTCCCCGCCGTGCTCGTCGGGCTCCGACGCACCACGGCCCGCGAAGTCCCGCCACGGCGGCGGGGGCGGCAACTGCTCGATGCCTTCGTGCGGTTCGCCGGCCCCTCGGTAGATGAGCCACTCGCCTGGTTCACTCATAGCGTGTTCCTCGTCGTCACTCGTCCGCCAGGGGAAGCAGTCGAACGTGCATCACGGTAGCGATCCGATGTACGCCCCGTAAGGGCCCGGTCGGCGCGGTCGTCCCTCATGGCGCCTCCAGGAACTGGTCGGAGCCGGGCAGTGGGTGGTGCGGATCGTCCCAGTAGAGGGCGACGCCGTCCGACCAGTACGTCTCCGTACGGCCCGCGCGTACCCCCTGCCTCAATTCATGGACCTTCTTCGGCAGTTGATCGGCCGTGCCGGCCCCGGAGACCGACCCGGCGGCGCGCCGGTGGAAATCCGTACAGACGGCGGCGGGCTCGGCCGCCCGGCGCCGCCACAGGGCCACCCCGAACCCCCCGTCGAGCACCCGTCCGAGACCGGCCGCGGTCTCCGGGTCGGGCCGGTCCCCGTACCTGCAGAGCACCGGGACGGTCTCGTACGCCAGTCCGCGCAGCTCCGCCACCACGGCTACGGGTACCCGCATTCCGTCCTCGCAGTCGACGACCGCGGCCCGCATCGGGGCCGTCATGGTCCGGTTCCAGCGCGCCTCGCGCTCGTCGGGCCCGTCGTCGGCCGCCCGCGGTCGGTGGTCCAGGCGGCGGATGACCACGGGGCGCAGCACTCCGAGCGGCCGCCCGTCGGGCGGCACGTGCCATCCGTCGACCTCCAGGTCCATGAGGGACTGCGGTACGGCGACCTGGAGCACCGCGGGGTCGTCGGGTGCGTCGCACCGCCGGAACGCCTCCGCCAGCGGCCCGGCGAGCCGGGCGGGGAGTGCCTCCAGCGCGGTGCCCCGGCTGTCCTCGGCGACGGGCAGGACGTCCCCGGCGTGCTGGACGACGCCGATCCGCCAGTCGTAGCGGTCCCGTTCCCAGCCGCGCGGCTCCAACTGCAGCAGGACGCACGGTGCGCCGCGGGCCCTGGCGGGTTCGAGCACCGGCGCCGGGATACGCGGATGCTCGCGGTCAGAGGTGAGTCGGCCGTTGTGCCGGAGCCCGGCGAGCTCATGGCGGAACTTGCGGGAGAGCCGGTCCTCGGCCATCCGCTTCACCCAGTCCCACAGGGAGGCCTCGGCGAGCTGGGTGGACGGCAGCACGTAGGGGCGTTCGGCGGAGAGGGCGCTCATGCAGTAGCGCAGGATCAGTTCCAGCGCGCTGTCGCCGCCGGGGGCGTCGTAAAGCGTCCCCAGTCCGTCGCGCCAGCCGCGCGGCGCCGCGTGGTGCTCGGTCGGGTGGGTGTCGGGCAGCCGGTCCAGGAGGTCGAGGAGGCTGCGGGTGCTGAGCGGCGGCGGGAGTTCGGCGAGCCGGCCGAGCAGGTCGACGCGTTGCTGGGGGCTGAGTGCGAGCCCGGCTCCGGCGCCCAGTTCGCGCTGGAGATCGGCCCAGGTCCGCTCGGTGCCGACCGGGCTGCCGTGCCGGTCGGCGTGGTAGCGGTCGTGGGCGTGGAACACCGCCTGGTAGGGGTCGTCGGACTCGGTGGCGACGGCCCCGGGCGGCACGGGCAGCGTGCGCAGTCGCTCGACGCCGATCGAGGTCCCGCCGGTCGTGCCGTCGGACCGCGACTTGAGTACGCCGACGACCTCGCCGCGGGCCAGGTCCACCACGGGTCCGCCGGACAGGCCCGGGTACATCCGGTCGCCGTCGAGCCGCATCTGTTCGTCGTCCTCGGCCCAGTCGCCGAAGGTGCCCATCACCTGGCAGCGCCCGCTGAACCGGGTCAGCTGCCCCGAGCCGCCGCCGGTCCAGCCGGTGTAGAGGACCGAGCCGCCGCCGAACATGCCCGCCGGGCGTTCGGTGACGTACACACAGGGGTGCTCGACGGGCCTCAGCAGCCGGATGAGCGCGAGGTCGGGGGCCGGCCAGCCGCCCGAGGGCGTCGGAACCCGCACCTCGCCCGGCCCGGCCGCGCCGTGACGGCCCTCGGGCAGGGCGGCGACCACGATTCCCTCGACCGCGGTCTCGGCGCTGCCCGGGTCCGGCTTGAACACCACGCTCACCTGACGCCCCTCCCCCTCCATCGCCACGTGCGCGCACGTGAGGACCCAGCTCGGGGCGATGAAGAAGCCGCTCCCCAGGAAGCCGCGGTCGGATCCGTCAGGGGCATACCCGGGCGCCGGGCGATGGATGCGTACGGTCGCGGCCATCACGAGGCCCGCCAGCGCACGGTACGTGCTCTCCGAGCCGCCCCCTGCGCCCCTGCCCGGCGGCTGCGTCATGAGTGGCTTCCGGCGCCCGGCCCGGCCCCGTCGGGATGCGCCGGTGCGCCGGTGGATGCACCGGCGCACCGGGCCCCCGCATCCGGGGTCCCCGGGGATACGCCATCTTCCGGGGGCGCCGCGGGCACGCCTGCGCTCGGGGTGCCCGGGGATACGCCTGGGTCCGGGGGCACCGCCGGGGGCACCGCGGGCACAGGCGGATGTCCGGGCGGCGAGGAGGGCGGAGGCGGCATGGGCGGGGCGGGTTGCGGCTGCGGCTGGCCATGCGATGCGGCCTGCGCACCGGGCTCGGGGGGCGGCACGGGGTGCGCGCCGGGAGTGGGGGGCGGCGCAGTGCGCGCACCAGGATCGGGGGGCGGCGCGTTGTGCTGGGGCTGGGGTGCCGTGGCCTGCCCCACCGCCCGCGCCCCGCTCTGCGCCGGGATCGGCGGATCGACGGGCGGGCCTCCACCGTTCCACGTCAGCGTGACCTTGATGCCACCCTTGGCCTCGCCGTCCGCGAGGAGGCCGACGACCTTGCCCGCCTTCGCGGTGAGCTCGATGCCGAATTCGACGCTGACCTCGTCGGGCCGCACCGCTCGCAGTGGCTCGGCGAGCGAACGCGCGACGCTGGTCACGACCCCCTGCAGGCTCTCGACCCGGGCCTGTACGCGCTCGGCGAAGTCCCCGTACCCGATGTCCGTGAACGCCGGACCCCGGGCGGGCTCGGCCAGCTCCTCCGCCCCGGAGATCCGCGCCCAGACCGGTGTGCCGTCCGGCATCTCGATGCGCGTGATACGGGCCTCGCTGTCACCCATGAAACCCCCCGTTCCCCCAACTACCCGCAGGCTAACGGCAGTACGCGGCCGATGCGAGGCTCATTGACCAGGACGCCGGAACGCCGCCGACCGGTTCTCGGCGGGTTCGCCGTGGCTCCGCGCGGCCGTCGCGGACCGCGCCGAGGGGTGCGCTCCCGGCCGTCGTGGGGCTGTCACCAGGCATTAGGCTTGCCGCATGTACTTCACCGACCGCGGTATCGAGGAGCTGGAGAAGCGGCGAGGCGAGGAAGAGGTCACTTTCGAGTGGCTCGCCGAGCAGCTTCGTACGTTCGTCGATCTCAATCCCGACTTCGAGGTGCCGGTCGAGCGCCTCGCCACCTGGCTGGCCCGCCTCGACGACGAGGACGAGGACGAGGGCGAGTAGTCGACCCGTTCCAACTCTTGATCGGCTCGCTCCGATCCCTGATCGGCCCGTTTCGATCGCTGATCGATCTGCTCCGTCCCCTGATCGATCTGCTTCCTCTCTGATCAGTCCGTTGCGACGATCCCGGTCCTCTCGGCCCTGAAGCGGTCGTACGCGAGGCCGAGCGCCCCGTGCGCCGTCAGCAGCACCCCGGCGAAGGTCCAGCCGCCGCTGCGGCGCCCGATCCCCCAGAGGGCGAGCGGGAGTCCGGCCGCCACCTGGGCGCCGCCCAGTAGCCGGGCCCCGGGGCCGCGCATCCAGGGTCCGAGGCGGCTGTTCTCGACCGCGTCGAGTGGGGCCCGCACGGCCTCACGCCGACCGGTCCAGCTGATCGCTTCGGTCTCCGGCCGGCCGTCGGCCGCCGTGTACAGCCGGTCGCCGGGCGTGTCCGGGTCCAGGCCGGGCGGGAGGTTCAGCCCGATCCGGGTGAGGACGGCGAGCAGCCCGCGCAGCCGGATGCGGGCATCGGCGTCCGGGTCCGGGCGGATCAGCTCTTCGAGCGCCTGGACATCCAGCACGGGGTCGAGGCCCAATCGCTCGGCGAACGTACGCATCGCCTCGTCCTCCCCGACCGGAGTGCCGTCCGCGAGCCAGACGTAACCGACCGGGCGGCGGAATCCGTACGCCAGTGTGTGACCGGCCCGGTCACCGTCCCACCACAGCGCGAGGACGGGCCAGGTGGAGCCGACGGCGAGCGCGGCGGCCCAGCCCGCCACGACCCGGTCGACCGGCTCCGCGTCCGCACCCCCCTCGCCACCGTCCCGCCAGGGCCTTCCCTCGGGGACGAGGACGGACCACCCGTCACCGGCGGGCGCGAGCAGCATCCGCTCGCGCAGCAGATGGGCCACCGTCCGTACGTTCTCGGGTTCGGTACGGCACAGCAGCAGCGCCCCCACGGGGGATGTCGCGTTCATGCCTCACACGCTAGGGTAATTCGCCCCTGTTTGGCGCCATTTGGCGCGCAGGGGACGACCGGCGCCATCACGCCTCCCCTTGACTTCCCCGATCCGCGATATATCGTGTTCCGCAAGAGACGCGATATGTTGCGTCATGCGGCGTCCCAGGAGGTCAGATCCATGCCTGTGTCGACATGGGCCATCGACGAGCCCCAGAAGCTGACTTTCGACGCCCCCGTGACCTCGCTCAATGTCCGCATCGTCGGGGGCGCCGTCAACGTCGTCGGCACCGAGGAGCGGACCGCCCGACTGGAGATCTCCTCGATCGAGGGCCCGCCACTGATCGTGACCCAGGAGGGCGGCACCCTCACGGTCGTCTACGAGGGTCTGCCGTGGAACGGCTTCCTCGATTGGTTCGACCGCAAGGGCTGGCACCGCAGCGCGGTCGTCTCGCTCGCCGTGCCGGCCGGGGCGACGGTGGAGGTCGGTGTGGTCGGTGCCGGGGCCGTGGTCTCCGGAATCCGTGGACGTACGGACATCCGGGGCGTCACCGGCGACACCACGCTCGTCGGGCTCGCCGGCCCGGTCCGGGCCGAGACGGTCTCCGGCAGCATGGAGGCCCAGTCGGTCACCGGTGAGCTGCGCTTCCAGACGGTCTCGGGCGACCTGACGGTCGTCGAGGGCGCGGGCACCTCGGTACGGGCGGAATCCGTCAGCGGCAACATGGTGCTGGACCTGGACCCGACCGGAAGGCCCACGGACGTCCGGCTGACCACGGTGTCCGGCGAGGTCGCCATCCGACTGCCGCACCCGGCGGACGCGACGGTCGAGGCGAACACCGCGAGCGGCGCCGTCTCCAACGGCTTCGAGGATCTGCGGGTCAGCGGACAGTGGGGGGCGAAGAAGATCACCGGCACGCTCGGCGCCGGGACCGGCACGTTGCGGGCGACGACCGTCTCGGGATCGATCGCCCTGCTGCGCCGCCCGCCGGCCGAGGACGATCCGTACGATGCCGCGCCGACCGGAAAGGTGCTCTGACATGCCTCCCGTATTCGCCCACGGGCGTCTCCGCCTCTATCTGCTGAAGCTGCTCGACGAGGCCCCGCGCCACGGCTACGAGGTGATCCGACTCCTGGAGGAACGCTTCCAGGGCCTGTACGCGCCCTCAGCGGGCACGGTCTATCCGCGCCTCGCCAAACTGGAGGCCGAGGGCCTCGTCACGCACGCCACCGAGGGCGGCCGCAAGGTCTACTCGATCACCGACGCGGGCCGCGCCGAGCTGGCCGGCCGCACAGGCGAACTGGCCGATCTGGAAATGGAGATCCGGGACTCCGTCTCCGAACTGGCCGCCGAGATACGGGACGCCGTACGCGGCGCCGCGGGCAAGCTGCGCAGCGAGATGCGGGCCGCGGCGCACGAGACCCGGCACACCTCCAGCTCCACCGGCGCCGGTACCGGCCGCACCGGCGACCGGGAGTCCGTCTTCGGCGACCTCGGGGACCTCGGCGACAAGGAGGCGTGGCGCGCCGCGAAGGAGGAGCTGCGCAAGGCCAAGCAGGAATGGAAGGAGCAGGCCCGCCGGGCGAAGGACGAATCCCGTCGCGCCCGCGAGGACGCCCAGCAGGCCCGCCGTCAGGCCAAGGAGGCCCAGGACAGGGCGCGCGAACAGATGCAGAACGCCGCCCGCCAGGTCCAGGAGCACTTCGCGCGGGGCGACTGGCCCGCCGGCGTACGCGAGGGGCTGGCCGAGATCACCGGCCAGCTGGGCAGCTTCGCCAGGACGGGCAGCCGGCCCCCGTACATCAAGCCGGAACCCGCCGGTGCCGACCCGGAGTGGGGCAAGGACACCGCCACCACCGGCGACCCGGCCCGTGACCTGGACCGCCTGCTCGACCGCTTCCGCGACGACATTCGCGACGCGGCCCGCGACCGGGGCGTCACCGAGGAGCAGTTGACGGAAGCCCGCCGTCATCTGTCGACGGCGGCGGCCCACATCGGAGCGCTGCTGCGGAAGGAGACCGACGGCGCGGGGTAGGAAGCGACGCGGAACGAGGACCGCGCGGAGCAAAGGCCGGCGCGGAACAGACACCGGCGCAAACCACGGACCGGACCGGAGTCGCGACCGGCACGGAACAAGGACCGGACGGAGCCCGGGGCACTCCCCGGGCTTCGCCGTACCGCCCACCGCTCCGGCCCCTCCGGCCCCTCCCGCCCCCGGCTCCCCCAGAAGCCCCTCAGCCCGCCTTCCGCTCGCGCCCCGCGCCGCCGTCCCCGTACAGCGCGCGGTCGACCGTCTCGTAGGTCGCGCCGTGCTCGGCGAGGACATCGGCGGCCACGCCGGGACCGAGGGTCATGGCCAGCAGAAGGTGCTCCTCGCCGATGAACCGGTCGCCGCGGCCCAGGGCGATCCGCAGCGACTTCGCCAGGACCCCCTTGGCCTCCCTGGTGAACGGGCGCCTGCCCGCCCACCGGCGCCGGCCCTCGCCGTCGCCCCGCAGGGCTCCCTCGCCGTGCGCCTCCTCGACCCGGGCGACGATCGCGGTGAGGTCGATGCCGATACCGGCGAGCGCGTCGGCGTCGGCCCTGGTCATACCGCCGCGTCTGCGCGCATCGGCCAGTGCCGCCTCCACCGACGCCCTGCGGTCCGTGAGCCCCAGCGCCGTGGCGGCGAACGACGCCCGGCCGCCTTCCTGGTCCAGCAGGGCGAGCAGCAGATGCTCCTCGGTGATCGATCCGGCGTCGGCGCGTTCCGCATGGGTCACCGCGCCGGTCACGGTCGCTCGGGCGCTCTCGGTGAATCGTTCGAACATCAATGCCTCCCGTACTTCTTGTGCACGGCCTGCCGACTGACCCCCAGCTCGGCCGCGATCTCCTGCCACGACCAGCCCTTCGCGCGGGCGCTTCTGACTTGGACGGCTTCGAGTTGTTCCAGCAGCCGCCGCAGTGCGGCGACCGCCCGCAGGCCCACCCGGGGGTCGTGGTCACCGGCACGCGCGGCGAGATCCGTTGCTTCGGTCATGATGTCAACTTTCGTTGACAAGACTCCTCGCGTCAACCCTCATTGACAAGCGTGCCGCCGAAACCGGTTCGGTCAGGCGGCGTCCGGGTGACCGTGACCGTGACGCGAGCCCCCTCACGGGCCCGGACACGTACCTCTCCCCCGTGTCTGCGGACCTGGGGCCGGCCGCCCGCGTCGACCCGCCAGTTCCCGGCGGTCGGCGGCAGGGAGAGCTCCGTGGTGCCGCGGCGGCCCGCCGTGTAGGAGAGCCGGTAGACGCCGGTGGTGTCGTCGTACGTGTCGGAGTGGACCGTTCCGGCGACGGCGGGTGCGTACGGCGTGGCGGTCAGCTCCTTGTTCGCCGCGAAGGCCCCGTCCTTGTCGAGTGCGCAGTACCCGCCGCCGTAGCACCACACATAGCCGGCCCAGCCCGAGGTGTAGCGGCCCAGGGAGGCCATCGCGTCCCGGTAGAAGCGGCCCATCCGCGGAAGCGTGTTGTTCAGCGGGCCCCATTCGCCGACGACGACCGGGATGTGCCGCCGCTCCGGGTACGCGGTGACGGCCGCCTCGTACGACTCGATCCAGCCCGCCGACGGGTCGTAGTCGGCGCCCCCCTCCATCGCGGTGTTGTAGAAGTGCGGTGCGTAGACCGTCCGGTGGTCCCTGACCGCCCCCAGTCCGGTGGGGACGCCCTCGCCGACGACGGGAGTGGGTTCGACGAACAGCCAGTTGGCCCGGTCCACCGAGCGGACCGCACGGGCGAGCCGGTTGTACATCGGGGTGAGCTGCCGGGACTCGATGCGACGGGCGGCCGTCGCCAGGTCCTCCCCCTCCTCGATCTCCCCCATCGGCTCGTTGATCAGGTCGTAGCCGAGGACGGCCGGGTGGTGCGCGTAACGGTCGGCGACGACCTTCCACATCCGCGCCTGGGCGCGCTGGAGATCGGAGTCCTCGTAGAGATGGGTGAAGGCCCGCTGCACGGCGGGCTCGAAGTACTCGGCGAACCAGTCGTCGGGGTGCGGGGTGAAGGGCAGACCATCGGTACGGGTCGCCCAGGCAGGGATGCCGCGGTGGCCGAACGCCGGGCCGAAAACGTCCTGGTGGGCGTCGAGCACCACCTGGACGCGGTACTTCCGCGCCCAGCCCAGCACCCGGTCGATCCGGCGCAGATACGCGGCGCTGTACTGGCCCCGGCGCGGCTCCAGGTCGTCCCAGAAGATGAGCAGCCGGGCGAAGCCGAAGCCCTTGGCGCGCAGATCGCGGAAGTGCTTCTCGGTGATGGCGGTCAGCGCCTGGTCACCGCGGTTCGCCTTGTCCTCGACGTTCCAGCCGCGCAGCGTGAGGGTGCGGCCCTCGTCGTCGGTGAGGCGGGGGATGCTGCTCCGGTCGGGTGGGTCGGGTGGTACGGGACGCGCGTCGGCGGCGGGGGCGAGCGCCCCCGCCGCGAGTACGAGCGTGGTGACGACCGAGGTGAGTACGCTGCCCATCCGCGTCCGCTTTCGCATGGCGCAGATGAGAACAGCTCACCCCGCACACCTCAAGAGCAGGTGAGCACAATCTTTCCGAACTGGCCGCCCGCTTCCAGCCGTTCGAAGCCCTCGCGGGCCCGGTCCAGGGGCAGCACCTCGTCGATGACGGGCCGCACGCCGGTGGTCGCGCAGAACGCCAGCAGATCCTCCAGCTCGTCCCTGGACCCCATGGTCGAGCCGACGACCTTCAGCTCCAGGAAGAAGATCCGGGTCAGCTCGGCGTGCGAGGGCCGGTCGCCGCTGGTCGCACCCGAGATGACGAGCGTGCCTCCGGGCCGCAGCGACTTCACCGAGTGGGACCAGGTGGCGGCACCGACCGTCTCGATGACCGCGTCGACGCGCTCCGGCAGCCGTGCGCCGGGCTCGTACGCATCGATCGCGCCGAGTTCGACGGCGCGCTTGCGCTTGGCCTCGTCGCGGCTGGTGGCGTGGACCCGCAGCCCGGCCGCCCGGCCGAGCACGATCGCGGCGGTGGCGACGCCGCCGCCCGCACCCTGGACGAGAACGGAATCGCCGGGACGCACCCCGGCGTTGGTGAAGAGCATCCGGTACGCGGTGAGCCAGGCGGTCGGCAGACAGGCGGCCTGCTCGAAGGTGAGCTCCTTCGGCTTGGGCAGCACGTTCCAGCTGGGGACGGTGACCTGCTCGGCGAAGGTGCCCTGATAGCGCTCGGTGAGGATCGACCGGGGTTCCTTGGGGCCGACTCCGTGCCCCGTCTGCCCGATGACGGAGTGCAGGACGACCTCGTTGCCGTCCTCGTCGATCCCGGCGGCGTCACAGCCGAGGATCATCGGCAGCTTGTCCTCGGCGAGACCGACGCCGCGCAGGGACCAGAGGTCGTGATGGTTGAGGGAGGCTGCCCGGACGTTGACGGTGGTCCAGCCCGGTCGTACCTCGGGGGCGGGGCGTTCGCCCAGCTCAAGGCCGTTGAGGGGCTGGTCGCGGTCGATGCGGGATGCGTAGGCGGCGAACATGGCCTCGACGATAGGCCGGGGCACGAGCCGGCGTAACCGGCCACGGGTGTGACACACACCGCGTGCGGGAGCCGCCGGGGTGTTCCTCCGTACCGGCAGCAACGGGCCGCCGCGGCGACGGGGAGCAGGAGGCGGGGTGCGCCCCCTGGTTGTGGAAAGGGGGCGGTTGCACCCCTCCAGTCACAGGAAGGGCGGGGCGGGACCAGGCCCGCCGCGGGTGTACCCGCGCCCGGCCCCGCACCCCCGCCCCCGACCTCAGCGCCGGGCCACACCCTCCGCGCGGGCCGCCGCGGCCACGGCGGCCGTCACGGCCGGTGCCACCCGCTCGTCGAACGGCGACGGAATCACGTAGTCCGCCGCGAGCTCGTCGCCCACGACGTCCGCCAGCGCGTTCGCCGCGGCGATCTTCATGCCCTCGGTGATCCGGGAGGCCCGGACCTGGAGGGCACCGGCGAAGATGCCGGGGAAGGCGAGCACGTTGTTGATCTGGTTCGGGAAGTCCGAACGCCCGGTCGCCACGACGGCCGCGTACTTGTGCGCGATGTCGGGGTGGACCTCGGGGTTCGGGTTGGCCATCGCGAAGACGAACGCGCCGGGCGCCATCGACGCCACGGCCGCCTCGGGCACCGTGCCGCCGGAGACACCGATGAAGACGTCCGCACCGGCCAGCGCGCTCTCCAGCGTCCCGGAGATCCCGGCCCGGTTGGTGAGTTCGGCCAGCTCGCGCTTGACGTCGGTCAGGTCCTCGCGGTCCCGGCTGACGACGCCCTTGCGGTCGGCCACGGCGACATCGCCGAGCCCCGCCTCCAGCAGGAACTTGGCGATGGCCACTCCGGCCGCACCGGCGCCGGAGATGACGGCGCGCAGTTCGCCGAGATTCCGGCCGGACAGCTTCGCGGCGTTGCGCAGGGCCGCGAGCGTCACGACCGCGGTGCCGTGCTGGTCGTCGTGGAAGACCGGGATGTCGAGCCGCTCCTGCAGCTTGCGCTCGATCTCGAAGCAGCGCGGCGCCGAGATGTCCTCCAGGTTCACCCCGCCGAAGGAGGGGGCGAGGCGGACGACCGTCTCGACGATCTCGTCCGCGTCGGTGGTCGCGAGCGCGATCGGCACCGCGTCGACACCGCCGAACTGCTTGAAGAGAATCGCCTTGCCCTCCATCACCGGGAGGGATGCCTCGGGGCCGATGTCTCCGAGACCGAGCACCGCGGTGCCGTCCGTCACGACGGCGACGACCTGCGACTTCCAGGTGTAGTCGTGGACCAGCTCGGGATTCTCGGCGATGGCGCTGCACACCTTGGCGACGCCGGGTGTGTACGCGAGGGACAGGTCGTCCTTGTCGCGGACGGGAACAGTGGCCTGCACGGCCATCTTGCCGCCGCGGTGCAGCGCGAAGGCCGGATCGAACGGCTCGTCGGTGGCGCTGTCGGTGGTGCTGTCGCTGCGAGGATTGACGATCTCCGCTGCCATGGTGTTGACCCCTTAAGTCTTCATCGTTTGAGGGTGGCCACTCCTGGTTGAGGAGGGGTGGGCGGGCACCGCGTACGTTCCCCGCGTCGGCGGTTGGCCCGCCCCGGCAGGGAGAGATACATACGCGCGGACGCGCCGCACACGCGTCCTGAGCCCCGGATGAGGGGTGTAAAGGTCTTTTTTACCCGACGGACCGCGTGACCGACGAGTCCATCTCGACGCGGTGATGTGACTCATAGTCGAATATCTGGACAAGTCGGCCTACCGGCGAAATGGCGTCCACCAGTCGAGACGCGCCGCAGATCCTGCGGCGTGAAGATGAAATCCCCACAGATGGTCCGGCCTTGGTGTACCGGCCGCTTGAGGTTCGGAATCGCCCGTTACCCGATTTTGACATGACTGGCCCACTGTTTGGGCAAATCCGAATGGCAAGATGCCGTAATCGCACAGGGCGGCGACACCCGATGACGCGTGTCATTCACCGCCTGGCAACACAGCCCTCACCTGCCGGAGGAACCTGATCATGACCGCAAGCACCACCCGTCGTACGACCGCGAAGTCCCGGATTGCAGCGGTCTGCGCCATCGCGGTCGCCGGCACCTTGCTGCTGACCGCCTGCGGCGACCAGACCGACAAGGGCTCCAAGAGCCCCGACGCGGCAAAGGCCCCGCTCGCCGACCTCCTGCCGAAGGCGATCCAGGACAAGGGCACCATCAAGGTCGGATCGGACATCGCCTATCCGCCGGTCGAGTTCAAGGACAAGTCCGGCAAGACGGTCGGCATCGACCCCGACCTGGGGGAGGCGCTCGGCAAGCAGCTCGGAGTGACCTTCGAATTCGAGAACGGCACTTTCGACACGCTGCTCACCGGTCTGCGTTCCAAGCGCTACGACCTCGCCATGTCGTCCATGACGGACACCAAGGACCGCCAGAACGGTGTCGACTCGGCCACCAAGAAGAAGGTCGGCGAGGGTGTCGACTTCGTCGACTACTTCACCGCCGGCGTCTCGATCTACACCAAGAAGGGCGACGACCAGGGCATCAAGACCTGGGCGGACCTCTGCGGCAAGAAGATCGTGGTCCAGCGCGGCACGGTCTCGCACGACCTCGCCAAGTCCGAGTCGAAGAAGTGCACGGGCGGCAAGACGATCGCCATGGAGGCGTTCGACAACGACCTGGAGGCCCAGACCCGGCTGCGCGGCGGCGGCGCCGACGCCGGCTCCTCCGACTTCCCGGTGGCCGCGTACGCGGTGAAGACCTCGGGCGGCGGCAACGACTTCCAGATCGTCGGCGAGCAGGTCCAGGCCGCCCCGTACGGCATCGCCGTGGCCAAGGGCAACGACCAGCTGACCAAGGCCATCCAGGCGGCCCTGAACGCGATCATCAAGAACGGCGAGTACGGAAAGATCGTCGCCAAGTGGGGTGTGGAGGCGGGCGCGGTCACCGACGCCAAGCTCAACGGCGGATCCTGACCGACGTCCAGGGCTGAAAGGCATCGGCTGTGACTGAAATCGAGAAGGCGGACCCGGCGGCCACCCCGCCCGCTCCCCCCGTACCTGCCGCAGGACCGCAGACGATCAAGGCCATACCCGTCCGGCACTACGGCCGGTACGTCACCGCGGTCGTGGCCGTGGGTCTGCTCGCCCTGCTCGTCTCCGCGTTCGCCCGCGGCAGGGTCAACTGGGGCGCCATCCCGGACTACTTCTTCGACGACCAGATCCTCACGGGCGTCAAGAACACCGTGGTCATCACCGTGCTGGCGATGGTCCTCGGCGTGGTCCTGGGCATCGTCCTCGCGGTGATGCGGCTCTCCAAGAACCCGGTGACCTCCGCCATCGCGTGGTTCTACATCTGGTTCTTCCGCGGCACCCCCGTCTACGTACAGCTCCTGGTCTGGTTCAACCTCGGCATCGTCTTCGAGTACATCAACCTCGGGCCGATCTACAAGGACGAGTGGTCGTCCTTCATGACGCCCTTCCTCTGCGCGCTGCTCGGCCTCGGCCTCAACGAGGCCGCGTACATGGCGGAGATCTGCCGGGCCGGCCTCCAGTCGGTCGACGAGGGGCAGACCGAGGCGGCACACGCGCTGGGCATGAGCCACGCCAAGACGCTGCGCCGGATCGTCGTCCCACAGGCGATGCGCGTGATCGTGCCGCCCACGGGCAACGAGGTCATCAACATGCTCAAGACCTCGTCCCTGGCGGTGGCCGCCCAGTACACCGAGCTGCTGAGGGCCACCCAGAACGTCTCGCAGACCTCGGGCGCCACGGTGGAGATGCTGTTCCTGGCAGCGGCCTGGTACATCATCCTGACCTCGGTGCTGAGCATCGGCCAGTACTACCTGGAGCGGTACTACGCACGCGGTTCGAGCCGAAGCCTGCCGCCGACCCCGATGCAGAAGGTCCGGGCGCAGCTGACGTCCCTGGGCCGCCCGAAGGGAGGCATGGCATGACCGCCGCCATGGTGAAGGCCGAGGGCGTCCACAAGTCCTTCGGCGCCGCGCACATCCTCAAGGGCATCGACCTGGAGGTCGCCCCGCGCGAGGTCTTCTGTCTGATCGGCCCGTCCGGTTCCGGCAAGTCGACCTTCCTGCGGTGCATCAACCACCTGGAGCAGATCAACGCCGGCCGGCTCTACGTCGACGGCGATCTGGTGGGCTACCGCCAGAAGGGCACCAAGCTCTACGAGCTCAAGGACAGCGAGGTCGCCCTGAAGCGCCGGGACATCGGCATGGTCTTCCAGCGCTTCAACCTCTTCCCGCACATGACGGCGATCGAGAACGTCATGGAGGCCCCGGTCCAGGTCAAGGGCGAGTCCAAGGCCGTCGCGCGGGCACGGGCCGAGCGGCTGCTGGACCGGGTGGGCCTGGCCGACAAGGCGAAGAACTACCCCTCCCAGCTCTCCGGCGGTCAGCAGCAGCGGGTGGCCATCGCCCGCGCCCTGGCCATGGAGCCGAAGCTGATGCTCTTCGACGAGCCGACGTCGGCGCTCGACCCGGAGCTGGTGGGCGACGTGCTGGACGTCATGCGCGGGCTCGCGGAGGACGGCATGACGATGATCGTCGTGACCCATGAGATGGGCTTCGCCCGCGAGGTCGGCGACGCGCTGGTCTTCATGGACGACGGTGTGGTGGTCGAGTCGGGCCACCCGCGCGACGTACTGACCAATCCCCAGCACGACCGCACGAAGTCCTTCCTGTCGAAGGTCCTCTAGCGCCGCGACCGGAACGCGGGAGGAGGGTGGTACGGACCCGGTCCGTACCACCCTTCTCCCGTGCTTCACCCCTTCTTCGGCAGCAGCTCCTGGCTGAGCAGCAGGCTCCGCAGCTGGGCACGGGTCAGTGGCGGGTTCTTGAGCAGCGGCCCCTGCGCCCGGTCGCTCGTGAACCCGGTGCTGTCCCGTACGGCCAGCACCCCGCCGTCCTTCAGGGTGAGCCGCCCCACGAATTCAGGACCCCACTTGGGCGTGCCCGAGTAGTTCATGGCGTCTTTCCAGGTCGTCAGCACGCGTCCGCCCGGGAGTTCCTCGCGTACACAGTCGTCCGGACGCGGCTCCCCGTTGCCCGGCCGGCACAGATCGGCGGCCGGGTCCTGCCCGCCGAACTTCTTGCGTGTCTGCCGGCCGTCCAGGAAGCCGATGACGAGGTAGCCGACGCCGCCGTCCCGGCGTACGGAGTACTGCCCGTCCAGCGGTCCGTCCAGGTGTTCCCTGGCCTGCTCGGGGGTGGCGCCCTTGATGATGACGGCCAGCGAGACCTGTTCGACCTTCCCCACTCCCTCGGGGAGCAGCTCGACCAGCCGCTGCGCCCGGCCGTCGCTGCCCGTGAGCTCGGCCGGGGCCGCCACCGGGGCGTTCTGCCTGTTCTCGCCCGAGGCCAGTCCCGGTACGACCGCCGCTCCCGCCGCGACCACGGCGAGTGCCGCGGCCGAGACGGTGAGCCGGCGCCGCAGACGTACCCGGGCGGCCCCGGCGTACACCGCCTGGGTGGAGATGACCGGCCGCCCCGCGTCCTCGGCGACCCGCCCCAGCAGCTCACGCACGTCGTTCATACGAATTCCTCCGCCATCTCGGCGCGCAGCGCCGCCAACCCCCGAGCCGCATGGCTCTTGACCGTGCTCTCCCGCATACCGAGCAGTCCGGCCGTGGCCTCGACGCTCAGGTCTTCCCAGTAGCGCAGCACCAGTACGGCCCGCTGCTTGTCCGTGAGCCGGGCGAGGGCCGCCCGCACCGCGAGGCCGGTGTCCGTGTCGGGCGCGTGGCCCGCGCGGTCGGGCAGTTCGCCGTACGCGTGTTCGCGTCGCCAGAACCGGCGGCGGGTCGCGATGAAGGTGTTGACCAGGGTCTTGCGCGCGTACGCCTCGATGTTGTCGAGCCGCCCGTGCCGCCGCCCGCCCAGCACCACTTTGACCAGCGTGGCCTGGACCAGGTCCTCGGCCTCGTGCCGGTCTCCGCACAGCAGGTACGCGCTGCGGAACAGTGCGGTACGCCTGCCCTCGACGAAGGCGTGCAGCGCGGCATCGTCGTCGATCCGCATCGTCGGCGCCCCTCTCCGGGTCCGCGGGCGCGGACCGTCTCACCCTTCCAGTGCGGCGGGACACACGGCGGGTTGCAGCAGGGAGGAGAAAAAGAAGGGGCGGTACGGGTCCCGGCCCGTACCGCCCCTTCCCGCACGTGCTGCCGCTACTTCACGGCGAGCACCAGAGAGTCCGACGGGGAGGCCCAGACGGTCCGCGCCTCGCCGAACCCCGCCTCGCGCAGGGTGTCGGCGTGCCAGCGCACGGACGGCATGTCGCCGTCCGCGTGCTCGCCGTAGATCCTGTACCGCTCGGCGGTCGGCCCGGCGAGGACCGGGTCCTTGGCCGCGAGAGCCCACCAGTCCGCCCAGTCGAGGGCGCCTTCGGCCTTCGCCCGGTCCATGGCCGCGTGCCGGTGGGCCCGTTCGGCCGCGTTGATCCTGGGCGTCTCCGTGTCGATCATGTGGTCGGCGTTCATGAACACCCCGCCGTCCCTGACGAGCCCGCCGATCCGCCGGTAGAGCGCGGTGAGGGGGTCGGTGTGCAGCCAGTGCAGGGCCGTGGCGGTGAGGACGGCGTCGTACGAGTCGTACGGCAACTTCCCCGCCCAGTCGGGGTCCTTGAGGTCGGCGGTGACGAAGGTGACGCGCTTGTCGCCGTCGAAGTACCCACGGGCGATGGCGAGCAGGGCCGGGTCGAGGTCGACGCCCGTGCTGGTGGCCTCCGGGAACCGCTTGAGGAGCCGGTCCGTAATACTTCCCGTACCGCATGCGAGATCGAGCACTCTCGGCCGGGGCCCCACCACGGCCTCGACCATGTCCAGCATCACCCGGAACCGTTCCTCGCGGTCGGGCATGTACCACTCCTGCTGACGGTCCCAGCTCTCCTGCCAGGCCGCCCAGTCAGTACCTGTCGTCGTCTCCGTCACGAGGAACCTCCATGTAATACCCTGGAACCGAAAACGCCCATTACATCACTCGCTGCATAGACTTTAGACCGACGTCGTAAGGACTGCAAGTGGAACTGGCCTATTACTCGGACTATGCCGTGCGTCTGGTCAACACCGAGGAGCCCGCCCGCAACAAGGACTCCCTCACCTCCGTCGAGGCGGTCCGCGAGCTGTTCGGCGTCAACCGGCAGGCGGCCCGACGGGCGACCGACGCCGATGTGACCCGCTTCCGGTCCGTACGGGCACGGCTGCGCGCCGTCTTCGAAGCGGCCGACGGCGGTGACGAGACGCTCGCCGTCGACCTGCTCAACTCGCTACTGCTGGAGTTCCCCGTCAGCCCGCAGATCTCCGGGCACGACCTGCGCGACGAGGACGGCAAGCCGGACTGGCACATGCACCTGGCCGACCATCCGTCGAACGCGACGGCCGGATACGCCGCCATCGCGGCGATGGGCCTCGCCTTCCATCTCACCTCCTACGGTGTGGACCGGCTCGGCCTGTGCGAGGCGGCGCCCTGCCGCAACGCCTACCTCGACACCTCGACCAACCGCTCCCGCCGCTACTGCTCGGACCGCTGCGCGACCCGCGCCAACGTGGCCGCCTACCGGGCCCGCAAACGCCTGGAGACGGAACGTGCCGCCGACACCGGCCGCAGCGCGGAGACCGCCCAGGTCACCACAGACCACAGCGACCGCTGATCCTTCTTCAACGGCCGGTAGCGCGCCCGGACCCTGGCCAGCACGAACTCGTCGGGCACCGTCCCGTAATCCGTGCTGTCGCCACCCGCGAAGGTGTTGTCGGCCAGCACCCACCAGCCGCCCCGTCGGCGCTCGGCGGCCCGTTTGACGACCAGCAGGTCCTGCTGGAACGGATGGCGCAGAATCACCACGTCCCCGGGGCGCACCGGCGCCCCGTACTGCACGAGCAGCCAGTCCCCGTGATGCAGCGTGGGCACCATCGACGGCCCGGTCACCTCCACCACCTGGAACGGCACACGCCCGGCCAGCCCTCGTGCGGGCTGCTCCCGCGTCAGCTCCGACACCTCCGGCACCTCCCGCATCTCTCCGGCACCTCCCCGGTCCATCCAGTACACCGTCCCGTACAGCGTTCCGTACATTCGGCCACTGGGCCCATTGCGACCCTGGACTTTTGGCCTAAGCCCATGGGGGCACCCACGAAAACCCGTCTCTCACGGAGTAATGTCCCACCTGAGAAGACGATCACGAGGAAGGACAGCTCAATGCTTTCCCGCCTGTTTGCCCCCAAGGTGAAGGTCAGCGCCCACTGCGACCTGCCCTGCGGCGTGTACGACCCGGCCCAGGCCCGCATCGAGGCGGAGTCGGTCAAGGCCGTCCAGGAGAAGTACCAGGCCAACGAGGACCCGCACTTCCGGGCCCGCGCGGTGGTCATCAAGGAGCAGCGCGCCGAGCTCGCCAAGCACCACGTCTCGGTGCTGTGGAGCGACTACTTCAAGCCCCCGCACTTCGAGAAGTACCCGGAGCTGCACCAGCTGGTCAACGACGCCCTGAAGGCGCTGTCGGCTGCGAAGGCCTCCACGGACCCGGCGACGGGCCAGAAGGCGCTGGACTACATCGCCGAGATCGACAAGATCTTCTGGGAGACCAAGAAGGCTTGATCTTAGGTTAGGCCATCTGACCTGCGGTTTCGCGGGTCACATCGCTACCTGTCCGCACCCGGTCCGCAGGCCGCCGAGCACGGCGTCCATGACGGTCCGGGTGCGGTCTTCTTTGTACGGGCACGGGTGCGCGTGGATCTGTGGCGTGACGGTGGCGGACGCGTGGCCGGAGACAGGCTGGACATGCTTGACGCTCGAAGCGGACGTTGGAATCCGGGCAACGAGGAGACCTCGCTACGGATGGTTCGACATACTCATCGTCCCGATGCTGGCGGCTTTCGTCTGGGCCTTCTTGCCTTGAGGGCTTTCGTACGAGCCTTTCGAACGCAAACAATCAGCCCGTGTGCACGGGGTGATGTTTTCGGGCGTGTGATGACGGCCGGTGACCATTATGGTCGTCGGCCGGCCGGGGGGCAGACCAGGGCTGCGGGCGCGGGTGGGCGTGGATCCGCAGCGTGATGACGGCGCGAAGGAATGCCGGCGAACCCTCGAACCCGTCGTGCTCGGCCCCGACCGGAGCGGCGACATCGCCCGCACCGCCCTCGCCCTCGCCCTCAACGGAGCCTGGAAGTGGTCACCGTTGAGAAATGCGCTGGCCGGCTCGGGCCCTCACGGACCAACATGACACACATGAGTGACACACCCGCACGCTGGAGCCGGGCAACCATCTACCCCGACATGTGGGCCGACCCGGACGACGATCCCCGCGACAACGAAGGAGCCAGTCCGGACGGTGAGTTGGCGACGCTGCAGGAATTCCTGACGAACTACCGCATGACCCTGCGGATGAAGTGCCAGGGCCTGGACGCGGAGCAACTGGCCCGTCGGTCGGTCCCGCCGTCGACGATGTCGCTGCTCGGCCTGGTTCGGCACCTCGCCGAGGTGGAACGGGACTGGCGCAACTGGATCAGCGACGGTGATCCGCTGCCGAAGCTGTACGGCGAGCGTGACGCGGACTTCGACGGCGCTGTCGCCGAGCAGGCCGAGGTCGACACCGCGTACTTGGACCTGGAGCGCGAGCAGGCCGCGACCGACGCCGCGCTGGCCGAGCACCCGGATCTGGGCGAGCGTCTGGGGAAGGACGGAATTGCGGTGCGGGAGCTGATGGTGCACAGGATCGACGAGTACGCCCGTCACTGCGGGCACGCCGACCTGTTGCGCGAGCGCATCGACGGAAGGGTGGGGCAGTGAGTCCCTCGCAGCGAGGATCGTTTTCCATGCCTGTGGAGGACGAGGGCGGCTCTCCTGCACCTGTTCTGTGACGACGCGACTGGAATCCCCGGCCGCTTCGAGAAGGAGCCGGCCCTCGTGGACGGCTGCGTGCTCACCGACCACATCAGCTGACGCCGTGGGGCCGTTGGGCATGCGGACAGGTGTGAGGCGTGCCCGGCTGTCGCCGGCCAGGTGGACTTTCGTGCTCAGACCGCCGCGGAAGCGTCCAAGGGCCTGACCGTCCGGTTCGAAACGTCCGGGAGCCCCCTTCCCCGGCTCCGGCGGCGTGCCCGCCGGTCCGCGGGCCGGCGGGCACGGCGTCCATGACGCCCCGGGGGGGCGGACTTCTTCGTACGGCCGCAGGTGCGCCGAGCGCCCCTCAGGTGCGACGGGGCTCGTGGGGGAGAGAGGACAGCGCGGTGACAGCAGCGAACGCGGCGAGAGCGCCAAGAGAGAGCAGTGCGCCGGGGTGGTCGTCGATACTGTCGATGCCGTTGCCGACGGTGGCGAACCAGCCGAGGGTGCCCACGAGCACCATCGGGTAGACACGTCGTTCCTGCAGCAGTCGCATGCCGGCCCAGAGGACGACCGGCATGGCGATCATGGTGTTGAGGACCGCCATCGTGAACGCCTGGTCATCCGAGAAGGCCACGGCCTCCCCCATGTTCTCCGACGCCTGGCTCCACAGGGACAGGGACGGCCCATCGGACAGAAGCAGATGGGATATGGCCGTAGCGATCACTGTCACGATCAAGGCCTTGCCGACCCGTCGGCCGAATGGGGAAACGTCCATGGCCACACGGTAGGCGTCTCCCCGGGACTCTCCGAAGGCGCCTCTGGGCATCGGGAATCGTTCGGCCGTGTCCGAAGTCGGTTGCGGGGAAGCGGCGTTGATGAAGCGCCGGACGCGGCTGGTGCCGGGCGCTCACTGCGCGAGGGGCCCACAGAGGACGACTCCGGGAACGGCCCGGCGGGGCGGACCGTCCGAGCCGATCGCGTGGGATCGGCCGGGCGGCTGCGGGACCGGCGGGATTCGAGCCCGCGGACGGGGAGGGCAGGTCCGCCCGAACCCCCTCAGTCGGCATGCGGAGGACCTCCCGCACGCCGATTGCAATGGGCCGCTCTGCCACGGCTCCCGCAACCTGCGGGACTGCGCGCTCCCGTTCCCAGGAGCGTAGGGTCAACTCCCTTCGGGAGCGAGCCGTTTGTCCGGGGTGAGGGCCGGGGCGGTCGCCACGGCCCTCACCGTCACCAGGAGCCTGCCGGCCCTCGTCCGATCCGGGGGGCGCTCGTGCCGGTACGTTTGCCTGCTGCGATGCTGTCGGTCACCGTCCATGCAGCCACCGTCGTCGTGTGCGCCGACGGTCGCTCTCGCCGCACCCACCGGGACCACATGGAGCCGGACGGTACTGATTCCCCTCTTCGTACGCGAAGGACGGGATCGGTCCCGGCCCGGACCGGACGCGCGCCGATCCGCGACTGTCGGCCGCCGGCCGGGGTGTCGCCGATACCGCACATGTGACCGATGAGTTTCCGGGACGGGATCAGTCGGTATGGGTGGACATGCGCGCAGGACGGACAGGCATGTGCTCACGACAGGAGACAGCGATGACCACCGAGGGCTTCACCACATGTCTGTGGTTCGACGGGCAGGCCGAGGAGGCGGCGGAGTACTACCTCTCGGTCTTCAAACACTCCCGCCTCGGCAGGATCGGCCGCTACACCGAAGCGGGTCCCGGGCCCGCCGGGTCGGCGATGGCGGTCGAGTTCGAGATCAACGGCCAGAAGTTCGTTGGGCTGAACGGCGGACCGCAGTTCACGTTCAACGAGTCCATCTCGTTCCAGATCCACTGCGCGGACCAGGACGAGGTGGACTACTACTGGAGCAGTCTTACCGACGGGGGCGAAGAGGGGCCCTGCGGCTGGCTGAAGGACAGGTACGGCGTCTCCTGGCAGGTCGTCCCCGACGCGCTGATCGATCTGATCAGCGACCGGGACGCGACGAAGGCCGCCCGGACCACCGCGGCGATGATGGCCATGAAGAAGCTGGACATCGCCGCGCTGCGGAATGCGCACGACCAGGGCTGACAGGGCGGAGAAGCCGGACGGAGACCGATCCGTCCGGCATCCTCGCGCCACCGCGGGGGCCCACGAAGCAGGCCGTGTCACCGCGGAGGCGCCCCGTGTCACCGCCGCGAGCCGGCCCTCGCCCGACGGGGGCCGAGGAAGGCGCCCGCCAGCAGCGCGCCGGCCAGAACCAGGGCCGAGTCGACCAGGATCGCGACCGAGACGCCCGACAGGACGCCCTCGGGACCGGTGTCGCCGAGGGCGGACATCCGGGCGGTGGCGACGGCGCTCATCACCGGGATGCCCGTCGTGATGCCGACCTGCTGGGTCATGGTGGCGAGACCCGTGGCCAGACCCTGCTCCTCGTCGGGGAGTCCGGAGGTCGCGGTGACCATGAAGCCGACGATCATCAGCATGTTGCCGATGCCACCGATGAACGTGGCCACCAGCAGGAGCCAGATCCAGGCCCCCGATGTCCCGAGCGCCACCAGGGAAAGAGTGGCGACGGCCTGGACGACGCCACCCGTGACGATGGTCGTCCGACGTGTCCGTACGCATGCCCGTCCGTTCCCCCTCCCGCTGTGGCGCCCGCCGTGTGCCCGGTCCGCCGGAGCTCAGTCCGTCTTCAGCAGATGCCGGTAGCTTTCCGGGTTCTCCCTGAGATACGTGGCCAGGCTCGTCGCCGGGTGCCCGGTGAGGTACGGTACGGCGTCCGAGACCGTGGACATCTCGCCGGCGGCGATGGCCTCGTACGACGTCACCCAGCCGGCCACCTCCCAGTCCTCGGCACCGTACTCGGCGCGTGAGGCATAGGCCTGATCGCGAGTCTCCGGTACGTAGGTGACGGCCCGTCCGGCCGCCCGGCCGATCTCCTCCGCCGCTTCGGCGAGGGTGAGGGCCTCGGGGCCCGTGAGGTCGTACGTGACCCCGTCGTGGCGGGTGCCGTCGGTCTCGGTGTCGGCCAGCAGCACGGCGGTCGCGGCGTCCGCGATGTCCCCGTGTCCCACCGCCGCCACCCGGCCGTCGCCGCCCGGACCGCGCAACACTCCGTCGGCGCCGGTCATCGCCGGGAGCCCCGCGAGGTACAGGTTGTCGCGCAGGAAGGTGTAACGGACCTCGGCGACCCGGATGTGCGCCTCGGTGTGCCAGTGGTCCCGGGCGAAGGTGAACGTCGCTTCCGGCGCGGCGCCGACGAAGGAGACGTACACGATGCGTTCGACGCCCGTGGCGACCGCCGCGTCCACGGCCGTCGTGTGCCGGCGCACTCGGTCGGGGCTCTCGTGCGCCGATACGAGGAACAGGGTGTGCGCCCCGGCGAGGGCGCGGCGCATGGCCTCCCCGTCGCCGTAGGGGGCGGGCGGCGCGGCGACGGCGCCGGGCAGCTCCGGCAGCCGGGACGGGTCGCGGCCGAGGAGTCGCACAGGCACTCCGGCCCGTGCGAGGCGCCGTGCGACACGGCCGCCGAGCGCACCGCTCGCGCCGGTGACGGCGACGATGGGAGCACCGATGCGCTCCGGGCCGGTGGGGGGTGCGGGGGTCATACGGGGTCGCCTTCCTTGCGGAGCCAGGGGCGCACCTCCACGACCGCGTCCACCGGGACGGGGCCGTAGATGTGCGGGAACTCCTCGCCGCCGGGCGCGACGGACTCGTACCGTACGGGTGCCGGGAGCCGGGCGGGGTCGATGACGAGGACCACCAGATCCTGGTCGCCGGCCCCGGCCCGGCTCCCGGCGCCGTACAACATGTCGGCCACGCCGTCGAGCTGGTGCGGCAACGAGCAGTGGATGAAGCCCTCTTCGTGCAGGGTGCGGCCGCGGGTGGACATCTCGTACGTCCCGATCCCGCGGGCCGCCTCCCACAAGGGGCGTTCGGTGAGGTGCAGCAGCAGTTCGGCCATGGGCCAAAGCTAGCCGCGTCGACGCGCCCTGCGGGCCATCGGCGTGGCCGCCGACACGACCACCGCCGCCCGAATACTTGTGCCGCGTCTACGCTCATGCGAGGGCATGCAGGGCGATATGCGGCTTTTTTGAACAAATGATTGTCATGGCGCGCCGTTCGGTGTCCGATCCACCCGGATATCCCGATACCCGAGGCGGCGCCGGAGCAGGCCGCACGCCCGGGGCGCATCGGCACAAGCCACGTGTGCGTACGCCCGTCAGGCCGTGTGCGACAGCAGTTCGGCCTCCACCCGCGGGTCCAGGCCGACCGGGGCCCGGTCCGGCCGTCGCGGGGCCACGCCGCCCAGCTCCCCCAGCCACTTCCAGGTGTCGGCGACCGTCTCCTCGACCGGCCGGCAGCGCAGGCCGGCCGCGTGCGCCTTGCTGACATCGCCCCGGTGCATGGTGTCGTACAACTCGCCCGGCGGCAGCCAGACCGGCAGATCGCTCCAGGGCTCCACCCCTGCCGCCAGGATGGCTTCCGTGGGGGTCCAGCGGAGTTCCGCAGCGGAGCCGGTGGCGCGTACACAGGCTTCCAGCAGCTGGCCCATCGTCGCGTGGCCCGGCCGGCTGACCAGGTTGTACGGCCCGTGCAGACCGGCGCGGCCGGCGTCCAGGAGCCAGTCGGCGAGGTCGCGGGCATCGATGTACTGAAGCATCAGGTCGGGTGTCCCGGGGGCCAGTACGGGTCCGCCGCGGGCGATTCGCAGCAGCCACCAGGGCAGTCTGCCGATGTTCTCCCCCGGTCCCAGGATCAGCCCCGCGCGGGCCAGCAGGGCGCGGTCCCCGAAGGCGTCGAGCGCGGCCAGTTCGCCGCCACGCTTGGCGAGCGCGTACGGGACGTCCCCACCGGCGTCGGGCGAGGCACCGGCCACCAGCGGGCCGTCCTCGGGCAGACCGGCCGGGGCCGGGTAGTCGTACACGGAGCGGCTGGAGACGTACGCGTACCGGGCGGCCCGGCCGGCCAGCAGCCGGGCCGCGTCCCGTACGACCGAGGGGGCACCGCTCCAGGTGTCGACGACCAGGTCCCAGACATCCGCGCCCCCGCCGCGACCGGCGGCCCCGGCCAGCGCGGCGAGGCCGCCGTCCGCGGTGCGGTCGCCGAGGAGTTCCGTCACGCCCGGCGGGGGCGCGTGACGGCCTCGGTGGAACACCGTCACCTCCCAGCCACGCGCGAGCGCCGCCTCGGTGACGGCGCGGCCGACGAATTCCGTTCCGCCCAGCATCAGAAGTCTCATGCGACCCGACTCTGCCCGCCGGACGCCCGGACCGGAACCGTTCCTCGCTCTCGGCGGAATCGGACAGCGGTCCGTCACGAAGTGCGGGCGAGCGGACTGCGGTTGCGCAGCAGCCACTGGTGGTACCCGGCCGCGCGCTGGGCCGCCTCCCGGTAGGCCGCCTCCAACTCCGCGTACACCGTCGCCATGTCGGCGCCCGGCCGGGACACCAACAGCAGCCGCACCGCGAGGGGGTCGTCGCGCAGCGGCCGGATCGCCATGTCGTCGCGCGGCCCGGAGGTGGGCTGGCAGGGGGCGACCGCTTCGCCGAGCACGACCAGGGACGCGGCGGTGAGGTAGTCGCCGTGCAGGACGGTGGGCGCGAGGCCGGCCTCTCCGAACACCCGGCGCAGCCCGTCCCATTCGCCGTCGACGGTGGGGTCGACCATCCACCGGTCCGCGGCCAGGTCCCCGAGGTCGACCACGGGCCGGGCGGCGGCCGGATGGTCCCGGGCCATGGAGATGAACTGCGGTTCGCGGTCCAGGAGTACGCGCTGCACCAGGCCCTCCGGGACGGTCAGCGGGCAGCCCTCGACCTCATGCACGAAGGCGACGTCGAGCCCGCCCGCCTCGACCGTGCGCAGCAGCGCGCCGGCCGATACGTCGACCCGCAGCGAGATGTCCATGTCGGGCAGCCGGAGCCGCAGCCTGCGCAGCCAGCCACCGATGACCCGGCTGGCGGTGCAGCCGATGCGCAGCCGCGGGCCGGAGGCGCGCACCGCGTCGGCCTCCGCCTTCGCGTCGCTGACCAGGGCGGCCATCCCGTCGACCAGCGGGCGGGCCCGGCTGAGGACGGCACGGCCGAGCAACGTCGGTCGGCAGCCGGTCCGTTCCCGGCAAAACAGCTCGGCGCCCAGAGCGTTCTCGATCCGGCGCAGCTGGGTGGTCAGGGAGGGCTGACTCACGCCCAGCGTGCGGGCCGCTCGGTGCAGGCTGCCCGTGTCGGCGATGGCGCACAGCGCCCTGAGGTGTCTCACCTCAAGCTCCATGCCGTCGAGCGTAGGGCGGCGGACGGCTGACGCACCAGACGCCGCAATCCCATCAAAACCCGTTAATTCACCGGGAGTTGTCAGATGTTTCGTCGACGGTACCGGAGGTGGCGATAGGCCGGTGCTATCGCCGGTTGACATCATCCGCCACGGCTTCCGCTCCCCGACACTCTCCCCGTACCGCCTCCCGTCCGAGTCCGATCACCGGACGGGTCCATCGGATCGGTAATCGGTAGGAGACCCCCCATGAGACACCCCAGGACCGTCCTGTCGGCCGTGGTCGGCCTCGGCTTCGGACTCGCGGCCGCGCTGGGCACCGCACCCGCCATCGCCGCCTCTCCCGCACCCGCCGCACCGCCCGCCGCCGCCTCGGCCGAACACGCGGGCTACACCGCCCACTCCGGGTCGCACGAGAGCGCCGCCGCCAACAAGGCGTTCTTCGAGGCGGTCGCCAAGTCCGTCGCCGAGAAGCGGGCGGCCAACCCCGGCGCCCAGTCGGTCACCATCGTCTACAGCACCGCCAACGCGCCGAGCTTCCGCACCCAGATAGCCAACAGCGCGCAGATCTGGAACAGCTCGGTGTCCAACGTCCGGCTGCAGGAAGGCTCGAACGCCGACTTCGCCTACTACGAGGGCAACGACCCGAGCGGTTCGTACGCCAGCACCGACGGGCACGGCAACGGCTACATCTTCCTCGACTACGCGCAGAACCAGCAGTACAACTCGACCCGCGTCACCGCCCACGAGACCGGCCATGTGCTCGGCCTGCCGGATCACTACTCCGGTCCGTGCAGCGAGCTGATGTCGGGCGGCGGCCCCGGCCCGTCCTGTACGAATCCCTACCCCGACGCGAACGAGCGCAGCCAGGTGAACTACCTGTGGCAGAACGGCTTCGCGGCCGCGCTCGCGCGCAGCTCCTCCTGACACCGCCCGGCAGCTGAACGGCCCAGGCGGCCACCTCGTAGGACGGGGTGGCCCCCTGGGCCCGCGTACGGAGGAGGGAAGGAGCACCCCGGCGACCTGCCGTGCCACGTCGGAGCCGTCGTCACGGCCCGCCCCGGCCTACGGGCTGTTGAGTGCGGTACGGACCAGGGCCAGCAGCTCGTCCTCCGTCATCCCCAACTCACGTGCGTCCGCGACCACTTCGCGTACGCGCCCCAGCAGCCGGGCCCGGTGCGGGGACGCGCCTCCCGTGACGACCGCGCCGCGCCCACGGCGCAGTTCGATCAGCCCCTCCTCGCGGAGCTGCTGATAACCCCGCAGCACCGTATGGACATTGACCCCGAGGGACTCGGCGAGCACCCGCGCGGCGGGCAGCCGCTCGCCCGACTCCACCATCCCGTCGGCGACGGCGCGGCGCACGGATGCCGCGATCTGATCGCCGAGCGGCACGGTGGAGGTGGGATCGACCCGGAACAGCATGGTCAGCGCCCTGCCCGTCGCTGGTCGATCAGGGTGTTGAGGAGTGCGGCCGCGGTTGCCGAGTCGTCGACGGTCACCGCGAAGTCCCGGCCGCCGGCCAGTGTCGCCACGATGCCCTCACCGGAGCGGATCATGACACCGGTCCGCCCCGGGCGGATGCGGTAGCCCCAGCCGCCGTACTCCGTGAGGGGGTTGATGTGCCGGCTGGTGACCGTCTCGATCCGGTCGAGCGGCACTCTCACGCGCGGCCAGGGGAGCATGCCCGAGATGGTGATGCCGCGCCGGTCCACCACCACGTACGGGCGGGCGAAGCCGGCCAGCAGCACCCCGAAAAGCAGCAGCGGGGTCGCGGCCGCCCAGCCCGAGACGAACAGCAGCACCTCTCCGCCGACCACGAGCGCGAGCGCGATCAGCGGCAACCACCAGCTCCCGGCGCCGCGCGCCCATCCGGCGACCTCCCCTTCGGCGAGCGCGATCCGCGCTTCGTCCCCGGCCGGCACGGTCGCGGCCGACGGCTCCGGCACGGGGGCGAGCGCGGCCGTCAACAGCCCCAGCCCCCCGGCGAGCGCGGCGACCCCCAGAGCGACGGCGAGCTGCCACATCGGGAGCGACACCCCTTGGGCGTCACCCCGCGCGTTCTCGGCGGCATCCACATTGGCGATCAGCACGGCGGCCATTACCCAGCCGAGGAACCCGGCGAAGGCATAACCACCGGCGGTCAGCCGACGATGGGCGCGCCCGTAGAACTTCCCCCGCGCCACCATGAGAGTCCACAGCCCCCCGATCACGACGAACAACAGGACGTCGAGCACGACGTACCCCGCCTGCCCCATGTGCCCGTCCCCCCGGCCGTCGGCCTGGAAGTGACTGGCCAGCTGCTCGGGCAACCGGTCGCGGAAGGCGGCGAACAGGACCAGGTCGGCGACGAGCGCGAGCAGGAACGGCAGGGCGACGAGCGTCGCTCGGCCCAGGTTCTTACGCATCATGAAAACCTCCATTGTTCGCATGTTAGTAGAACAACAGAGACCCAGCAAGATGTGGGCAAGCGCCGGGCAAGCCCCCGTTCCACTGCATCGGACGCCCCCCCGGGCAGCAACGTCCGAAGCGACGACGGGGGATCGGTGTCCGCCGCGGAGAGGTCCGCGCACCACGTTCGACCCGACGGTGGCCGGGGGCTCCTGGGGCATGGAAGAACGAAACCGTCCCGCACCGGAGCGGTTCCGGTGCGGGACGGTTTCAACGGCGGGGCAAAAGGGATCAGGCCAGCTCCAGCGGGAACGCGCCCCGATGGCCGGTGCCGGCACCCCGATCCGGGCGGGGCTCGTACTCGCGGCAGCTCCAGACCTCCTGGACGAACCCGGTGCGCCGGTCCCAGAGGTCCATGACATCGCCCTCACCGGCCGCCCCGCGGTAGGCGTCCTTGGCGCCCCGGAAACATGCGAGACCGCCGGAAAGGCCCCGGCCGGGGGCCGGGAAGTAGTCGGAGAAGGCGCAGGCGATGCAGGTCTGGAGACGCACCCCGGGCGGCAGGGCGCGCTGGATCGTGGCGAGGGCGGACGCGAAGTCACTCTCCGCGCGGTGGGATCCGTAGGCGGCCCCGCCGAACTGCAGCTCCAGGTGGAGGTACGGATCGGGGCGGCGCAGCGACAACAGACAGCTGAGCGTGGCCTGGTGGACGGCTTCGTCCCAGAGGACCGGGAGCGGCAGGTCCCATTCCAGGACACAATCACCCAACGCGCCGTCCACCAGGGCGAACAGGCCGTCGGCGGGTGGAGTGCCGGCCACCGGGGCGAGGCCGTCGAAGCTTTCGCCCTCGAAGTCGATGCCCCTGATCCGGAGGCGGAGTTGCTGTCCGTCTGTGGTGAGGATGACCGCGTCGGAACCCTGCCGGTCCCGGTACCACCCTGCCCATGACTCATCTGTCATGGGCACGGACTGTAGCCCGTGCCCACGACAGTCGCCCGATCGCCCTCCTCTTCACCTCACGGGCCTTGTGACCTCGGCTCCTTGCTCCGTTCTCCTTCCTCCGTCCCCTTCACCACTCCGCGCCCACCGCTCCCTTCGGAGCACCGCCTCCGCTGCCGCCGCGCGTACCGCTTCCTCCTTTCCGCTTCCTGCCTTCCGCTTCCTGCTTTCCCCCCGGCTCAGTGCGTCCGGCGGGTGACGAACTCCGCCAGGGTCAGCAGGTCGCCCGCCGGGGCCAGGTCGGGGACCGCGCGGGACAGGTGGTGGACCGCGCGTGCCATCCGGTCCGCCGCGCAGACCTGTGCCCAGTCCCGGCCGCCGGCCCGGTCGACGGCGTCGGCGGCGCGGCCGATCTCGCCGGGTGTGTTCATGGATCCCCTGTAGAGCTCGGCGAGTTCGGCCGCCGCGGGGGTGGCGGAGGTCAGTGCGGCGACCACGGGCAGGGATTTCTTGTGGGCGACGAGATCCGCCCCGACCGGTTTCCCGGTCCGTACCGGATCCCCCCAGATACCGATCAGATCGTCGATGAGCTGGAAGGCGAGACCGGCCTCCCGGCCGAATCCGTCCATCGCGCCGACCGCCCGCTCCCCCGCACCGGCGTACAGGGCTCCCAGCGCACAGGCACAGCCGAGCAGCGCGCCCGTCTTGGCGAGGGCCATGGTCAGGCACTCGTCGAGCGAGACCTCGTCCGGCCCCCGGTCCTCGAAGGCGCAGTCGGCCTGCTGGCCCGCGCACAGCTCGATGATGCAGGCCGAGAGCCTTGCCGAGGCGCGGGCCGAGGCCGGGTCGGTGTCCTCGGCCAGCAGCCGCTGGGCAAGGGCGAGCATGGCATCGCCGGTGATGACGGCGTCCGGGATGCCGAAGACCGCCCAGGCAGTGGGCCGGTGCCGGCGGGTCCGGTCCTCGTCGATGATGTCGTCGTGCAGCAGGGTGAAGTTGTGGGCCAGCTCCACGGCGACGGCCGCCCGTACCGCCCGCCGCGGATCGCCGCCCAGCGCGCGGGCGGCGGCCAGGACGAGCGCGGGTCTGATCGCCTTGCCCGCTCGCGCCGCGGACGGGGTGCCGTCGGCCTCCTGCCAGCCGAAGTGGTACATCGCCACCCGGCGGAGCGATCCGGGCAAGGATTCGACGGCGGCGTGCAGTTGGGGATCGACGAGGACCCGGGTCTGTTCGAGAAGGACCGCGGCCTCCTGCCCCTGCGCGATCGGGAGGGGGGCCGTGACCTCCGACGCCTGAATGGCCCGGACGGCCGGATCGTCGTCCCCCGGGGCCCGGGGGGTGGGTGATGGGGGTGCGTGATGGATCTTCACTGGGGCCTCCTCCCGAGGCCGCCCCGGGCACGGCTGCCCGGTGGCGGAGGTTGACGGGGCCCGAACACGGCGGTCCGGGCCCCGAGGGGCTACCGCCGGCGGCCGACCTCGACGTTTTCCAGCACGCCGAGAGCGTCCGGCACGAGGATGGCCGCGGAGTAGTAGGCCGTCACCAGGTAGGAGATGATCGCCTGCTCGTCGATGCCCATGAAGCGGACGGACAGACTGGGCTCGATCTCGTCCGGGATGCCGGTCTGGTGGAGTCCGATGACGCCCTGCTCGTCCTCACCCGTCCTCATGCAGATGATCGACGTGGTCCTGGCGTCGCTGACCGGGATCTTGTTGGACGGGAAGATCGGTACGCCCCGCCAGGCCGGCACACGCTGTCCGCCGACGTCCGCGGTCTCCGGCACCAGACCGCGCTTGTTGCACTCGCGGCCGAATGCGGCGATGGCCTTGGGGTGGGCGAGGAAGAGCTTCGATCCGCGGCGGCGCGAGAGCAGCTCGTCCATGTCGTCGGGGCCCGGCACGCCGTCGTGCGGCTGGAGGCGCTGCCCGTAGTCGCAGTTGTTGAGCAGACCGAACTCGCGGTTGTTGATCAGCTCGTGCTCCTGGCGCTCGCGCAGCGCCTCGACCGTGAGCCGCAACTGCTGCTCGGTCTGGTTCATCGGCTGGTTGTAGAGGTCGGCGACCCGGCTGTGGACCTTCAGCACGGTCTGGGCGACGCTCAGTTCGTACTCGCGCGGCGCCGCCTCGTAGTCGACATACGTGTGCGGGACGACGGCCTCTCCGACATGGCCGGCGGAGAGGTCGATCGCCGCCTCGCCGTACTTGTTGGTGCGCTGCTTCGGGACGCTGAGCAGTCCGGCGAGATGGGCACGGAGCGAGCCGGCGCGCTCGGCGAGGTTGAGCACATCGGCCCGCCGGAGCGTGAGCACCTTGCAGTCGGTGACGGCGCGGGCGGTGTACTCCCACACGGCGTCGCCGTCGATCAGGGCGTGGTCGCCGAAGTAGGCGCCGTCTGCGTGGACCCCGAGCACCGTCTCGTCCCCGTACGGGCCGGTGCCGACCTTCTCGACCTTGCCGTGCGCCAGCAGGAAGACGCGGTCCGCCGCGTCCCCGGTGGTGGCCAGCACCCGGCCGGCGGCGATGTCGCGCTGCTCGCACCGCCGGGCCAGCTCGCCGAGCACCTCTTCGTCACCGAAGTCCCGCAGAGCCGGGAGCTCTCCGAGCTCGGCCGGGATGACCGCGACCCGGTCACCCGTCTGCACGAAGGTCACCCGGCCGTCCCCCACCAAGTGGCTCAGCCTGCGGTTCACCCGGTACGTACCGCCCTGCACCTGCACCCACGGCAGCATCTTCAGCAGCCACCGCGAGCTGATCTCCTGCATCTGCGGAGCGGACTTGGTGGTCGTCGCGAGGTTCCGCGCCGCCGCCGTGCCCAGACTCTGCTGCGGCGGCACCGGCGTGTTCTGAACCTCTTCACCAACGGACATGTGACGCCCTCTCGATCATTGGTCGACCTGCGCGAAGAAGCCTTTCAGCACGGAGAGTCGGCGCGCCATTACACAAATGAGTGCGACTAACCGGGCTTTGGGCTGGGCACGACGCTCAGCGAAACCCGCGGGCGACGGTAATTTGCATCTCCGATGCAAGTTATTTACCGTGGCCGTCATGCGGCTGACGAGATTCACCGACGTGGCGCTGCGCGTACTGATGCGCCTCGCCGTCGTGGAGAACGAGGATCCGCCGACCACGCGAGAGGTGGCGGCCACCATGGAGGTGCCGTACACCCACACCGCGAAGGTCGTCGCCAAGCTCCAGCATCTCGGCCTCATCGAGGCACGCCGGGGTCGCGGCGGCGGGCTCAGCCTCACCGGAGCGGGCCGGTCCGCCTCCATCGGCGCGCTCGTCCGGGAGCTCGAAGGACCCGGCGACGTGGTCGACTGCGAGGGCTCCACCCCGTGCCCCCTGCGCGCGGCCTGTCGGCTGCGTGGCGCACTGCGCCTGGCGGAGGAGGCATTCTACGCCTCGCTCGACCCGATCACCGTCTCCGAACTCGTCGCGTCCCCCACCGGGCCGCTGCTGATCGGCATCAGCAGCCGCCGCCCGGCCCCCGGCTGATCCCGGGCCGGACCGCCACACACCACGCCCCAGGCGCCACCACCTGGTTCCGCGCCGCCCAAAAATAAGAATCTCAAATACCAATTACAGATTCAGGAGTCCACCGATGCTCTCCGAGACGTCGACCGTCACTGTCCGCGCCACCCTCCCCGCCGTGGGGGCGGCCATCGGGGACATCGCCGATCTCTTCTACCGCAAGCTCTTCGACGCCCACCCCGAGCTGCTGCGCGACCTCTTCAACCGCGGCAACCAGGCGTCCGGCGCCCAGCGCCAGGCTCTCGCGGGCTCCATCGCCGCCTTCGCGACCCAGCTGGTCGAGCAGCCGGACACCCGCCCCGACGTGATGCTCGGCCGGATCGCCCACAAGCACGCCTCGCTCGGCATCACCGCCGCGCAGTACGACATCGTGCACACGCATCTGTTCGCCGCCATCGCCGAGGTCCTCGGCGACGCGGTCACCCCGGAGGTCGCCGCCGCCTGGGACGAGGTCTACTGGCTGATGGCGGGCGCCCTGATCTCGATCGAGGAGCGGCTGTACGCGCAGCGCGGTGTCGTCGCCGGGGACGTGTGGCGCGAGTGGGAGGTGGTCGCCCGGATCGAGGAGACCGCGGACGTCGCCACCTTCCAGCTCCGACCGGCCGACGACTCCCCCGCCCCCGCCTTCCGCCCCGGTCAGTACGTCTCCGTACAGGTGGAACTCCCCGACGGCGCCCGCCAGATCCGCCAGTACAGCCTTTCCAGCGCCCCGGACTCGCTGCTGCGCTCGATCACCGTCAAGCGGGTGCACGGCGGCGGATCGCCCGACGGCGAGGTCTCCCGCCGACTCCACGCCGAGGTCGGAGCCGGTGACCGGCTGCGGGTCTCCGCCCCGTACGGCGACCTCGTACTCGACTCCGCGGACGCCCCGTTGCTGCTCGCCTCCGCGGGCATCGGCTGCACCCCGATGCTCTCGATGCTGGAACACCTCGCGGCGACCGGCCACCGCGCCCCGGTCACCGTCGTGCACGGCGACCGCTCCCCCGCCGACCACGCGCTGCGCACCGATCACGCCCTGCTCACCGGCAAACTCGCCGATGCCGCGGCCCACTTCTGGTACGAGAACCCGGAGCCCGGCCACCGCGCCGACCGCACCGGGCTGGTCGACGTGAGCGGCCTCGCGATCGCCCCGGGCACCCACGCCTACCTCTGCGGCCCGCTGCCCTTCATGCGGACCGTGCGCGCCCAGTTGCTGGCCAAGGGGGTCCCGGCGGCCGATATCCACTACGAGGTCTTCGGCCCCGACCTGTGGCTCGCGCAGGACTGAGAGCGGCCCGTCCTCGCGGGGGTGACCGGATCGACTCGCTCACGATCCGAACAACCGGTCCGGAGATGGCCTGGAGAGCGACATTCCGGTAAAAGCGCAACAAGGACCCGGTCCGCCACGCGCAAAAGGAGTCGGCCATGTCCGCACCCATGCCCGCGAGCACGTTCCTGGAAGCCCTAATGAACGAGGGGCTCACCGTCGTCCAGGTCGGTGACTGGCGTACTCGCCACCGCAACCACAAGGGCCCCTGGGGCCCGGTCAACGGAGTGATGATCCACCACACGGTCACCGAGGGCACCGTCCGTATCTGCCGTGACGGCTGTCCGGAACTCCCCGGCCCGCTCTGCCACGGCGTGATCGCCAAGGACGGCCGGGTCCACCTGGTCGGCTACGGCAGGGCCAACCACGCCGGACTCGGCGACGCCGGCGTACTGCGCGCCGTCGTCGCCGAGAAGCGCCTGCCCACCGACAACGAGGCCGACACGGACGGGAACCGGCACTTCTACGGCTTCGAGTGCGAGAACCTCGGCGACGGCAAGGACCCCTGGCCCGACGCCCAGCTCGAAGCCATCGAGAAGGCCGCCGCCGCGATCTGCCGCCACCACGGCTGGACCTCGCGCTCGGTGATCGGCCAAAAGGAGTGGCAGCCCGGCAAGATCGATCCCCGCGGCTTCACGATGGACTCCATGCGGGACCGGATCCAGGACCGCCTGAAATGACCCGTGACCGCCCCTCCCCGGCCCGGCTCGGTACCGCACGACGACAATGACGTCATGCCTTCCGAAGCGCTCGACCTGTCCCGCCTGCGGCCGGTGCTCCCGTCACCTCTGCAACCGGTCGAGGACGAGCGCTTCGCGCGCCACGGCGTGCGGCTGCTGCTCAAGCGGGACGATCTGATCCACCCCGATCTCCCGGGCAACAAATGGCGCAAACTCTCCCCCAATCTGCGGGCCGCCGCCGGGCGTACCGTGCTGACCTTCGGGGGCGCGTACTCCAACCATCTGCGGGCCACCGCCGCCGCCGGGCGGCTGCTCGGCTTCCCCACCGTCGGGGTCGTACGCGGCGACGAACTCGCCGGCCGCCCCCTCAACCCCTCGCTGGCCCGATGCGCCGCCGACGGGATGACCCTGCATTTCGTGGACCGCAGGACGTACCGCGCGAAGAACGATCCGGAGGTCCTGGCGGGGCTGCTGAGCACCTACGGGGAGTGCTGCGTCATCCCGGAGGGCGGCAGCAACGCCGCAGCCGTACAGGGCTGTACGGAGCTGGGTCGTGAGCTGCGCGGCAGGGCCGATGCGGTCGCGGTGGCCTGCGGTACCGGCGGCACCCTCGCCGGTCTCGCCGCCGGTCTCGGACCGGGGCAGCGCGCCCTCGGCGTCCCGGTGCTGCGCGGCGGATTCCTCGGCGAGGCGGTACGCGAACTGCAGCAGGAGGCGTTCGGCGGGGCGGCCGGGACGTGGTCCCTGGACGAACGCTTCCACTTCGGCGGATACGCCCGTACGCCCCCGCCGCTGCACGCCTTCGCGGACGACTTCGAACAGCGGCACGGGCTGCCCGTCGAGCGGCTCTATGTCGCCAAGCTGCTGTACGCGCTCACCGCGCTCACCGAGGAGGGCGCGTTCCCCGCGGGAACCACGGTCGCGGCCGTGGTCACGGGCCTGCCGTAGGCCGCCCCCGTCAAGGCGCGCCCGATTCCTCCCGGTAGGCCGCCGCCTCCTCCAGGTCGAGCCGTCTGAGCAGCGTGCGGAGCATCTCGTCGTCGATCCGCCGCTCGTCCCGCAGCCGTACGAAGACCGCGCGCTCGGCGTCGATCATCTCCCCGGCCAGCCGCCGGTACGTGTCGTCCGCCGACTCCCCGGTCACCGGGTTGGCGGCGCCGAGGCGCTCCCACACGGCGTTGCGGCGGCGCTCCAGGACGGCGCGCAGCCGGTCGGTGAGCGGTCCCGGCAGGGCGTTGCGCCGGTCGGTGAGGAGCTCCTCCAGGCGTGCTTCGGCGGCTGTGGACGCCTGGCTCTGCGCCTGCGCCTCCGCCAGCGTCTGTGCCGTCGCGTCGCGCCCCGGAAGCCTGAGGACACGCACCAGCAGCGGCAGGCTGAGCCCCTGGATGACGAGGGTGCCGATGACGGTGGTGAAGGTCAGGAACAGCACCAGGTCACGGGCGGGGAAGGCCTTTCCGTCGGTCATGACCACCGGGATGGAGAAGGCGATGGCGAGCGAGACGACCCCGCGCATCCCGGCCCAGCCGACGATCAGCGGCGCCGTCCAGTCCGTGTCGGGCTCGCGCTCCCTGATCCGTTTCGACAGCCATCTGGGCAGGTACGTCGCCGGGTAGACCCAGACGAAGCGGACCACGACGACGGCGAGGAACACGGCGAGCGCGTACCAGAGTGCCTCCGCCACCGCGTACGTACCGAGCCCCTTCAGTACGAAGGGCAGCTGGAGCCCGATCAGCGCGAAGACCGCGGACTCCAGGATGAACGCGACCATCTTCCAGACGGCCGCCTCCTGGAGCCGGGTCGCGAAGTCGACCTGCCAGGCCCGGTGACCCAGATAGAGCGCGACGACGACCACGGCAAGCACCCCGGAGGCGTGCACGCGTTCCGCCGCCGCGTACGCCACGAACGGGATCAGCAGGGACAGCGTGTTCTGCAGCAGCGCTTCCTTGAGGTGCGTACGGAGCCAGTGCAGCGGCACCATCAGCGCCAGACCGACCACCACGCCGCCGACGGCCGCGAGGAGGAATTCGCCGATCCCGGCGCCCCAGCTCATGCCCTCGCCGACGGCGGCGGCGAGCGCCACCTTGTAGGCGGTGATCGCGGTGGCGTCGTTCACCAGGGACTCGCCCTGCAGGATCGTCGTGACCCGGGCGGGCAGCCCGACCCGGCGGGCGATCGCGGCGGCCGTGACGGCGTCTGGCGGGGCGACCACCGCGCCGAGCACCAGCGCGGCGGTGGGCGGCAGATCGGGCACGAGGCGGTACGCGAGCCAGCCGACCGCCGCGGTCGCGAACAGCACATAACCGACCGAGAGCAACGCGACCGGCCGGATATTGGCCCGCAGATCGAGGTACGAGCTGTCGACCGCCGCCGTGTAGAGCAGCGGTGGCAGCAGCAGCGGCAGCACGACGTGCGCGTCCAGGGTGTACATCGGCACCCCGGGCAGATACGAGGCGATCAGCCCCGCAGCGACCAGCAGGAGGGGGGCCGGCACGGGGGTGCGGCGTGCGGCCCCCGCGACAGCCGCACTGGCCGCGACCAGTGCCACCAGCTGCAATGCGTCCATCTCACGGTCCTCGCATCCGTCGTAACCTGACAATCATGAGTGACTGCCCGCACCTGTCCGAACTGCCGCGCCCCGAGCCGACCCCGCTCAGCGGGACCTGTACCGGCTGTCTCGCGGCGGGCACCCACCCGGTGCAGCTGCGACTCTGCCTGGTCTGCGGCCATGTCGGCTGCTGCGATTCGTCACCGCTGCAGCACGCCACCGGCCACTTCAAGGAGACCGGTCACGCGGTGATGCGGAGCTTCGAGCCGGGCGAAAGCTGGCGCTGGTGCTTCGAGGACGGTTCGATCGTCTGACGTCTGGGTACGTCAATCCGGCGCCGGTTGTTCGTAATTGACCGCCGCAGACCCCTACCCACCGTCTGTACTCATGGGCTTACCATGAGTGACACTCATGGGCCGGGGCCGTCCGTCCGTGATCCGCGGGCAGGCCCCAGGGCCCGGCGACACGGCATCATGGATCGCGATAGCGTCGCCGGACCAGAACCGAAGACGTACCGCATGGCTCCGGGGCATTCTTCCCGGACCCTCGAAAGAGTTTGTGCCACCTTGGAGGTGAGGGTGTCCCAGATCGCAGGCGAGCCCGGGAATCAGGACTTCGTAGAGGTCCGGCTGCCCGCTGCGGGTGCCTACCTGTCAGTGCTGCGTACGGCCACGGCCGGTCTCGCAGCGCGCTTGGACTTCACACTGGACGAGATCGAGGATCTCCGCATCGCCGTCGACGAGGCCTGCGCGATCCTGCTCCAGCAGGCCGTGCCGGGCTCCGTCCTCAGCTGCGTCTTCCGGCTCATCGAGGATTCCCTTGAGGTGACGGTGTCGGCGCCGACGACGGACGGCCGGGCGCCGGAGCGCGACACCTTCGCCTGGACAGTGCTCTCCGCACTGGCCGGCAAGGTCGACTCCTCGGTCGCCGACGACCGCACGGTCAGCATCAGCCTGTACAAACAGCGCGGCGCGGGACCCGGGTCGGCGTGAGCAGCGGGAACGGGGACGGTCCTGTGCGGGACGAGACGATCCGACCAGAGGTGGTGCGCGCAGCGGGCATCCCCGAGCAGCAGGCCCTGCCCCATCCGGAGGACGGGGCGGACGGGCCTGCGGGCCGTACGGTCGCGTTGGAGCAGTCGCAGGCGGAGCGGGCAGGCCAGATGAGCGAGCACGGGCACCACGATCCACACGACCGCAGCGGGGCGCGGGCGCTCTTCGTCGAACTGCGCGCGCTGCCCGACGGATCGCCCGAGAAGGCGGAGCTGCGCAACCGGCTGGTGCGGATGCATCTGCCGCTCGTGGAGCATCTGGCCCGCCGGTTCCGCAATCGCGGCGAGCCGCTGGACGACCTGACCCAGGTCGCCACGATCGGGCTGATCAAGTCGGTCGACCGGTTCGACCCGGACCGAGGCGTCGAGTTCTCGACGTACGCGACACCCACGGTCGTCGGCGAGATCAAGCGCCACTTCCGTGACAAGGGCTGGGCGGTCCGGGTGCCGCGCCGGCTGCAGGAGCTGCGGCTCTCGCTCACCACGGCCACCGCCGAACTCTCCCAGCAGCACGGCCGCTCGCCGACGGTGCACGAGCTGGCGGAGCGACTGGGCATCTCCGAGGAAGAGGTCCTGGAGGGCCTGGAGTCGGCCAATGCGTACAGCACGCTCTCGCTGGACGTGCCGGACACGGACGACGAGTCCCCCGCGGTGGCGGACACGCTGGGCTCCGAGGACGAGGCGCTGGAGGGCGTCGAGTACCGGGAGTCGCTCAAGCCGCTGCTGGAGGACCTGCCGCCGCGCGAGAAGCGGATTCTGCTGCTGCGGTTCTTCGGCAACATGACCCAGTCGCAGATCGCCCAGGAGGTCGGCATCTCGCAGATGCACGTCTCGCGGCTGCTGGCCCGCACCCTGGCGCAGCTGCGTGAGCGGCTGCTCGTCGAGGAGTAGGGCGAGAGGGACGGGGCGAGTGCCCGACGCCTGCGCGCGGAGCCGAGGCGAACGCCGACTCCGTGCGCCGGGCAGCCAATGCGGGACAGCCCGCTCGGGCACGGAGCGACTGGGCACGGGCAGCGGCTCGCGCCCGTCCGGCGGGCGGTGGCGGGTCGATCGGGTGCGGCGATCAGGTCGCGTACGTGACAGTCGCGGCGGGGCGGCCCGCTCGTGCGTCCCGGCGAGCGGCGGCCGGATCATCGGCTCGCACGTCCCCCTGGCGGCCGGGCGGTCCTCATGCGTCCAGCGGCGGGGGGCGGCCGACGGCACCTGCGGCTCAGGCCTCTCGTACGGATCATGCCGGACTCGCGGGGTCCGCACACGGGATGTACGCGGATGTTCCGACAACGCGGCGAGGTGCCGCAGCTGTCGTCGCGCGCCCGCCTGGGATTACGGGACAGCCCTCAGGCGTCCGGTGTGGTGCCCGGCCGGCGGATGCCCAGTTCGTCGATCGTCGTCGGCCTGACCAACTGATAGAGCGCCGTCAGGACCACCGCCGCGAGGACGATCCCGGCCGGGATCAGCACGCCGTGGGACCTCAGCAGTGTCCAGGCCACCGGGAGCCCGATGATCTGTGTGATGAGCGCGGGGCCGCGGCTCCAGCTGCGCCGCAGCAACAGGCCACGCGCGGCGATCAGCGGGATCAGGCCGAGCGCGATCAGCGTGAGGCCGCCCATCTCCGCCTGCTGCGGGCTCTCGGGGTGCCCGAGCAGCCCCCTCACCAGCATGTAGATCCCGCCGATGACGAGCGCCGCCCCTTCCAGGGCGTTGAGTCCGGCCACGAGCGTGATCCTGCTCGGCTTCGCCGGTCCGACCGAGGGCGAGGGCGACTCGGAGGGCGTGTTCTGCTGAGTACTCACCCTTGCAGGTTGGCATCCCGGCACCGCGAAAGCGAAGCCGGGGTCGGGAATGTACGCGAACGGACGGCCGCCCCTCGCCCCGCCGCGCCCGGTCCGTCACCGAGTGTGAAGGTCATGGGGCAGGACTTCAGAGCGATACCCCGCGGTAGGTAGTCTGGCTGTCATGCGCGCACTCCTTGTGGTCAATCCAGCTGCTACCACCACCAGTGCGCGGACGCGTGACGTGCTCATCCACGCACTGGCCAGCGAGATGAAGCTGGAGGCCGTGACCACGGAGTACCGGGGGCACGCCCGGGACCTGGGCCGGCGGGCCGCGGACTCCGGGGAGATCGACCTGGTGGTCGCCCTGGGCGGCGACGGCACGGTCAACGAGGTCGTCAACGGTCTGCTCCACAACGGCCCCGACCTGGACAGCCTGCCGAGCCTCGCGGTGGTTCCCGGCGGCTCCACCAATGTCTTCGCGCGCGCCCTCGGCCTGCCCAACGACGCGGTGGAGGCGACCGGTGCGATCCTGGACGCACTCGCCAACCGGACCGAACGCACGGTCGGCCTGGGGCTGGCGGCCGGCACCCCCGGCACCGCCGACGAGTCGGTTCCGGAACGCTGGTTCACTTTCTGCGCCGGACTCGGATTCGACGCAGGCGTGGTCGGTCGGGTCGAACAGAAACGCGAATCGGGTAAGCGCTCCACCCACGCGCTGTATGTCCGCCAGGTCGTCCGGCAATTCCTGGAGGAACCGCACCGCAGACACGGGGCAATCACACTGGAGACACCCGGGCAACCGCCTGTGACCGATCTCGCACTGTCGATAATCTCCAACACGGCCCCCTGGACCTACCTGGGGAATCGCCCCATGTACGCGTCCCCGAAGGCCACGTTCGACACCGGCCTGGACGTACTCGGGCTGAAGCGGCTCTCCGCCTCGGCAGTGGCCCGATACGGCACCCAGCTGCTCACGTCGAGCCCCGAGAAGGGACCGTCCGGGAAGCACGCCGTTTCACTTCACGACCTCACGGACTTCACCTTGCATTCAAAGGCACCACTGCCCTTTCAGATGGATGGCGACCATCTGGGAGTGCGAACCAGTGTGACGTTCACAGGCGTACGCCGTGCACTGCGTGTGATTGTGTGAGTGGAAGAGACCAAAGTCCTTTAACTCGAACGTTTGGGCTGGACTCCACCCCATAGAAGTACGGCTGTGACCTAGTCGACACCGAGGAATCAAAAAAAAGTTTCTGGAAGGGGTTGTATCCGCCGCCGAGGTTTGCGAATCTCTACATGGCGATCGGGACGGCCCGCAACAACGGCCTCCACTGAGAGCCAGAACCCCTCCTCAATCCACAGGACCACAACCAGTTCAACTGGGCGTCGGCTCGTTGCCTGCGGGGGGATTCGTGAAAGCGTTCACATTCACAAGCAACAGTATGCAATACCAAGGAGAGGTAGCAGCCATGGACTGGCGTCACAACGCCGTTTGTCGTGAGGAAGACCCCGAGCTGTTCTTCCCCATCGGCAACACCGGTCCTGCGCTGCTGCAGATCGAGGAAGCCAAGGCCGTCTGCCGTCGCTGCCCCGTCATGGAGCAGTGCCTGCAGTGGGCGCTCGAGTCCGGCCAGGACTCCGGCGTCTGGGGTGGCCTCAGCGAGGACGAGCGCCGCGCCATGAAGCGCCGCGCCGCTCGCAACCGGGCGCGTAACGCCAGCGCCTGATCCGACGCCACCGCTACGAGCCTCAGCCAGGCGGCGCGTACAGAGCGTACGCACAACCCCGCCCCCCGAGTCGCAGCGCGCAGTACCCCCGAAGCGCATGCATGAACAGTGAGCCCGGACCGTGAACAACGGTCCGGGCTCACTGCTGTGTTCGCGCCGATCGCGGCCGGGGCTACTTCTCCGCCCGGACCGGGATGTCGAGGACGACCCTGGTGCCGCGCTCGGGGGCCGGGATCATACCGAAGGTCCCGCTCAACTCGCCCTCCACCAGCGTCCTCACGATCTGCAGTCCCAGATTGCCGGCACGCTGCGGGTCGAAGCCCTCGGGCAGACCGCAGCCGTCGTCCTGGATCGTGATCAGCAGCCGCGTCTCGGCGGAGGAACCGCCGCGTACCGCCGACACCTCGACCGTGCCGGACTCGGCAAGGGTGAAGGCATGTTCCAGCGCGTTCTGCAGGATCTCGGTGAGCACCATCGCCAGCGGGGTGGCCACTTCGGCGTCGAGTACGCCGAAGCGTCCCGTCCGGCGGCAGGTGACCTTGCCCGGTGAGATCTCGGCGACCATCGCGATGACCCGGTCGGCGATCTCGTCGAACTCCACCCGCTCGTCCAGATTCTGGGACAGCGTCTCATGCACGATGGCGATCGACCCGACGCGCCGTACCGCCTCGTTGAGCGCCTCACGCCCCCGCACCGAGTCCATCCGGCGGGCCTGGAGCCGCAACAGGGCGGCAACGGTCTGGAGGTTGTTCTTCACCCGGTGGTGGATCTCCCGAATGGTGGCGTCCTTGGTGATCAACTCTCGCTCCCGGCGGCGCAGTTCGGTGACGTCCCGGAGCAGCACCAGGGAGCCGATCCGGACACCCTTCGGCTTGAGCGGAATCGCCCGGAGCTGGATCACCCCGCCCGCGCACTCGACCTCGAACTCCCGGGGCGCGTAGCCGCTGGCGAGTTTGACCAGGGCCTCGTCCACCGGGCCGCGGGAGGGGGCGAGTTCGGCGGTGATCCCGCCCAGGTGCTGGCCGACCAGGTCGGAGGCGAGGCCGAGGCGGTGGTAGGCGGAAAGGCCGTTGGGGCTGGCGTACTGGACGACCCCGTCGGCGTCGAGCCTGATCAGCCCGTCGCCGACGCGCGGCGACGCGTCCATGTCGACCTGCTGGCCGGGGAACGGGAAGGACCCGGCGGCGATCATCTGGGCCAGGTCGGAGGCCGACTGGAGGTAGGTGAGCTCCAGCCGGGACGGCGTCCGGACGGTCAGGAGGTTGGTATTGCGGGCGATGACGCCGAGGACCCGGCCCTCGCGCCGCACCGGGATCGACTCGACCCGTACCGGCACCTCCTCGCGCCACTCCGGGTCGCCCTCGCGCACGATCCGGCCCTCGTCCAGCGCCGCGTCGAGCAGGGGACGGCGGCCGCGTGGCACCAAGTGGCCGACCATGTCGTCCTGGTAGGAGGTGGGACCGGTGTTGGGCCGCATCTGGGCCACGGACACATAGCGGGTGCCGTCCCGGGTGGGGACCCACAGCACGAGGTCGGCGAAGGACAGGTCGGAGAGCAGCTGCCACTCCGAGACCAGCAGATGCAGCCACTCCAGGTCGGTGTCGCTGAGGGCTGTGTGCTGGCGGACGAGGTCGTTCATGGAGGGCACGTGTGCGAGCGTACCCGCGGATGGGCAATGGCTCCGAACCGAACGCCCCGGGCGTACGTGTCAGGGGAAGAGGCCTGGAAAATTGCGGCGCTCCGACGGATGGACACAGGCGAATGGTCTAGTCCACAATGCTCAAGACAGAGCTTCCGCTCTCCCCGCACAGGAGAGTGGATCGAGGTACCCGCGCTCTCTGCCCTGACTGCGCAGGCGCCTCTCCCCGGCCGGGGGCACCGCACACCGCCGGCCGAACAGACCGTCCGATGGTCGGTCTTACTCCGGGCTGCGGTGCCGGACGGGCCGAGGGTCCCGCTCCGACACCGTGGCCCGCGGGTGTTCCACGGGCCCGTTCTCCGATCAGTGGGTCTCGGTGACCTTGGCCAGCGCGCGGGGCGCGTCCGGGTCCTGGCCGCGGGCGATCGTCACCTCGTACGCCAGCAGCTGCAGCGGCAGGATCTCCAGGATCGGCTGGACCTCTTCGGCGACCCCGGCCGTCGGCAGCGCGAAGCCCGCGGACGCCGCCGCCACCTGGGCCTCGGGGCCGACCACGAACAGATCCGCGCCACGGCCGCGCAGCCGGTCCAGGACCGGCTGCAACGCCTCGCCGCCGCGGCCGTCGGTGACGACCGCGATCACCGGGGAGATGTTGTCGACCATGGCGAGCGGACCGTGCAGCAGATCGGCGCCGGAGTAGGAGAGGGCGGGGATGTAACTGGTCTCCATCAGCTTCAGCGCGGCTTCCTTGGCCGTGGGGTAGCCGTAGCCGCGCGAGGTGATGACCATGCGCTCGGCGAAGCGGTACCGTGCGGCCAGCGCCTTGACCTCGTCCCCGCGGGCCAGGATCGACTCGGCCCGCTCCGGCAGGATCGCGGCGGCAGCACCGTCGCCGCCGCTCAGGCCCTCCACGAAGAGGTAGAGGGACAGCAGTGACGCCGTGTAGGTCTTGGTGGCCGGGAGGGCCTTCTCCGGGCCCGCGAGGATGTCGATGTGGTACTCGGAGACGGCGGCCAGCGGCGAATCCGGGTTGTTGGTGACGGCCAGGGTGATCGCGCCGGCCTCGCGGGCGGCCCGGGTGGAGGCCACCAGGTCGGGCGAGCCACCGGACTGGCTGACGGTGACGACCAGCACGTCCCTGAGGTCCGGCTTCGCGCCGTACGCGGTCGTGGTGGACATGGAAGTGAGTCCGCAGGGCAGGCCGAGCCGGATCTCCAGCAGGTACTTGGCGTAGAGCGCGGCGTTGTCCGACGTGCCGCGGGCGGTGAGGAGGACGAAGCGCGGCTTCCGCGCCGCGATCCCGGCGGCCACCTCGCGGATCGCGGGGACACCCTCATCGAGGATCCGGCGCAGCACTCCGGGCTGTTCGGCCATCTCGCCGGACATGATCCGGCCCGGCTTCTCGCGCTCCTCGGACGATGACGTGGCGGGCATGTCGGGCCTCCCAGGAGTGTTCCGGTGCGTCAGGAACGCCGTTCGCCCCAGTCGACCACGGGGAACAGGGCACCCGCCAGCGGGGTGCGGCCGGGACGGGTACGGCCATCGTGTCCCCGCCACCGGGTCTGCTAGATTGAACCCTGATTGGTCTATACCACATGATTCAATTCTTCAGATCGGCAGGCCCCGCGTGGAAGTTGTCATCGTCCCGGACGCCAAGGCAGGCGGCGAACTCATCGCAGAAGCCATCGGCGCGCTGCTGAGCCGCAAGCCCGATGCCCTTCTCGGCGTTGCCACCGGCTCCACCCCGCTGCCCATCTACCAGGCGCTGGCGGCCAAGGTCCGTTCCGGCGCCGTGGACGCCTCGCGCGCCCGCATCTGCCAGCTGGACGAGTACGTCGGGCTGCCGGCGGGCCACCCCGAGTCCTACCGCTCCGTGGTGCTGCGCGAGGTCGTCGAACCGCTCGGTCTGTCCGAAGCGTCCTTCATGGGCCCCGACGGCTCCGCCGAGGACATCCCGGCCGCCTGCCAGGCGTACGACCGCGCGCTCGCCGAGGCCGGCGGGGTGGACCTGCAGCTCCTCGGCATCGGCACGGACGGGCACATCGGCTTCAACGAGCCGTGCTCCTCGCTCGCCTCCCGTACCCGGATCAAGACGCTCACCGAGCAGACCCGGATCGACAACGCGCGCTTCTTCGACGACGACATCACGCAGGTGCCGCACCACGTGATCACCCAGGGAATAGGCACCATCCTAGAGTCCCGGCACCCGATCCTGCTCGCCACCGGCGAGGGCAAGGCGGAGGCCGTGGCGCAGACGGTCGAGGGGCCGGTCGCCTCGATCGTGCCCGCGTCCGCACTGCAGTTGCACCCGCACGCGACGGTGGTGGTGGACGAGGCCGCAGCGTCGAAGCTGAAGCTGGCGGACTACTTCCGCGCCACGTACGCGTCGAAGCCGCTGTGGCAGGGCATTTAGACCGGCCGGCAAATGGAGGGCCGGCGCGCACCCGTGGTGGGTGCGCCCCGGCCCTCTCGTATGCCGGCGCGTGTCCTGCGCGGCGCCCCGCACTCAGGCCCGGGGGTGGCCCGTACCGGCGGTGATGATCTCCGCGGCCGCCAGTCCGCAGACGCGGGCGGCGCCGTGCGTGGCGATGTGCAGGGCGCCCCTGGGGGCCGCCTGCGGGACGCCCATCTCGACCACCACCGTGTTGGGGCGCTCCGCCACCAGAGCGTCGAGGGCCTGCGTCATCCACGCGTGGCGGTGGGCGTCGCGGACGACCACGACGACGCGCCGCTCCGCCGCGGCCCGCAGCACAGCGGCCACGGGCTCCTCGGTCTCGCTGCTGTACGTGTCGGTCTCCGTGCCCGGCAGCAGCCGGCCCAGCTCCGCCGCGACGCCCCACGGGGTCTCGTCGCCGACCGCGATGTTCGACGCGGAGGTGAACGCGGCGACGTACGCGGCCTCGGTCAGCGGCTCGGCGCAGCCGGTCACCCGCACCGCACGGCGGGCGGCGACCAGGCCGATGTCGGAAGCGATTCCGGTGCTGGGCGCGGTCCCCTCGTGCGCTGCCGCACCCGGCTCCGAACCGGCCCCGTCCCGGGCCCCCCGCGTCCACGACGCGAGGGCACGGACCCGTGCGGCCGCGTCCGCGAGCCGGTCCTCGGCGAGTTCACCGCTGCGTACCGCGGCGACCAGCGCGTCGCGCAGCCGTTGCACCGTGCCGTCGTCCTCAAGACCGCCACCGACGCACAGGGCGTCGGCTCCGGCGGCGATCGCGAGGACGGAGCCGCGCTCGATGCCGTACGTCCCGGCGATGGCCTGCATCTCCACGGCATCGGTGACGATCAGGCCGTCGTAGCCCATCTCCTCGCGCAGCAGACCGGTGAGGATCCGCGGGCTCACCGTTCCGGGGTGGTCCGGGTCGAGCGCGGGCAGCAGGATGTGCGCGCTCATCACGCACTTGGAGCCCGCAGCGATGGCCGCCCTGAAGGGCACCAGTTCACGGGCGTGCAGGGTCTCCAGGTCCACGTCGATGCGCGGCATCGCGTGGTGCGAGTCGATCGCGGTGTCGCCGTGACCGGGGAAGTGCTTGGTGCAGGCGGCGACTCCGGCGGCCTGGAGGCCTTCGATGTACGCGGCGGTGTGCCGGGCCACGAGCTGGGTGTCGGCACCGAACGACCGCACGCCGATGATCGGGTTGCCCGGGTTGGAGTTGACGTCCGCGGACGGCGCCCAGTTGAGGTTGACGCCGCACTCGGCGAGCCGGCGGCCCAGCTCCCGGGCGACCGCGCGGGTCAGCTCCACGTCGTCGACATGGCCGAGCGCGAGGTTGCCGGGGAAGGAGGAGCCGGTGCGCACTTCGAGGCGGGTGACGTCGCCGCCCTCCTCGTCGATGGCCACGAGGAGGTCGTCACGCTCGGCCCGGAGCCGGGCGGTGAGCGCGGAGACCTGCTCGGCCGTGCGGATGTTGCGGCCGAAGAGGGCGACGGAGGCGAGTCCTTCGTCGACCCTGCGCAGCACCCAGTCCGGGGCGGTGGTGCCGGTGAATCCTGGCTGCAGTACGGCGAGGGCGTCGCGGGTGACGGTGTCCGTGGTGGATATCAGGGTGGTCATGAGGCAGCGTTATCCCTTCACGGCGCCGTCGGTGAGGCCGCTGACGGCCTTGCGTTGCAGGAAGACGAAGAGGATGAGGATCGGGATGGCGAAGATCGAGGCCGCCGCCATGGTGGCGCCCCAGTCATCGCCGAACTGGCTCTGGAACTGGGAGAGCCACAGCGGGAGCGTCTTGGCCTCCGGGTCCTTGTTGAGGATCAGGACCAGCGGGAATTCGTTCCACGCCGTGATGAAGCCGAAGAGCGAAGTGGCCATCAGGCCGGGGGCGAGCAGCGGCAGGATCACCTTGACGAACGCCTGCGGCCGGGTGCAGCCGTCGACCATGGCCGATTCCTCCAGCTCCTTGGGCACCGCGGCAACATAACCGCGCAGCGTCAGGATCGTGAAGGGGAGCACCATCACCATGTAGAAGAGGGTCAGCGGGACCAGGCTGTTGAGCAGGTCCGCGTCGCGGACCAGCATGTAGATCGCGATGACCATGACTTCCCACGGGGCCATCTGCGCGATCATGAAGACCAGGATCATGCTCTTGCGACCCTTGAACCGCATCCGGGCCAGTGCGAACGACGCGAAGAGCGCGATGATCAGCGAGAAGGTCACGGCGAGCAGCGTGACGGTGAGCGAGTTCCTGACCAGGGTCAGGAAGTTCGGTGCGTGGTACGCCGTCTGGAAGTGCTCGAACGTGATGTCGGTCGGGAACCAGACCGGGGCCTCGGTGATGATGTCGCCGGTCGGCTTGAACGCCGTGCTGAACATCCAGTAGACGGGGAAGACCAGGGCGGCGAAGAGGACGATCGCCGTTGCATTGGGCCAGATGCGGCCGAGCAGTGAGCGCTTCACAGCTCGTCCTCCTCTTGCTTGAGAACGATGCGGAGGTAGTACGAGGTCAGCCCCAGCATGATCAGGATGGTCAGCAGCGAGATGGCCGCGCCCATGCCGTAGTGCTGGTTGCCGACACCCTCGACGAAGGCGTAGATCGGCAGCGTCTCGGTGAGGCGGTTGGGGCCGCCCTCACTGATGGTGAAGATCTGCGGGAAGGCCTTGAAGACCCAGATGACCTCAAGGAAGGTCGTGGCGTAGAGGAAGGGCCGCAGGAACGGGAACGTCACCGAGGTGAAGCTCTTCCACACGCCGGCGCCGTCGAGCGCGGCGGCCTCGTACAGCTCCTTGGCGATGGTGGTGGTCGCCGCGTACAGGTTGATCGCCACGAACGGGATGGACTGCCAGACGATCAGCAGGGTCACCACGAAGAAGGTGGAGAACTGCGATCCGGTCCAGTTGAAGTCGGCCATCGAGTGCCAGCCGAGCTTGTCCAGCACGTAGTTGACGATGCCGAAGCGCGAGGCGAACAGCCACTGGAACACGGTGGACGCGGCCACGACCGGCATCGCCCAGGCGAGCACCAGGCCGACCATCAGGGTGAGCCGCATCTTCTTGCCGAGACGGGCGAGCAGCAGTCCGACCAGGGTGCCGACGATCATGATCAGGACGACGTTGACGCCGGTGAACACAATCGTGCGGAGCGTGACCTTCCAGAAGTCCTCACCGGTGAGGATCTCCTGGTAGTTCTTGAAGCCGTTCCACTCGGTGACATGCTGGATCAGCTGTCCCATATTGAGGTTCTGGAACGACAGCATGACGTTCTTCACCAGGGGATACCCGAGGAAGATCGCCGTCACCGCGAGCGCGGGAACCATCAACAGGTACGGCGCTGCGCCGATACCCACCCTCCGCTTGCTTCCCCCGGGCCGCCCGACGGGTGTCTTCCCGTCCTGCCCGCGGACCGCGGCCGTCCGGGCCACCTCCGTGGGATCGGTTTGCACTGCCATGCTCGCCATCTCTTCCAACAAAGCCCTACACGGAACGGTGCGTACGACCGGGGCGGCGGGTCGGGACCCGCCGCCCCGGCGCGGGACGCGCTACTGCGGCTACTGCTGCTGGCTGAGGCGCTTGTTGAGCTCGCCCTCGACCTGCTTGGCGGCGTCGGCGGGCGACTTGCCCTGCAGGACCAGCGTCATGTAGGTCTTGATCGGGTTCGGCGGATTCTCGACCGGCGCCCACTCCGGGATCAGCGGCGTGGTGCCACCGGACTTGGCGGCGGCCGGACCGGCGGCCTCGGCTGCGGGCTGGCCCACGGTGTACTTCTGCATCGCGTCGTTCTTCGGGGACCAGCCGGCCTCCTTGATGAGCGCGCCGTCGTTCTGCTCGGAGAGCGCGATCTTCAGGAATTCCTTGGCCAGGTCCTGCTTCTTGCTGCCCGCGGCCACGGCGAGGTTGGAGCCACCGAGGAAGACGCCCTCGGGCTTGTCCGCCGTCTCACCGGGGATGGTGAAGAAGCCGATGTCGTCCTTGAGCTTCGGGTTGGCCTTGATGGCGGTGCCGGCCTCGTAGCCCATGGCGATGATGGCGCCGGTCTTGCCCTTGGCGAAGACCTCGGCCTGCTGCGGGGTGGCCTCGTCCTTGTCCTTGGGCGCCTTGGAGTAGGCCTGGTACTGCTTGTAGACGTCCATGGCCTCGGCGACCTTCGGGTCGGCCAGGTTGGAGACGTACTTGTCGCCTTCCTTCTTGACCGGCGAGACGTCCTTGCCGACGAGCAGACCGTCGAAGAAGTACCAGTTCTGGCCGGGCAGGTAGATCGGCTCGGCCTTGCCCTTCTCCTTGATGGCGTCGAACGCCTTGAAGAGGTCGGCACGGGTCTTCGGAGTCTCGGTGATACCGGCGTCCTTGAAGACCTTCTTGTTGTACATGACGACGCGGTTGCCCACGTACCACGGCAGGGCGTACTGCTTGCCGTCGTAGACGGAGGGCTGGTTGACGCCGTCGGCCCAGGCGGAGCCGATCTCCTTCTTGAGGTCACCGAGGTCGGCGAGGCCGCCGGTCTTGGCATACGCCGGGGTCTGGGTGTTGCCGATCTCCAGGACGTCCGGCGGGTTGGACTCGGAGAGGGCCGTGGTGACCTTCTGCTGAATGCCGTTCCAGTCCTGGACTTCGATCTTCAGCTTGGCCTTGGTCTTCTTCTCGAACTCCTCGGTGACCGTCTTGGTCCACCCGTCCGGGTTCGAGCCGGACATCGTCCACACGGTCAGGGTCTGGCCCTTGTACGCGTCCGGACCGGCCTTCTTGCCGCTGTCGCCGCCGTCGTCGGACCCACACGCCGCAAGGCCGATCATCATGCCCGCGACGCCGATCGCCGCGATGAGCTTGCGCTTCACGCCAAACCCTCCTCAGGGAAACTGCAACCCCGCCCACCGCGAAGACATTCGACGAGTACTGCTGGGGCTGGACCTGGTCTTTAATGGTTTAGACCAGCACCGGGAGCTTGGCCTAGACCTTTAGGGGTGTCAAGGGTGTATAAGAAGTGCACTCGCGTCCGTTATAGGACCGACACCTAAGGGAGGGCGACGAGCCGTGACCGGACCGTGCCACCATGTGAGCCGCGACAGACGGAGGAGCCGGTGACGGCAGCAACGCAGCAGTCGGGAAGGCGGGCCATGGGTGCCGACGGGGGCAGTACGGAGAACGAGACGGGCGCGGCCACGCGGACGGCACGCGTCCCGAAGTACTACCGGCTGAAGCGACATCTCCTCGACATGACGGACACCATGCCGCCGGGCACCCCTGTGCCACCGGAACGAACCCTGGCCGCCGAGTTCGACACCTCGCGCACCACCGTGCGCCAGGCGCTCCAGGAACTGGTCGTCGAGGGCCGGCTGGAGCGCATCCAGGGCAAGGGCACCTTCGTCGCCAAGCCGAAGGTCTCGCAGGCCCTGCAACTCACCTCGTACACCGAGGACATGCGCGCCCAGGGGCTGGAACCAACGTCCCAGCTGCTGGACATCGGCTATGTCACGGCCGACGACACGCTCGCCGGACTGCTCGACATCACGGCCGGTGGCCGCGTGCTGCGGATCGAGCGGCTGCGGCTCGCCAGCGGGGAGCCGATGGCGATCGAGACCACGCATCTTTCGGCCAAACGCTTTCCCGCGCTGCGCCGTTCGCTGGTGAAGTACACCTCGCTCTACACCGCACTGGCCGAGGTGTACGACGTCCGGCTGGCCGAGGCCGAGGAGACCATCGAGACCTCGCTCGCCACCCCGCGCGAGGCCGGTCTGCTCGGTACGGACGTGGGCCTGCCGATGCTGATGCTGTCCCGGCACTCGCTGGACGGGCAGGGCGAGCCGGTGGAGTGGGTGCGCTCGGTCTACCGCGGCGACCGGTACAAGTTCGTGGCACGTCTGAAGCGGCCGACGGACTGACCCCGGACGCGGCGGCCGGCTGATCCCGGCCCGCGCACTCGCACACCCGGCCGTCAACGGCCCCCGTGGACCGCATCACTCCACGGGGGCCGTTCGCCTGCCTCCGCAGGGGCCGACTCTCGCATGTTTGGCAACATTCCGAACATTCGATCCCGTTCGCGGGACCGTTGCCGGACCGCAATGCGGACAGGGGGTGACGGTGACCGGAAGCCTCCCCTAGATTTCCTGCGCATTACACCAGGTGCTCAGCGAGGGGACGGAGTCGCCGCATGCCAGCAGACCCTGAAGGAAAACCGCCCACCATCACGCCGGTGCGGGTGGTCATCGCCCTCTGTCTCGTCGCGCCGTTCGTGGCGATGCTCTGGGTGAGTTCGTACGCGAAGGTGGACCCCACCTTCATCGGCATCCCGTTCTTCTACTGGTACCAGATGCTCTGGGTGCTGATCTCCACCGCGCTCACGATGATCGCGTACAAGCTGTGGCAGCGTGACCAGCGCGCCCGCAAGGGGGGTGCGTCGGCATGAAGGACGGCGTGAACGGCGTCGCGCTCGGCGTCTTCATCTTCTTCTTCCTGGCCGTCACGGTCATGGGCTTCCTGGCGGCGCGCTGGCGCAAGGCCGAGAACGAGGCCAGCCTCGACGAATGGGGCCTGGGCGGACGGTCGTTCGGCACCTGGGTCACCTGGTTCCTGCTCGGCGGCGACCTGTACACCGCGTACACCTTCGTCGCCGTGCCCGCGCTGATCTACACGGCGGGCGCGGCAGGCTTCTTCGCCGTGCCGTACACGATCCTCGTGTACCCGCTGATCTTCACCTTCCTGCCGCGGCTGTGGTCGGTCTCGCACAAGCACGGGTACGTCACCACCTCGGACTTCGTCCGCGGACGCTTCGGCTCGAAGGGGCTGTCGCTGGCGGTCGCCGTCACGGGCATCCTCGCCACGATGCCGTACATCGCCCTCCAACTCGTCGGCATCCAGGCGGTGCTGGACGTGATGGGCGTCGGCGGCGGCGAGAACACCCACTGGTTCATCAAGGACCTGCCGCTGCTGATCGCGTTCGCGGTGCTCGCCGCGTACACCTACTCGTCCGGTCTGCGGGCGCCCGCGCTGATCGCGTTCGTCAAGGACGGGCTGATCTACCTCGTCATCGCGGTGGCGATCATCTACATCCCGATCAAGCTCGGCGGCTTCCACGACATCTTCGCCAAGGCGGGCGAGGCGCTCTCGCAGACCAACCCGAAGACCGGCAAACCGCACGGCGCGCTCGCGCCGGGCGAGGCGGGCCACTGGGGTTACGCCACCCTGGCGTTGGGCTCGGCGCTCGCGCTCTTCATGTATCCGCACTCGATCACGGCGACGCTCTCCAGCCGCAGCCGCAATGTGATCCGGCGCAACACCACGATCCTGCCGCTGTACTCGCTGATGCTGGGCCTGCTCGCGCTGCTCGGCTTCATGGCCATCGCCGCCGGGATCAAGGTGGACAACGGGCAGTTGGCCATCCCCCAGCTGTTCGAGAACATGTTCCCCGACTGGTTCGCGGGCGTCGCGTTCGCCGCCATCGGCATCGGCGCCCTGGTGCCCGCCGCGATCATGTCGATCGCCGCCGCGAATCTCTTCACCCGCAACATCTACAAGGACTTCCTGAAGCCGGACGCCACCCCGGAGCAGGAGACCAAGGTCTCCAAGCTGGTGTCCCTGCTGGTGAAGGTCGGCGCGCTCGCCTTCGTCCTGACCATGGACAAGACGGTCGCGATCAACTTCCAGCTGCTCGGCGGGATCTGGATCCTCCAGACGATGCCGGCCCTGGTCGGCGGCCTGTTCACCCGGTGGTTCCACCGCTGGGCGCTGCTCGCGGGCTGGGCGGTCGGCATGGTGTATGGCACGGTGGCCGCGTACGGGGTCGCCAGCCCGACCCAAGCGCACTTCGGCGGTTCGTCCAAGGAGATTCCCGGCATCGGCGAGATCGGCTACATCGGTCTGACGGCGTTCGTGCTGAACGTGATCGTGACGGTGGTGCTCACCTTCGTCCTGAACGCCGTGAAGGCACCCGCCGGAATCGACGAGACCGCCCCGGGCGACTACACGGCCGACGCGGGCGACCCGGACGTCCAGGTGGAGCTCCCGCCGGCCACGGCCGGAGCGCCGGGCGGCGGCCACTGACGACCGCTCCGACACCGGCCGACGGCCCGTCGAGCCCCCTTCTGCGGGGCGCGGCGGGCCGTCCCTGCGGATGGGGCCGGACGGCCCCGGAGAGGGCCGCACAGCTCGTTCTGTGGGCTTGACCCGAGTCGGCCGACACAACATGTGGGGGCTGCCTCATCGGGCGGCCCCCACATGTATGCTCATGCTCGCTGTCGCCGCAGGGGAATCCGGTGCGAATCCGGAACTGTCCCGCAACGGTGTGTTCGGTGCGCTTTTGCGCACCCCCGAGTAAGTCCGAGGACCTGCCGACAGCGCATCCGGCTCGACCGAACCGGATGCCAGACGTCCGGGCCTCGCGGATGGGCCGGTGGACGCCGTACGGAGTGCTGCCCCGCTCGGGCCCGCCTCTGCCCGGCTGCCCCCCGTTCCCCGCCGGCCCCGAGCCGAGCGAGGGAGAGCATCACGTGACCATCGCGCCAGCCGATCCGGCTTCAGTCGCCGTGTCCGAAGCGGCCGAGTCCGAGGGGACCGCACACGACGGACCGGGGACCGCACTGCTGCGGACCCTGACCGACCTCACCGTCGATCTGCCCGACACCGACCCCGGTCGTGTCGCCGCCGCCGCGCTGCGCGGACGCAGCGCCCGGTCGGACGAGGCCGAGCTGCGCTCGCTGGCCACCGAGGCCGCCGCGGGGCTGATCTCCGAGGACCCCGCCTACTCCCGGCTCGCCGCCAGGCTCCTGACCCACGCCATCGCGGACGAGGCGGCCGGCCAGGGCGCGGTCTCCTTCTCCGCGTCCGTCGCCGTCGGACACCACGAGGGCCTGATCGCGGACCGTACCGCCGAGTTCGTCGCGCTGCACGCGGACGCCCTCGACGCGCTGGTGGAACGCTCGCTCGCCGCCGGCGCCGACGACCGGTTCGGCTACTTCGGGCTGCGGACCCTGCACAGCCGCTATCTGCTGCGCCACCCGCACACCCGCCAGGTCATCGAGACGCCCCAGCACTTCATGCTGCGGGTCGCGGCCGGGCTCGCCGAGAACGGTTCGCGGCGCGCTCTGGACGAAGTGGCCGCGCTGTACGGGCTGATGAGCCGGCTCGACTATCTGCCCTCCTCGCCGACCCTGTTCAACTCCGGTACCCGGCACCCGCAGATGTCCTCCTGCTACCTGCTGGACTCCCCGCTCGACGAGCTCGACTCGATCTACGACCGCTACCACCAGGTGGCGCGGCTCTCGAAGCACGCGGGCGGCATCGGGCTCTCGTACTCCCGCGTCCGCGCCCGCGGTTCGCTGATCCGCGGTACCAACGGGCACTCCAACGGCATCGTGCCGTTCCTGAAGACGCTCGACGCCTCCGTCGCCGCGGTCAACCAGGGGGGCCGCCGCAAGGGCGCCGCCGCCGTCTACCTGGAGACCTGGCACGCGGACATCGAGGAGTTCCTGGAGCTGCGCGACAACACGGGCGAGGACCAGCGGCGTACGCACAACCTCAACCTGGCGCACTGGATCCCGGACGAGTTCATGCGCCGGGTCGACGCGGACGGCGAGTGGTCGCTGTTCTCGCCCGCGGACGTGCCCGAGCTGGTCGACCTGTGGGGCGACGACTTCGACGCCGCGTACCGGGCCGCCGAGGCCAAGGGGCTGGCCCGCAAGTCGATGCCGGCCCGCGAGCTGTACGGCCGGATGATGCGTACCCTCGCGCAGACCGGCCAGGGCTGGATGACGTTCAAGGACGCTTCCAACCGGACCGCGAACCAGACCGCCGAGCCGGGCCGCGTCGTCCACTCCTCGAATCTGTGCACCGAGATCCTCGAAGTCACCGATGACGGCGAGACGGCCGTCTGCAACCTGGGTTCGGTCAACCTCGGCGCGTTCGTCGCCGAGGGCACCATCGACTGGGAGCGGCTGGACGCCACCGTCCGGACCGCCGTGACCTTCCTCGACCGGGTCGTCGACATCAACTTCTACCCGACCGAGCAGGCCGGCCGCTCCAACGCGAAGTGGCGCCCGGTCGGCCTGGGCGCGATGGGTCTGCAGGACGTCTTCTTCCAGCTGCGGCTGCCGTTCGACTCCCCCGAGGCGCGCGCTCTCTCCACGAAGATCTCCGAGCGGATCATGCTCGCGGCGTACGAGGCGTCCTGCGAGCTCGCCGAGCGGTCGGGCCCGCTGCCGGCCTGGGCCGAGACGCGTGCCGCGCGCGGGGTGCTGCACCCCGACCACTACGACACGGAGCTGAACTGGCCGGAGCGCTGGGACGCGCTGCGCGCCCGCGTCGCGAAGAGCGGCATGCGCAATTCGCTGCTGCTCGCCATCGCGCCCACGGCGACGATCGCCTCGATCGCGGGTGTGTACGAGTGCATCGAGCCGCAGGTCTCCAACCTCTTCAAGCGCGAGACGCTCAGCGGTGAGTTCCTCCAGGTCAACGCGTATCTGGTGGAGGAGCTGAAGCAGCTCGGCGTCTGGGACGCGCGGACCCGCGAGGCACTGCGCGACGCGAGCGGCTCCGTGCAGGGCTTCGCCTGGATCCCTGAGGACGTGCGGGCGCTGTACCGCACGGCGTGGGAGATCCCGCAGCGCGGACTGATCGACATGGCGGCGGCCCGTACGCCGTTCCTCGACCAGAGCCAGTCGCTGAACCTCTTCATGGAGACGCCGACGATCGGCAAGCTCTCCTCGATGTACGCGTACGCCTGGAAGCAGGGGCTGAAGACGACGTACTACCTGCGCTCGCGCCCGGCGACCCGGATCGCCCGTGCGGCCTCCGGCCGGACCGCGGCCAGCGCCCCCATCCCCGTACAGCAGGCTTCGACGCCCGACGCCGACGCGATCGCCTGCTCCCTGGAGAACCCCGAGTCCTGCGAGGCCTGTCAGTAATGAGCTCCACCAACTCCGAGAAGTCCGCGCTCGTCAAGAACCTGCTCGACCCGGGTTTCGAACTGACCCTGCGGCCCATGCGCTACCCGGACTTCTACGAGCGCTACCGCGACGCGATCAAGAACACCTGGACGGTGGAGGAGGTCGATCTCCACTCCGACGTCGCCGACCTCGCGAAGCTCTCCCCCGGCGAGCAGCACATGATCGGCCGGCTCGTCGCGTTCTTCGCGACGGGTGACTCGATCGTCTCCAACAACCTCGTACTGACGCTGTACAAGCACATCAACTCCCCCGAGGCGCGGCTGTATCTCTCGCGGCAGCTCTTCGAGGAGGCTGTGCACGTCCAGTTCTATCTGACGCTGCTGGACACCTATCTGCCCGATCCGGACGACCGTGCCGCCGCGTTCGACGCGGTCGAGGAGATCCCGTCCATCCGCGAGAAGGCGCAGTTCTGCTTCAAGTGGATGGATTCGGTCGAGAAGATCGAGCGGCTGGAGACGAAGGCCGACCGCCGTCGCTTCCTGCTGAACCTGATCTGCTTCGCGGCGTGCATCGAGGGGCTGTTCTTCTACGGCGCGTTCGCGTACGTCTACTGGTTCCGCTCGCGGGGTCTGCTGCACGGTCTCGCCACGGGCACCAACTGGGTCTTCCGTGACGAGACGATGCACATGAACTTCGCGTTCGAGGTCGTGGACACCGTCCGCAAGGAGGAGCCCGACCTCTTCGACGACGAGCTCCAGCAGCAGGTCACCGACATGCTGAAGGAGGCCGTGGCGGCCGAGCTGCAGTTCGGCCGTGATCTGTGCGGTGACGGTCTGCCGGGCATGAACACGGAGTCGATGCGGCAGTACCTGGAGTGCGTGGCCGACCAGCGGCTCACGCGGCTGGGCTTCCCGGCGGTCTACGGCTCCGAGAACCCGTTCTCGTTCATGGAGTTGCAGGGCGTGCAGGAGCTGACGAACTTCTTCGAGCGCCGGCCGTCGGCCTATCAGGTGGCGGTGGAGGGCTCGGTCGCGTTCGACGACGACTTCTAGGTCTTTCGGTTGGATCGGGCCGGATCGGCAAGCCCGGCGTGATCCAGATGAAATACCCCTAGATCCTGGCCCAGCTTCTGAGGTAGGGGCGCCGCGCGACCGTGACCGGTTGCGCGGCGCCCGTCGTTTCCGGGGGCGCGTCCCCCCGCGCCCGTTCCGCCTCCCGCAGTGCGCGGTCGATGCGGCGCTCCCTGGCGAGTCCGGCCAGGGTGGGCAGCAGGACGAGGACGAAAAGTACCGCTATGCCCAGGACGTTCAGGAATGTGTTCATGGCTCTACTCTCGTCCGCGCGAGCGGATTCCGGCAGTGGCAGGACTGTCATGGACCATCGAATTACTGCCACACTGGCATCATGCTGAAGAATGTTGCCGCCCTGTTGCTCGACGAGGTCCATCCCTTCGAGCTGGGCGTGCTGTGCGAGGTCTTCGGGCTCGACCGCAGTGACGAGGGCCTGCCGGTCCACGATTTCGCCGTGGTCTCCGCCGAGGGCCCGGTGCTGCGGACCCACGCCGGATTCACCATCAGTACGCCGCACGGCCTCGACCGTCTGGAGGAGGCCGACCTCATCGCCGTGCCGGCCGGCAGCCACTACATCGCACGGGACTACCCCGAGGAGCTCCTCGACGCCCTGCGCAGGGCCGTGGACCGGGGCGCCCGGGTGATGAGCGTCTGCTCCGGGGCCTATGTGCTCGGAGCGGCCGGGCTGCTGGACGGCCGCCGCTGCACCACCCACTGGCGTCATGCCGACGAACTGGCTCGTCGCTTCCCACGGGCGGTCGTCGAACCCGATGTGCTGTACGTGGACGAGGGCCCGGTCATCACCTCGGCGGGCACGGCGGCCGGGATCGACGCCTGTCTGCATCTGGTCCGGCAGGCGTACGGCCCCGATGCCGCCAACGCCATCGCCCGCCGCATGGTGGTGCCGCCGCACCGCGACGGCGGGCAGGCGCAGTACATCAAGCGGCCGCTGCCCCGTACCCGGTGCGACACGGTCGGCGGAACCCTGGCCTGGATGGAGCGCCACCTCGACCAGGAGATGACCGTGGAACAGCTCGCCACCCAGGCGCACATGTCCCCGCGCACCTTCGCCCGCCGCTTCCAGCAGGAGACCGGCACCACTCCTTACCGCTGGCTGCTCCGTCAGCGGGTGCTGCTGGCACAGCACCTCCTGGAGACATCCGACGAAACGATGGACACGATCGCCGGGCGCACCGGCTTCGGAACGGCTGCCGCGCTGCGCCATCAGTTCGTACGATCGTTGGGTACCACGCCGAACGCGTATCGCCGCACCTTCCGTGGCCCCGGAGCCATGACCGAAGTGGCGTGATCCCTGACAGATCTGACGTCCGATCCTTGCGGCGGCCCGCACCGGTGACATCGTGCTGCGCCAGGACCCGTCCCTGAGGGGTTCGCTGGGCGCGGAGGGCTATCGGCTCGACGTCGGCGACCGGGTCACGGTCACGGCCGCAACCTCCACCGGCGTCTCCTACGGTTCGCGGACCGTCCTCCAGCTGCTGAACGACGACGGCCGCGCCGCGCGCGGTTCGGCGACCGACGTGCCCGCGTACTGTGAGCGCGGGGTCGGAGTGTGCGCCTGCTACATCAACGTCTCGAGCCCGTGGTTCGAGCGGCTGATGAAGGACATGGCGTCCCAGAAGCTCAACCAGCTGTGGATCGAGGCCAAGGTCAGGAGCGACACCGACCCGGCGTCGGCGTTCTGGCGCTACTACCCGAAGCCGCAGGTCCGTACCCTGGTCGCGCTGGCGAAGAAGTACCACATCGAGCTGGTGCCGGAGATCAACTCCCCCGGCCACATGGACACCTACCTGGAGAACCATCCGGAGCTCCAGCTCAAGGACAGGAACGGTATCGCCTCCCCGCCCCGGCTCGACATCTCCCGGCCCGAGGCGCTGACCTACTACACCTCCATGGTCGACGAGGCCCTGAAGGTGTGGGACACCCGCACCTGGCACATGGGCGCCGACGAGTACATGATCGGCTCCTCCTACCCGGACTACCCGCAGCTGCAGACCGCGGCGACCGCGAAGTTCGGCGCGAGCGCGACCCCCGACGACCTCTTCGTCGACTTCATCAACCAGGTCGACGAGCACGTGAAGACCAAGGGCCGTTCGCTGCGGATCTGGAACGACGGCCTGGCGGGCCGCAACGGCGTCGTCCCGCTGAACCGTGACATCACCGTGGAGCACTGGCTGGGCGGCGGCGCCATCCAGAAGCCGTCCGCGCTGCTCGCCGAGGGCCGGCAGGTCATGAACTCGGCGTACGCGCGCAGGTGTAGCAGCCGTCGGCCTGTGCGGTGCCGGCGGTGACCACGGCCCCGCCCCCAGCGAAAGCCATGGTCATGACAAGGTCGAGCAGGAGTCGTGCGGCACGTCTCAGCATGAGAGGGCTCCCTACCGCGACGGAGATGTGGTGAGAGAGCTTGTCGGACGAGTCGACGCGCGTCAACCGCCCATGGACAAACGGTGGTTGACGGCCGATCGAGGGGTGAAGGCCGACGGGCCCGGCCTCCCGCAAAGGGGATGCCGGGCCCGCTCGGCGACAGCCGGACGTCAGTCGTTCGGCACGATCTCGTAGCGCGGCGTGTTCTCCGCCATCTGCCGCAGGGCGTCCTTGCGGTCCCGCTTCGAGAGCCGGTCGATGTACAGGTATCCGTACAGGTGGTCCGTCTCGTGCTGGAGGCAGCGGGCGAAGTAGCCGTTGCCGCGGATCTTGACCGGGTTGCCCTTGGCGTCCTGTCCGCGGACCACCGCGTAGTCCGGGCGGGCCAGCGAGGCGTACGCCGTCGGGACGGAGAGGCAGCCCTCGTTGGAGTCGTCCAGGATCCGGTCCTCGGGCGCCAGCTCTTCGAGCACCGGGTTGCAGACGGCTCCCACGTGCCGCACGCCGTCGTCGTCCGGGCAGTCGTAGACGAAGACCTTCAGGTCGACGCCGATCTGGTTGGCGGCCAGGCCCACGCCCTCCGCCGTCCGCTGGCTGGCGAACATGTCGTCGATCAACCGGGCCAGCTCGTCGTCGAACTCGGTGACGTCCCGGCACTCCTTGTGCAGCACCGGGTTGCCCACGACCGTGATCGGACGGGAGGTGCCGCGCTCGCGATGTGCCGCCTCACGCGCCTCGCAGTCCTCCGTGTCCACGACGAATCCTTCGTCGTCGAGGCTGATCTGCTCGTCCGTCTCCTGCTGCGCCATGTCCGCCGTACGCCTTCCTCAAAACCTGAAACCGGGGCATCCGACAGATCCGGGGCCGGACACCCGAGCACCGCCATCGGTGCCCGTACAGCCTACGGGCACCGGTCAGCAGACTTCTTCGAGATCCCGCCACTCACGGCTGTCCGGGCTGTCCGCCACCCAGCCGTCCAGCAGTCCACGCACCAGCCCGACCGGTGCCGCTATCCCGCACTCGCGCTCGGGCACCCACAGCTCACCGGCGGTGCGGTGCCCCAGCGGGCCCGGATGCCCCGGCTCGCTGTGGTCGTGCGGGTCCAGGTGCTCGCCGTCGCCCTCGTCGCTCTCCATCCGGCTCTCCGAACAGGCCCGGCAGAGCAGCCGCACGGAGGACGACCAGTCCTCGGCGGCGAAGCCGGCGTCGGACGCCAGCTGCTCCAGCGCGTCCCGGTCCGCCTCGGTGGCCGCTTCCAGCAGCACCACCCAGGTCGGAACCGGCGACGGCGCCCACAGCTCGATCTCGTCGAAGACGGGGTACGCGGGGCCGGCCGCGGTGACCCGCTCGCCGTGCGGCACCCCGTCGTGCAGGACGACCTCTCCCCAGCGTCGGCCGGACGACGGCAGCGGGATGGAGAGCACCTCCATCCGGGCCGGATCGAGCCTGCGGCCCCAGACGACCTCGGCCTCGCCCTCCGGCGACAGCCGTACCGCCGCGCTGCCGAGCTCCATGCCGACGGGCTCGCTGTTGGCCGCCGAGGTGTGCTGGCCCGCGCCCGGCACCTTCAGGCCGTACGCCTGCCAGGCGCGGCGCGCCAGCGGCCAGTCCTGCAACGCGGTGGCGGCGATCCCGACGTTCCACCAGTCGGGAGCCCCGGACTCCTTGTCGAGCAGCGCGACGGCCCTGAGACCGGCGGCTCTCGCCTGTTCCCAGTCATGCCGGAATTTGTGCAGCAGCGCCAGGTTGAACCACGACTCCGAGAGCCAGGGTTCCAGGTCCGCCGCACGTGTCAGCAGTGCGCCCGCGTCCTCGTACCGGCCGTCGCCGATCAGCGTGAACGCGCGGTCCGTGGCCTGCCGCCAAGAGGCGGAGGGCCGATGCCGTACCTTCCCGAAGATCCTCACGATTCCCGCCCGTCCCGACTGGACACCCTCGTCTTCCGCTCCTCTTCGCATCCAACCATGCCCGGCCGGACGCCCGCTCATTACCCATGGGTTACCCGGGCGGGACGGGGGCCGGACCGTCCCGCGCCAGGACCCGCGCCAGTGATTCCACGACCTCGGGCTGATAGTCGCGACCGGTCCCGAGCCTGAGTTGTTCCATCGCGCCCAGCGGCCCGATGAGACTTTCCCCGGAGAGGTCGTCGTATGCGTTGACGGCCCTGACGATCCTGGCGGACAGCGGCTGCTCGCGGAAGGGGTCTGCCTGCCGTTCCACCACGACCGCGACCCCGGTGTCCACCCCGGTCTGCCGGACCACGGCCCCGCCGAGCAGCGCGATGCGGCGCTGCTCGGCGGGGGGCAAGGTGGCCGTCGCGCCGTCCGGGACCGGATCGACCAGGGAGAGCTGGCCGATGTCGTGCATCAGGGCCGCGTACTCCAGCACGGTCAGCTCATGTCCGGAGAGCCCCAGCTCACGGCCGACGGCGGTGCAGAGCGTCGCGACCCTGCGGGCATGGCCGTGCGGGGTGTACCCGGCGATCTCGGTGGACCGGGCGAGCGAGGTGATCGTCTGCCGGTAGGTGGTGCGCACGGCGACGAACCGGCGGAACGAGACCTGGGTCAGCAGCAGCGGGACGCACAGGACGGGCAGCGCCCACAGCCCGGCGACGGCGACCCCGAGCGCCATCACGACCCCGGTCGCGCAGACCGCCGACCCGATGCCGATGAGGGCGCGCAGCTCGTCGTGGAGCAGCGGCCCGTACGGGTGGCGGGTGCGCGAGCGCAGCAGCAGCGAGGCGAGCACGGCGTCGCACAGCGCGGTCAGGACGAGGAGCAGGAGCGGGAAGAGCACGTAGTACGGGCCTTCGCCGAGCCGGCTCGCGACGCGGCCGGAGTTGTACAGCGGCTGGAAGCACACGGCGGCGAACGCGACGGTCAGGATGCGGCGGGCCACCCGGTCGAGCGAGGGTCCGCTGCCCCGGGCCACGTGCGGCACACAGGCGACGAGCTGTGCCGCGACGAGTACGGCGACCACCTGGAGCGCGCCGTGACCGGTGGGCGCGCCGCCGCTGCGGCCGAGCAGGGCGTACGCGAGCGCCCCCGCGGCCCCGAGCGGCGCGGGCTCGCGCTCGCCGGGCAGCGCGCCCCAGCGGGCCAGTTCGCCGACGGTGATGAGGACCCCGAAGGCGAGGGCGTGGCCGGGCTCGTGGACACCGGCCCAGAGGGTGTGGCCGAGCCCGGCGACGGCGAGCGCGGCTGCGGCGCCGCGCACGGCGAGAACGGCTGGGGGCAGCGCCTTTCGCCGGGTGCGGGCCGGGCTCATCCGGGCCGGTCCGCGGACGGCTGCGGACCGGGGGCCGCCCCGAGGCCGTCGGCGGACGCCTCAGGACCGGGCGTCGCGTCCAACGTGTCCGGCCGCGGCGGACGGGCCGGTGCCGGGGACATCGGTGCCTGACCGCTCCGTGGCCGCGGCATCACCTCGTCCGCCGTCACCGCGGTCGACGGCGACCAACCGTCTCGTTCCACCCCGCGCACCAGTGCCCGCACCATCTGCGGATCGAACTGCGTGCCCGAGCACCGCTTCAGCTCCGCCAGCGCCGCGGGCACCGGCCGCCCCCTGCGGTACGACCGGGTCGACGTCATCGCGTCGAAGGCGTCCGCCACCGCGACGACCCGGGCGAACTCGGGGATCGCCCGGCCGCTGAGCCCGTACGGGTAGCCGCTGCCGTCGAGCCGTTCGTGGTGGTGCAGGATCGCGTCCCGGGCCTCGCCGAGGAAGCCGATGCCGCGGACGATCTCGTGCCCGTACTCCGGATGCAGTTCGATCACCCGCCGTTCCTCCGGGGTGAGCGGTCCGTCCTTGCGGAGCACCCGGGTCGGGACGCCGAGCTTGCCGACGTCGTGCAGGATGCCGGCGAACCGGAGGACCTCCAGGCGGCCCTGTTCCATGCCCAGTTCGCGGGCGATGAGGACGGAGGCCTGTCCGACCCGTTCGCTGTGACCTCGGGTGTACGCGTCCTTGATGTCGACGGCCTGCACCAGTGCCCTGATCGTGGCGCGGTGGGCGGCATGCTCGCGGTGGTACTGGGCGAAGACCCAGCAGGAGATGTACATCGGCAGCAGGACGATGAGCGCGGACAGCGGGCCGTACGGACCGCGCCACAGCACGGCCATCATCAGTCCGGCGAGTCCGTGCACCAGGTGCGGTCCCAGCGAGCGGGACAGCAGCCCGTCCCAGGCGCGCCGTACGGGCAGCCGTTCGGCCGCGACCAGGATGGAGCCGTCCAGCGCGGCCAGGACGAGGCTGAAGGCCAGGGCGGCCGCGCAGGCGGGCAGCAGGGCGTACGGGAGGTCGGGGAGCCGGTCGGTGCCGGACCCGCCGAGCGTGGCAGCGCCGCCCAGCAGCCCGTGGACGGACGAGGCGGCCCCGACGGTGACGGCGAGCTGCGCGGCCCGCCAGACCCGCCGTGCGGCGACGGGCGGATCGTCCACCCGGCCGACGAGCGATCCGGGGATCGCGACCAGGCCGGCCGCGGCGGGCGGCAGCAGGAAGGCGGCGGCGAGCAGCAGCGGGAAGAACGATCCGGCTCTGATCGGCACGGAGCCGCCGAAGAAGGGGCCGCGCCCGGGGAGTTCACAGGCCAGGTAGAGCGCGGTCAGCAGTCCGACGGTGGCCCAGGGGGTCCCGGCGCCCGTGCGCAGCGCGGGCAGCACACAGAGCAGGGCACCGGCCGCGGCCACCAGGACGTACGCGCGCGCCGCCCCGCGTGTCGCTCCCACCCGCCCGGCCCGCCCCCCAACATGGTCAATGGAGGCGCCACGCTAGCGAGTTGTGTGTCCCGCCGAGCTGCGATGGGCCCGATTAGCACATTCGGGTGATGCGACGCGGGCGCGGGTGATGCGAGGGCGCGAGCCGAGCGGCCGGACTTCGGGCGGGACCGCCGCCGGGCTGCGGCGTCACTCCGTGGCGGCGGTCGGCTGTCCGGTCTCCGACGCCGTCACGTCCTGCTCCGGCACGGCCTGTCCCGAGCGGATCAGATCGATCCGCCCCATCACCTTGGAGCGCAGATCGGTCGGCACGTCGTCCTGGCCGCAGCAGCGTTTCACCAGCTTCTTCACGGCCTGTTCCAGGCCGTACTTCTCCAGGCACGGGGAGCACTCCTCGAAGTGGACCTCGAACTTGGTGCAGTCGCTGTCGGGCATCTCGTGGTCGAGGAACTCATAGAGATGGTCGAGGACCTCTGAGCAGTCCGTCTCGTGCGGCTCTCCGCAGCTCATGAGCCCGAGCCTTTCCGATCGTCCGACTCTCCGGCACCGGCCGGGACGAGCCCGCGCTCACGGGCGTAGTCCTCCAGCATGCCGCGCAGCTGGCGGCGGCCCCGGTGCAGTCGGGACATCACCGTACCGATGGGAGTCCCCATGATGTCCGCGATCTCCTTGTAGGCAAAGCCCTCTACATCGGCGAGATACACGGCGATGCGGAACTCTTCGGGGATCGCCTGCAGGGCGGACTTCACGTCCGAGTCGGGCAGGTGGTCGAGCGCCTGCGACTCGGCGGAACGCAGCCCCGTCGACATGTGCGACTCGGCGCGCGCCAGCTGCCAGTCCTCGATCTCCTCGGCGGCGCTGCGCTGGGGTTCACGCTGCTTCTTGCGGTACGAGTTGATGAACGTGTTGGTGAGGATGCGATACATCCACGCCTTGAGGTTGGTGCCCTCACGGAACTGGTGGAAGGAGCCGTAGGCCTTGGCGTACGTCTCCTGGACCAGGTCCTCGGCGTCGGCGGGGTTGCGCGTCATGCGCAGCGCGGCCGAGTACATCTGGTCGAGGAAACCGAGCGCGTCCCGCTCGAAGCGCGCGTTGCGCTCGGCGGTCGTCTCCTGCGCGCGGCCGTCGTCGGTCCCTGTGTCGGTCCCAGTGACCGGACCCACCTCCTCCAACGCTGTGGCGGAGCCGAAACCGGACCCGCTCGAATCGGAGAATAGTCGACCTTGCTTCGAGACGGGCTGTCGATCCGATCCGCTCAGCGCCCGCTCGGGAGTGGTCCTGGCCGAGTGCAGGACCGTCCACTCCAGGTCGGCGGCGTTCGAGCGGCGCGGGCAGATGGTCGAACCCATGCGACGGACTCCCTCTCCACGTACGACGTTGATGTACCGATGACACCGACAACAGTGGCCCCCGGCTCAACATTCCCGGGGTGCGCCCGGCCGCCCGCGGGGTGCGACCGGCTCCCTCCCCGGGGCGACGTACCTCACACGAGGGCCGACAGCCACACGGTCACGGCGGTGGTCAGGATCTCCATCGCCTGTTCCTCGGAGAGGCCGGACTTCTTCGGTACGGCGAACCCGTGGTCCCCGTACGGCACCTCGGCGAGTTCGTACTCCCCCGGCGGGAATTCGGCGGGCCGCCCGAACGGGTCATTCCCGCCCTGCACGACGAGCGTGGGCACGCCGGACCCGAGGAGCTCGTCCTTGCGGGACTTCTCCGGCTTTCCGATGGGGTCTCCCCTGCTCGAACGGAGTTGAGAGCTTGGGGAAGGGTGCAGCGGGAAGCTGAGCGCGAGGACGGCGTGGGCGCCGAGCTCCGTCGCCGTCCGGCACGCCACCCGGGCCCCGGCGCTGCGCCCGCCGGCGACGACGGGCAGCCCGGGGGCGGTGAGCGCGGGCCACAGGCCCCGCCATCCGGTGTCCAGGGTCTTCGGGGCGGGCGCGATCTTCTTCCCGGCGACCCGCCACGGCTGCTCCACCAGGGCGACGGCGACCCCGTGGGCGGGCAGGGCGGCGGCCAGGGCCCGCAGGTCACGGGTCTCGATGCCGCCGCCCGCGCCATGGCTGACAGCGAGCACCAGGCGGGCGTTCCCCGGGCCCGCAGGATCCTTCAGGCATTGCGGGAGCTTCGGGCCCCTCGGCTCCTGAGGGTTCTCCGCGGGCAGCCAGGTGATCCTGGCCGGCCCGGCGTCCGTGTCGACCGTCTCGGTCCTGCGGCCTGTCTCTGCGGTACTCACGCGCCCCATCCTGCCCGCCCGGAACGGGGTCAGAACAGCGTGCTCACCTCCGGCGCGGCCAGCTCCTGAAGCAGCTCGGGACCGTTGTTGCGGACATTGCTGACGGCCGTGGCCACCGGGTAGGCCCGCATCAGCCCGCCCGGCGGCGGCGCGAGCAGCCCCCGCAGTTCCTCGGTGTCGGTGCGTGACGGATCGAGCCAGGCGTCCCACCGGTCCGGGGTCAGCATGAGCGGCATCCTGGGGTGGATGTCGGCGAGCGTGGCCGGGCCCTCGGCGGGGGCGACGGCGAGCGGGGTGGTCTCCGCCTCGGTCGTGATCACCGTGCAGGTCACCCACCAGGCCATCGGATGGTCGTCCGGCAGGGTCCGGTCGCGCCAGAACTCGTACAGTCCGGCCATCGCGAAGACCGATCCGTCGGCGGGTGTCACGAAGTAGGGCTGCTTGCGCGGCCGCTTCTTCTTCCCCTTCTCCTCCAGCTGCCGCTCATCGGCGCCGGTGACCCACTCGTAGTAGCCGTCGGCGGGCAGGATGCAGCGCCGGGAGACGAAGGGTCGGCGGAAGGACGGCTTCTCGTGGACGGTCTCCGCGCGCGCGTTGATCATGCGTGCCGCCCCCTCGGGGGACTTCGCCCAGGACGGCACGAGTCCCCATTTCAGAGCACGCAGCTGGCGAACCGGACGCTGATCGTCTGCGTCTTTCAATGGACGTTCCAGTACGGCGTAGACCTCCTTGGTCGGCGCCACGTTCCAATCGGGCGCCAGGGTCTTTGCCGGTTCCCACTTCTCGACCCGGAAGAGTCCGGTCAGGTCCTCGGGCCGCCGGCTCGCTGCATACCGTCCGCACATAAGTGCCAGACTGCCACGACCGCCGCGCCGACAGGACGCCGATACCGCAAGGAGCCGCCCGCACCATGGACAGCACCGATCTGGGCAATCTGTGGGACCGCGTCTTCGGTACCCAGCCCGCGCCCGAGCAGTGGCTGGTGGTGGTGACCGGCACGCTCGCGCTGATCGCCGTCGTGCCGAACCTGATATGGCGGCTGACCCGCAACACGATCACCATTGCGCACGAGGGCGGGCACGGACTGATCGCGCTGTGCACCGGGCGGCAGCTGTCCGGCATCCGGCTGCACTCGGACACCAGCGGGCTGACCGTCAGCCGTGGCAAGCCGACCGGCATCGGAATGATCCTGACGGCGGCGGCCGGCTACACCGCCCCGCCGCTGCTGGGCCTGGGCGGGGCGTGGCTGCTGGTCAGCGGCAGGATCACGCTGCTGCTGTGGCTGGCCACCGCGCTGCTCGCGGTGATGCTGGTGATGATCCGCAATGTGTACGGGGCGCTGGCGGTGATCTTCACGGGGTCGGCCTTCCTGCTGGTGTCCTGGCTGGCCTCGCCCGCCGTGCAGTCGCTGTTCGCGTACACCGTGGTCTGGTTCCTGCTGCTCGGCGGCGTACGCCCGGCCTTCGAACTCCAGTCGAAGCGGCGGCACGGCGGCGCGCCGGACTCGGACGCCGACCAGTTGTCGCGGCTGACCGATGTGCCGGCCGCGCTGTGGCTGTTCCTCTTCCATGCGGTGTCGCTCTGCTCGCTGATCGGCGGCGGGCGCTGGCTGCTCGGCGTCTGAGAGCCTGTCGGCCGCCCGATCAGAGGCCGCCCGACAGGCTCTGAGGGCAGGGCGACGCGGGCCGGTCCGCACGGCGCCGTGTACCACACATGCGTTACGCCCCCGTTTCGGCTCATTTGATCGAGATTCGGGTTTGCGGTGAGCCACTAAAGTGAGGTCCATGACCGAACGTTCCGTGCACCCCGCCCTCTGGCCCGCCCCGCATGCGACCGGAGCCGTCGATGCGACCGTCACCGTGCCCGGATCGAAATCGGTCACCAATCGCGCGCTCGTCCTCGCCTCTCTCGCCGCCGAGCCCGGCTGGCTGCGTCGCCCGTTGCGCTCCCGCGACACCCTGCTGATGGCCGAGGCACTGCGCGCGATGGGTGTCGGCATCGAGGAGACGGTGTCGTCGAGCTCCTCCGTCGCGGACGGCCCGGACGGCGCCGGTGAGGCCTGGCGGATCATCCCGGCCGGGCTGCACGGCCCCACCACGATCGACGTCGGCAACGCCGGTACGGTCATGCGCTTCCTGCCGCCGGTCGCGGCGCTGGCCGACGGCCCGATCCACTTCGACGGCGACCCCCGTTCGTACGAACGCCCGCTGAACGGTGTGATCGACGCGCTGCGGGTGCTGGGCGCGCGGATCGACGACGACGGGCGCGGCTCGCTGCCCATGACGGTGCACGGCAGCGGCGCCCTGGACGGCGGCGCGGTGGAGATCGACGCCTCCTCGTCCTCGCAGTTCGTCTCGGCGCTGCTGTTGTCGGCGCCGCGATACAACCAGGGGGTGGAGGTGCGTCACACCGGCGCCCGGCTCCCCTCCATGCCACACATCCGGATGACCGTCGACATGCTCCGGGCCGTCGGCGCCCAGGTCGACGAGCCGGAGACGGGCGGCGAGCCGAACGTCTGGCGGGTCTCGCCCTCCGCCCTGCTCGGCCGTGATCTCACCATCGAGCCCGATCTCTCGAACGCCCAGCCGTTCCTCGCCGCCGCGCTGGTCACCGGCGGCCGGGTCACCATCCCCGACTGGCCCGAGCACACCACCCAGCCGGGCGACGCGCTGCGGGAGATCTTCACCGCGATGGGCGGCAGCTGCGAGCTGACCGAGCACGGGCTCACCTTCACCGGTTCGGGCCGTATCCACGGCATCGACGTCGACCTCGGCGAGGTCGGCGAGCTCACCCCGGGCATCGCGGCCGTCGCGGCCCTCGCCGACGGCCCGTCCACCCTGAGCGGCGTCGCCCATCTGCGGCTGCACGAGACGGACCGGCTCGCCGCGCTCACCAAGGAGATCAACGAGCTCGGCGGTGACGTCATCGAGACCGCCGACGGGCTGCACATCCGGCCCAGGCCGCTGCACGGCGGTACCTTCCATACATATGACGACCACCGGATGGCCACCGCGGGGTCGGTCATCGGCCTCGCCGTCCCCGGAGTGGAGATCGAGAACGTGGCGACCACCGCCAAGACCCTGCCGGACTTCCCGCAGATGTGGACCGGAATGCTCGGGGCCTGAGACATGCGCCGCTACGGCAAGAACCCCGACGAGGACGACATCCGGTTCCGCCCCAACCCGAAGGGCAACCGGCCCCGTACCCATACCCGCCCGAAGCATGAGGACGCCGAGGACGGCATGGTCCTCACCGTCGACCGGGGCCGCCTCACCTGCCTCGTCGACGGCCGTACGGTCATGGCGATGAAGGCCCGTGAGCTGGGCCGGAAGGCCGCCGTGGTGGGGGACACGGTCTCCATCGTCGGCGATCTGTCCGGCGACAAGGACACCCTCGCCCGCATCGTCCGCATCGGTGAGCGCCGCTCGGTGCTCCGCCGCACCGCGGACGACGACGATCCGTACGAGCGGGTCGTCGTCGCCAACGCCGACCAGCTGGCGATCGTCACCGCGCTGGCCGATCCGGAACCCCGGCCGCGGATGATCGACCGCTGTCTGGTCGCCGCGTACGACGGCGGGCTCTCCCCGCTCCTCGTGCTCACCAAGTCGGACCTCGCCTCCCCGGACAAACTGCTGGAGGCGTACACCCCGCTGGGCGTCCCCTTCATCGTCACCAGTCGCGAGGAACTGGAGAACGGCGACGCGGCCGAGCGGGTCCGCGAGCAGTTGCACGACCGGGTCACCGCCTTCGTCGGCCACTCCGGGGTGGGGAAGACGACGCTGGTCAACGCGCTCGTGCCGAAGGATCGGCGGCGTACCACCGGGGTCGTCAACGCGGTCACCGGCCGAGGCAGGCACACCACCACATCGGCGCTGGCGCTCCCCCTGCCCGACTATCGCGGCTGGGTGATCGACACCCCCGGTGTGCGCTCCTTCGGGCTCAACCACATCGATCCGTCCCGGGTGATCCACGCGTTCCCGGACCTGGAGCCCGGCACCGAGGACTGCCCGCGCGGCTGCACCCACGACGGCAATCAGCCGGAGTGCGCCCTGGACGCCTGGGTGGCGGACGGCCACGCCGATCCGGCGCGGCTGGACTCGCTGCGGCGGCTGCTGTCCACCCGGGAGCGGCGCGAAGGCGACTGACCCGCGCGCGTTTGCGATCCGCCGTCGCCGGTAAGTGCATAATCACACCCAGCGAGGCAAGGCAGTCACCGAAGTGGGAGGGCAGTGACGATGGCGTGGCTGCTGGTCGTGGTCGCGGGGCTGCTGGAGACCGGCTTCGCCGTCTGTCTGAAGCTCTCGCACGGATTCACCCGGCTCTGGCCGACCGTCGCGTTCTGCGTCTTCGCCCTCGGCAGCTTCGGCCTGCTGACGCTGTCGCTGAAGAAGCTCGACGTCGGGCCCGCCTACGCCGTGTGGACCGGCATCGGCGCGGCGGGCACCGCGATCTACGGCATGGTCTTCCTCGACGACCTGGTCTCCACCCTCAAGCTGATCTCGATCTCCCTGGTGATCCTCGGCGTGATCGGTCTGCAGCTCTCGGGCTCGTCGCACTGACCGCCCGGCGGGCTCACGCCGTGACGGGCGTCCGCGGGAAGCGACTCGCGGCGCTGTGCCCGGCGCCCGCACCGCCGGCATGGCCGGCTACGGCGCCTCCGGCCCGGCCGGCTCGGGGCGGCGGCGGCCCCCGGTCTTCATCCGGCCGGCCGCCCCTCCACCACCGTGCGCACCAGCGGTGCCGTCTCGCCCCGGGTGGCCGGTACCAGCGCGTAGCTCAGTGCGAGCCGCAGCACGATCTCGCAGGTCGCGGCCAGTGGCTCCGGGGCGTGCGACGACCGGCCCCCGTCGAGGGCGGCCACCATGCGTTCCCTGACCTGGCCGAGCAGTTCGGCGGGCGCCGGCGTTCCGGCATCGGCCCACCGCTGGGCGGGAACCGGCGACGAGGTCGGCGCCGCCGGGCGTACGGGACGGGGTAATCGCTCACCCCAGCAGCCCGTGAGCAGCCCTCGGACCAGGGCGTTCGTCCGTACGGCACGGACGGTCCAGGCGGCGGTGGCGGCCAGCCCGTCCCCCGGGTCCCCGGCCGACCGCAGCGCCCGGTCGACGCCTGCCAGGTAGCCGTCCGCGGCACCCCGGAGCAGGGCACGGGCCAGGCCGTCCTTGCCGCCGAACTCGTTGTAGAGGGTCTGCCGGGAGACCCCGGCGGCGGACGCGACATCGACCATGCGCACCGCCGACCAGGGCAGCGTGGCCAGCGCCGAGAGTGCGGCGTCCAGCAATGCGTCTCGCGCCGTGGGCATCGTCGCCTCCCGCGCCATGGGGCCTGCGTTCCAGAGTTGACGCGCCGCCGGGGGCTGTCAATGGCCCTGGCCGCCGCGCACCGCTGTGGCTCCGTTCACCTGCGGTCGATACTGTGACGGCATGCCCGACTACCTCGATGATCTGTGCCTTGCCCATGTGCTGGCGGATGCCGCCGACGCGGCGACGATGGACCGGTTCAAGGCTCTGGACCTCAAGGTCGAGACCAAGCCGGACATGACGCCGGTGAGTGAGGCCGACAAGGCCGCCGAGGAGCTGATCCGCGGCCACCTCCATCGGGCCCGCCCGCGCGACGCGATTCTGGGCGAGGAGTTCGGGATCGAGGGCACCGGCCCGCGGCGCTGGGTTGTCGACCCGATCGACGGCACCAAGAACTACGTCCGGGGCGTGCCGGTCTGGGCGACGCTGATCTCCCTGATGGAAGCGGGTGAGGACGGCTTCCAGCCGGTGGTCGGCGTGGTGTCCGCCCCCGCCCTGAACCGGCGCTGGTGGGCGGCGAAGGGCGCGGGCGCGTTCTCCGGCCGCAGTCTGACCTCGGCGACCCGGCTGCAGGTGTCGAAGGTGGAGCGGATCGCGGACGCCTCGTTTGCGTACGCGTCGCTGAGCGGCTGGGAGGAGCAGGGCCGGCTCGACGGGTTCCTGGATCTGACCAGGGCCTGCTGGCGCACTCGTGGGTACGGGGACTTCTGGCCGTACATGATGGTCGCCGAGGGATCGGTCGACATCTGCGCGGAGCCCGAGCTCTCGCTCTGGGACATGGCCGCGAACGCGATCATCGTCCAGGAGGCCGGCGGGAAGTTCACCAGCCTGGACGGGGTCTCCGGCCCCGGCGGCGGCAATGCGGCGGCCTCGAACGGACAGCTCCACCACGAACTGCTGGGCTATCTGAACCAGCGCTACTGACCGGGATCGCGCCCCCGAGGGGCGTCGCGCACCACCGCACGCCCCTCGCACGCTCCCACCCTCCCCTTGTTCCGGTTCCGCATCGGTGCAACTCTGAGAGTCCCCCCGCTTGTGAACTTGTGAATCGACTCACATGGTCGCTTCACGAAGGAGGTGGCTCCCTTCATGCTCGTCCGTGACGCCATGAGCACGCTGGTCCTCACCATCGGACCGGCCCACACGCTCCGCGAGGCCGCCCGGCTGATGTCGGTCCGCCGCGTCGGAGCCGCGGTCGTCCTCGACCGGGACACCAGCGGGCTCGGCATTCTCACCGAGCGCGACATCCTCGACGCGGTCGGCTCCGGCAAGAACCCCGATGTCGAGACCGCCTCCACCCACACCACCACCGATGTGGTCTACGCCGCGCCCACCTGGACCCTGGAAGAGGCCGCAGAGGCCATGACACACGGCGGTTTCCGTCATCTGATCGTGCTGGACGACCACGGACCCGTCGGCATCGTCTCGGTCCGCGACATCCTGCGCTGCTGGGCGCCCATCAGGCGCCGCCATCACGCGGAACTCGTCGGCTGAGCCCAAGGGCTGTCCCGTAATCCGTGGCGCCGCGCGCCCGCCAGGGATTACGGGACAGCCCTTGGAACGACCGGTGGGCCGGTCCCCTCCGAAGAAGGAACCGGCCCACCGTCGACGACAGGCGTCGGTTCAGCCGCGCAGGGCCTGGACCGCAGCCTCCAGACGCTTGCCGAAGTCGCCGTCCGCCTGGCGGAAGTTGTTGATCGCGCGCTCGGCGATGTCATCGCGCGACACCTTGGCGATGAATCCGGCGAGGTTGTCGATCAGCCGGGCCTTCTCGTCCTCGGAGTAGAGCCGGTAGAGGTTTCCGGCCTGCACGAAGTCGTTGTCCTCGGCGTGGCTCGGGGCCTCGTGCGTACCGATCTCGCCCGCGACCGGGGTGGCCTCCCACAGCGGCCGGTCCGTCTGGGCCGGGCCGCCGAAGCTGTTCGGCTCGTAGTTCTTCGCACCCTTGTGGCGGCCGTCGTACAGGTAGCCGTCACGGCTGTTGGTGCGCGCCTCGGTGGCGTGCGGGCGGTTGACCGGCAGGTGGTCGGCGTTGATGCCGACGCGGTAGCGGTGGGCGTCGCCGTACGCGAAGAGACGGCCCTGGAGCATCTTGTCGGGGGACGGGCCGATGCCCGGCACGAAGTGCGCGGGGCTGAAGATGGACTGCTCGACCTCGGCGAAGATGTTCTCCGGGTTGCGGTTGAGCTCCAGCTTCCCGATCTCGATCGGCGGGTAGTCCTCGTGCGGCCACACCTTGGTGAGGTCGAACGGGTTGAAGCGGTACGTGGCCGCCTCGGCCGCCGGCATGATCTGGACCTGCACCGTCCAGGACGGGAAGTCACCGCGCTCGATCGCCTCGCGCAGATCACGCTGATGGCTGTCCGGGTCCTCACCGGCGAGCTTGTTGGCCTCGTCCTGGGTGAGGTTCTTGATGCCCTGGTCGGTCTTGAAGTGGTACTTGACCCAGAAGACCTCGCCGGCCTCGTTGCTCCACTGGTACGTGTGCGAGCCGTACCCGTTCATGTGACGCAGCGTGGCCGGGATGCCGCGGTCACCGAAGAGCCAGGTCACCTGGTGGGTGGACTCGGGCGACAGACCCCAGAAGTCCCAGACGTTGTCCGCCTCCTGCGAGCCGGTGTACGGGTCGCGCTTCTGGGTGTGGATGAAGTCCGGGAACTTGATGGCGTCCTTGATGAAGAACACCGGGGTGTTGTTGCCGACGAGGTCGTAGTTGCCCTCTTCGGTGTAGAACTTCAGCGCGAAGCCGCGGGGGTCGCGCACCGCATCGGCCGAACCGAGGTTGCCCGCGACGGTCGAGAAGCGGAGGAACGTCTCGGTCTGCTTGCCGACCTCGGAGAGGAACTTCGCCCGGGTCCACTGGGAGACGTCACGGGTGAGCGTGAACGTGCCGTACGCGCCGGCACCGCGGGCGTGCACGATGCGCTCCGGGATGCGCTCACGGTTGAAGTGCGCGAGCTTCTCCAGCAGCGACTGGTCCTGCACCAGCACCGGCCCACCGACGCCCGCGGTCTGGCTGTTCTGGTTGTCGGCGACCGGCGCGCCGGCCTCCGTGGTGAGCGGTCCCTGCGTCACGTGCGCCTCCTGCGTCGTTCCTGCACATTCGTCATGTCCTGCACAGCCTGTCCCTTGGCTTATGCCGGTCTCGATCCTACAATGGACACTGTCCAAGTCAAGTGAACATCCAAAGTCACACCTGTTCGGGACCTGGTCCCCTCACTGTTAGGCTTGTTCTTATGAGTGACCTGTTGGAACGACTTCGCGGACGCGGCTGGCGCATGACTGCGCAGCGGCGCGTCGTGGCCGAGGTCCTCGACGGGGACCATGTGCACCTGACGGCCGACGAGGTCCACGCCCGGGCCGTTGCCAAGCTGCCCGAGATCTCCCGAGCCACCGTCTACAACACCTTGGGTGAGATGGTGACACTCGGCGAGGTCATCGAGGTCTCCACGGACCGCCGGGCCAAGCGCTACGACCCGAACGCACACCGCCCCCACCACCACCTCGTCTGCGCGAACTGCGGCACCATCCGCGACGTGCACCCGGCCGGCGACCCGCTGGCGGATCTGCCGAGCAACGAGCGGTTCGGATTCACGGTCTCCGGCGTCGAGGTGACCTACCGCGGCATCTGCCCGAACTGCGCTGCGACGAGCTGAGTTCCACCGCAAAGGGCCCCGGTGCGAGCATCCTGCTCACCGGGGCCCTCCGCATGCTCGCCGGACGCGCGGACCGCACGCCCGCGAGCCGACCGGTGTAAAGCTCGGACCGGTCGCCGCGGGTGCGCCGAGCACTTCGGACCACCCCGGCCACGGACCGGGGACGGAACGGATACCGGGCAGCCCCGGCACACCCCCGCACCCTCGACCTCGCCACGCGCGCACCCCCTTCCCGAATCTGATGGGTCGTCATATCGTCGGCGGCGATCACGTCCGCCCCGCGGCGGATCCGCACCTCGATACGCGCGAGGAGAGACCCGTGGGAGTTCCGCACCCGACCACACCCACACCCACTGCCCCAGCCACCAGTCCCAAACTCCGTGCCGAAGCGCTCACCCGTTCGTTCGGACGCGGCGCCAAGGCGCTTCCCGCCCTCGGGCCGGTCGATCTCTCCGTCGCACCGGGCGAGTTCACCTGCATCGTCGGCCCGTCCGGCTGCGGCAAGTCCACGCTGCTCCGGATCGCCGCCGGACTGCTCCGCCCCAGCTCGGGCGAGCTCTCCATCCGTACGGCCTCGTCCCGCCCGGCGGCGATGATCTTCCAGGACTACGGGATCTACGACTGGAAGACCGTACTCGCCAATGTCCGGTTCGGCCTCGACATCCAGCGCGTACCGCGCAAGGAGGCCGACGCCAGGGCTCACGACTGGCTGGCCAGGATGGGACTCTCGGACTTCGCGGGGGCGTATCCGGCCGCTCTCTCCGGCGGGATGCGGCAACGGGTCGCCATCGCCCGCGCCCTCGCCGTCGAGCCCGAGATGCTGCTGATGGACGAACCGTTCGCGGCACTGGACGCCCAGCTGCGCACGATCCTCCAGGACGAGCTGCTCGACCTCACCCAGACCACCCGTACCACCACCCTCTTCATCACCCACAGCCTCGAAGAGGCGATCGTGCTCGGGGACAGGGTGCTGGTGATGTCCGCCAGACCGGGGCGGATCATCGCCGAGCGCCGTCCGCCGTTCGCCCGGCCACGCAGCGGCGAGGTCCGGTCGACGCCCGAGTTCACCGCGCTGAAGAGCGAGTTGTGGGAGCTGCTGCGCGGCGAGGTGCGAAGGGAGGTGGCCCCGGCATGAGCGCCACCGTGAACGCCACGGAACCCGACGAGGGGGTACTGGTCCGCAGGCCCGGTCCGCAGGAACTGCGTCCGGTGCGCACCCACCGCAGGCGGCGCGCCCTGGAACTCTCGCTCGCCGTCGCCGTACCACTGGTGCTCGTGCTGCTCTGGCAACTGGCCGCCGAGCGGTCCTGGATCGACGACCGGGTCTACCCCGCCCCCTCCACCATCCTCGCGGACGGCTGGGACCGGGCGGGCGCCGGTGAGCTGTGGCCGGATGTGTGGGCCACGCTCAAGCGGGTCCTCGGCGGCTACGCGATCGGCACCGTCGCGGGATACGCGCTCGGGCTGCTGATGGGCTCGCTCTCCCTCGTACGGGCCGCGCTTGAGCCGTTGCTCGACGCCCTGTACGTCGTACCGAAGCTGGCCCTCCTGCCGGTCTTCCTCAATATGTTCGGCCTCGGTGAGGGGCCGCAGATCGCCCTGGTCGCGGCGACCGTCTTCTTCTTCGTCTGGATCTCCACCATGGCTGCCGTGCTCGCCGTCCCGGCCGGCCACCGGGACGCCGGTCAGGTCTTCGGCGCCTCTCCCTGGCAGATGTTCCGCCATGTGCTGCTGCCCGCGTCGCTGCCCGCCGTCCTGGTCGGGGCGCGGATCGCGGCAGGAGTGGCCGTACTCGTCATCGTCGCCTCCGAGCAGATCGCGGCGGCCGACGGGCTGGGGCATCTGATCTTCGACTCCCGGGCGCTGTTCCAGAACGACGTGATGTTCGTCGGCATCGTGTGTGTCGCGGTCCTGGGCGTCGTCTTCTCCGAAGTGGTGCGGGTCGCCGGGCGGCTGCTCACACCATGGGCCCCCCGCGACCGCGGCCGCGGCCGGTCCTGAACGGCTCCCCTCGTTCTTCGTACGGAGGCACTGTGCGTACACGTACCCCTTTCACCTGCATCGTCGTACTCATCACCGCATCCCTGCTCGGCACGGCCGGCTGTGCCGGCAAGGACTCCGCCGGCGACAGCGGCGCCCCTGCCGCGCCACGGGCCGTCAAGCCCGTCGCGGGCTGCGGCTCCGCAAGCTGGACCGAGCCGGCCGACCTGGCCCCCGACCGGAAACCGGCCCGCTGCGACAAGGGCGCACCGGGCCCCCGCCCCCTGGCGAAGAAACGCAAGCTCACCGTCGCCACCGGCACCCTGAGCGCGGAGTACGTCGCTCCGCTCCAGGTCGCGGTGGCGAAGGGCGAGTTCGCGAAGGAGGGGCTGGACGTCGAGCTGAAAGTACTGCCCACCCCGGACGCCCTGCCGCTGCTCGCCAGGGGCGACGTGGACGCCCAGTGGGCGGCACCCGAGGCAGCCGTGATGCACGGCATCAACGGCGGCTTCGACATCAAGTGGGTGGCGGGGAACTTCTCCCCCGACCCCACCTCCAAGAGCGGCCTGTGGGTGCGCCTCAAGGACGGCGAGAGCGCCGATCACGTCACTATGGCGGGCCGGAAGATGGGCACGATGATCGGCAAGGGCTCGGTCATCGCGTACCCGATGGACACCTCCCTGAAGAAGCACGGCGGCGGCCTCGACAGGATCGGCTTCCAGCAGCTCGGTTCCGCGGACGTGCTGACCGCGCTGCGGAACGGAGGCGTGGACTCGGCCTGGCTGCTCGACCCGGTCTGGCGCAAGGTGGACGGCGACCGGAAGTACGCGTTCCTCGGTGGCCAGCCGCTCGGTGAACCGCTCGGCGGCCTGCTCTTCGGCCCGACGCTGCTGAACAAGGACCCGGACGCGGGCGTCGCCTTTCTCCGGGCCTACATCCGGACGGTGAACACCTACTTCGCCGGCGACTACAAGGCGGACCCCGCGTTCGTCGCCGAACTGGCGAAGCTGATGAAGACCGACGAGGCCACACTGCGGGCGACGCCGTCGATGCGGATGGACTGGGAGATACGCGGGGGAACGACGGACCGGTTGCAGAAGGCGTACGCGGACGCGGGGGTCTCGAAGGGTGCCTCGGTGTCGGAGGCGAAGGCCGTCGACCGGGCGATGTACTCGGAGGCGGTGGGTCACAGGCTCTGAGCGCGGGCCGGGGCGGATGATGCACGGAAGGCCGGATCCTTCAAAGGATCCGGCCTTCCGTCTTCAGTAGCGGGGACAGGATTTGAACCTGCGACCTCTGGGTTATGAGCCCAGCGAGCTACCGAGCTGCTCCACCCCGCGTCGTTGTGTTCCCCACCGTACGTCACCGCTCCGGACCAGCGCAAATCGGTTCCGGCACCCCACGCGCGGGCGCCGGGCGCCGCTGCCACGACGCCGCGCCTACGCGGTGAGTTCCTGATGCAGCGCTTCCTGCAGCCGGGCGGCCCGCTCGGCGACCTCCGCCGGTCCCAGCTCGACCGCCCGCGCGCACCAGCGCTGCCCCTCGGTGAGCTCGCCGCGGCGGGCGGCCAGCAGGGCGAGGCGCAGGGCGGCCCGCCCGTGCCCGTCGTTCGCGGCGCGGCTCCACCACAGCGCGGCCTCCCGCTCGCTGCCCTCGCGGGCGAGCAGCAGCCCGAGGTTGAAGGCACCGTTGCGGCTGCCCGACTCAGCGGCCTCGCGGTACCAGCGGGCCGCGCTGTCGACGTCTCCGCGGGCCGCCGCGAGCATCCCGACGCGCACCTGGGCACGGCGGTGCCCCTGCTCGGCGGCCCGCTCGTACCACTCCTCGCACTCGGTCTTCTCCGGCATCGGCTCACCGAGCGCGGGAGGGCCGGGCGGCGGCTGCCGCGAGTCCAGCACTCCGGCCAGCCGGAAGGCGGCCTCGGCGCTGCCGCCGCCCGCCGCGCAGCGCAGATGGCGCTCGGCCTCCTGCTCCTCGCCGTGGTGCAGCAGGGCCATGCCGACCTGGAGCGCGGCTTCGGTGTGACCCGCAGCCGCGGCGCGCTCGTACCAGACCAGTGCCGTACGGTCCTCGTCCCGCCCGGCGTACAGGATGCCGAGGTTGAAGGCCGCGTCGACGCTGCCCGCCTCGGCGGCCTTGGAGAACCAGGGCTCGGCGCCGGTCGCGTCGCCCGCCTGGAGCAGGAGTACGGCGAGCGCGTTGGCGGCCTCGCGGTGGCCCGCGTATGCGGCACGGCGGTACCACTGCTCGGCCTGCGGCGTGCGGTCCTGCGCCGCGCAGAGCAGCCCCAGGTTGTAGGCGCCGTTGACGTCGCCCGCGTCCATGGCGGCGCGGTACCAGCGCTCGGCGGTCTGCTGCTCACCGCGGGCGGCGTGCAGGGCGCCCAGAGCGTTGGCCGCGTTCCCGTCGCCGTCCTGGGCGGCGCGCAGCCACCACACGGCGGCGCTCTCCTCGTCGCCGGCGTCTCGCAGCAGGAATCCGAGCGCGCAGGCGGCCCGCGCCTCCCCGGCCTTCGCGGAGATCAGGTACCAGCGGCCTGCCTCCTTGAGCTCGCCGCGCTGTTCGAGGATGGCGCCGAGGTGCAGTGCGGCCCGCCGGTGGCCGCGCGCGGCGGCCTGCCGGTACCACTGCTCGGCCTCGCCCACGCGCCCGGTCGCCGGACCCGCCACCGGGCCGTCGTCCTCGCGCACCCCGGACCGGCCGACGGCACCCGGGCGCTCGGCGCCCGCGCCGGGGCCCAGCCCCGGGCGACCGAAGGCGTCGTGCGGGTCGTCAGCGGCGTTGCGGTCCAGCATGCGCGCGAGGCGGTAGGCGGCCTCGCGGTGACCCTGCTCGGCGGCGGCGCGCAGCCAGCGCTCGGCGCCGACGTCGCTGCGGTGTTCCAGCAGATCGGCAAGGGCGTAGGCGCCCAGCGCGTGGCCCTGTTCGGCGGACTGCCGCAGCCAGTACTCGGCACCCGGCTCGTCACCGCGCTCCCGGTAGTGGCGGCCGAGGGCGTGCGCGGCGGCGGCGGAACCGGCGACGGCCGCGATACGCCACCAGCCGGCCGCGTCGTCGGTGTATCCGCGCTGGTGGAGAAGGACGCCCAGATTGTTGGCCGCGGCCCGGTCGCCGTCGGCGGTGGCCCCGCGCAGATACGGCTCGGCACCGTCCAGATCGCCGCGGCGCAGCAGCAGGGCACCGAGGACGCTCATCGACGTGGTGTCCCCCGCGTCGGCGGCGCGACGGTGGCGCTCCTCGCTCTCGGCGCTCTCCGGGCTCTCGGAAGTCTCCTGGACCCCTGGGCTCTCCCCGGCCCCGATGGACCCGGCGCTCCCGGTGGTCACGGCGTTCCCCACGCCCTCCGCGCGCTCCGTGCTTTCTGCGTTCTCGACGGTCGCGGCACACCCCGCAGTCTCGGCGGTCTCGGTCGTCCCGATGATCCCAGTGTTCTCGGTGGTCTCGCTGTTCTCCCCGGCGGCAACACCAAAAGCCTCATTCATCACGCTATCCGACCGATGAACGCGACGCTGCACAAACCGCCCTGTCTCCAACAGAGTTGCCCTGTCCCCCATAAATACCATCGTCGCACCACCCGCAACCCGCGTACACCTGGTATACCGCGGCCAGTGAGGTCACTTCAGCGTTTTGTCGACATGCCCACAGAGAGATAAGTCAAACACGTCCGAACCCAACTCGTGCCCCGCGAACCGCCCTTCACGCACTCCGCACAAGAAAGTCGTCAGAACACGACGAAGGCCCGGATCCTCGAAAGGATCCGGGCCTTCGTCTTTCAGTAGCGGGGACAGGATTTGAACCTGCGACCTCTGGGTTATGAGCCCAGCGAGCTACCGAGCTGCTCCACCCCGCGTCGTTGTGGTGAAACCGTACCACGACGCGAGGGTGAGCCTTTACCGAGTCACTCAGCCGCTCCCAGCACTGGACACTTTGTCCGTTTTGCCGGAATTACCTGCGTCGTTCGCGGAGCCCGGCTTGGGCTCGGCGGCCGCCGCACGCTGCAGCGCGTCCTGCAGATCCGCCTGGGCCTTGCCGTAGGCGGTCCAGTCCTGCTTCTTCAGGGCCGCCTCACCTTCCGCGTAGGCCTTCTGCGCGTCCGCGATCGCCTTCTTCAGCGCCGCGTCACCGGTGGCCGGTGGCTGCGTGGTGCCCGGTGGCCTGGTGGTCTCCGCGGGTGGCTGGGTGGTGCCGGAGCCCGTCACCCCGAAGACCGAGTTGAGCGCCTCCCCGAGACTGTTCTCGAAGACGGTCTTCGACCCGTACGAGGCGGCGACCTTGCGCAGCAGCGGATAGTTCTGCGTGCCACCGCGCGTGTACACCGGCTCGATGTAGAGGAAGCCCCCTTCGAGCGGCACGGTCAGCAGGTTGCCGTACTCGATGTCGGAGTCGGTCCCCTTGAGGTTCCTCACGAACTCGGCGACGTCGTCGTTGCCGTTGAGCTCACTCTGTACCTGGCCGGGGCCCTTCACCGTGGTGGTGACTCTCAACAGCCTTATCGTGCCGTAGTCCTTGCTCGCCGCGTCCGCGTCAACCGCCATGAACGCTCCGAGGTCGGGCCGCCCCTTCGGGGTGAACGTCGTCGTCAGCGAGAACTTCTGGGCCGGCTGGTCCGGCATCTTTATGCTCAGGTAGTACGGCGGGACCGCGCCGGACTCCTTGTTGGTCGGGTCGTCCGGGACCTGCCACGCGTCACTGCCGCTGTAGAACTGCGCGGGGTTCGTGACGTGGTAGCGGGTGAGCAGCTCACGCTGCACCTTGAACAGGTCCTGCGGGTACCGCAGGTGGTCCATGAGCTGCTGCGGAATGTCCGCCCTGGGCTGCACGGTCCCCGGGAACGCCTTGCGCCAGGTCTTGAGGACCGGGTCCTCGGTGTCCCACTCGTAGAGCTTGACCGTGCCGTCGTACGCGTCGACGGTGGCCTTCACCGAGTTGCGGATGTAGTTGACCTGGTTCTGCTGGGCGACGACCGCACGCTGGTTGGTGGTCAGCGAGTCGGCGGTGGTGTCGCCGAGCGTCGTACGGGAGGCGTACGGATAGCCGTTGGTGGTGGTGTACGCGTCGACGACCCACTGGATGCGGTGGTTCACCACGGCCGGGTAGGCGTCGCCGTCGATGGTCAGCCACGGGGCGACCGCCTCGACGCGCTCCTTGGGCGTGCGGTTGTAGAGAATCCGCGAGCCGTCGCCGATGGCCCCCGAGTAGAGGATCTGCGGCTCGCTGAACGCCACCGCGTAGGCGGCGCGGTTGAAGGCGTTGGAGAGACTGACCCCGCTGTTGCCCTGATAGCTGGTGGTCTTCTCGCCGTCCTCCTCGTAGTCGAGCTCCTTCTGGGGCCCGCCGACGATGGAGTACTGCTCGGTCTTCTCGCCGTAGTAGATCTGCTGCTCGTACTTGCCCAGATCACCCGTGGTGGGCAGACCGGCCTCGGTGAAGTCCGGGGAACCCTTCGGGTTCTTGCCGGTCGTCGTGCCCCGGGCCGCGATGGCCCCGTAGCCGTGGGTGTAGGTGAAGTGGTCGTTGATCCAGTTGCGCTTGGGGATGCCGTCGAGGTTGAGCTCACGCAGGCCGATGACCGTGTCCTGGTCCTTGCCGGCGGCGTCCTTGTAGCGGTCCACGTCCAGCGTCTTGGGGAACTGGTAGTAGTTCCTCTTCTGCTGGAGCTGCTGGAAGGCCGGGGAGACGACGTTGGGGTCCATCACCCGGTAACTGGCGGCGTCGTCCGCGCTCGCGCGCAGCTTGGCGTCGTCGTTCGTCGTGCTCTTGCCCGCGTAGTCGTGGACCTGCGCCCTGTCGATGTCGTACGCGTCACGCGTCGCTTCGATGTTCTTCCGGATGAACGGGGCTTCCTTGGCCTGCTCGTTCGGCTGGACCTGGAACTTCTGCACGATCGCCGGGTACAGCCCGCCGATCAGGATCGCCGAGAGCACCATCAGACCGAAGCCGATCATCGGGAGCTGCCAGGTGCGGCGCCAGAGCGTCGCGAAGAAGAGCACGGCGCAGATCGCGGCGATGCAGAACAGGATGGTCTTCGCCGGAAGATAGGCGTTGGCGTCGACGTACCGCAGGCCCGTCCAGTTGTCCGTGGCCTTGAAGTCGCTGGACTTCACGGCCAGGCCGTAACGGTCCAGCCAGTACGCCACGGCCTTCAGCGAGACGAAGACACCGAGCAGCACCGACAGATGGCCGGTGGCCGCGCCGGTCGCCCGCGCGCCGGGGCTGGTGATGCGGAGTCCGCCGTACAGATAGTGGGTCAGCGCGGCGGCGATCAGCGAGAGCACCGTGGCCGCGAAGCCGAAGCCCAGCAGGAAGCGGTACCAGGGCAGGTCGAACGCGTAGAAGGAGACGTCCAGGTGGAACTGGGGGTCCTTCTGGTGGAACGCCACGCCGTTCACATACATCAGCCAGGTACGCCACTGGCCGGAGGCGGATGCTCCGGCGATCAGTCCGACGAGCGCGGTGATCGCGAGCAACACCCACTTCTTGTACGGGGCGAGACTCATCCGGTAGCGGTCCAGGCTCTGCTGTTCCAGCGACATCGCGCTCAGCGGCGGCCGGAGCCGGTACGCGAGCCAGATGTTCAGACCGACGGCGATCGCCATCAGCAGTCCGAATACGAGAAACAGCCCGATCTTGGTCCACAGAGTGGTGGTGAAGACGGACGAATACGCGACCGACCGGTACCAGAGCCAGTCCGTCCAGAACCCGGCGAACATGACGAACGCCATGGCGAGGACCGCCAGGACGCCCAGTGTCATGAGCAGGGTACGGGCGCGCCGGGACGGGCGGCCGACTCTGATCCGTGGCCCGGTCGGGCCTCCGCCGCGGTCCGGCATCTGGAAAGCCAACGTGCGCACCTCGAAGTTCGCGGGTCGTGTGGAGCGGGCCCAGCGATCGTAGAGCCCACCTATGCAACTTACTGAGGCTTTACCTAGTTCCCGTTCCCGGGGCGGAAGGAGGCAGGATATTGGCCATGCCCAACGTTTCCCCCTCAGGCCCTCCGATGGCCTCGAGCCCTCTCACCGTCGCCGTCCTCGAAATCGACGAGTACATCTCCGGCCTCGGCTGGGACCAGCCGGCCCGGCTCTTCGCTCTCGTCGACACCGCCAGACTGCGCGCCCAGGAGCCCGGCCTCGCCGCCCAGCTCGGTCTCGACGGCGCCGACTCCCCGACCGCCTCACTCACCCCCATCGAGCAGGAGGAACTGCCGCCGGGCACCGCCCTGGACGAGTTCCTCGCCACGATCGCCTGGCCCGACGCGGTGATCGGGTGTGCCATGACGGTGGAGCGGCTGATGCTGCCGCCGTCCGCCGAGGCCTCCGTGCCGGAGGGACTCAGCGACGCCCAGCTGACGAAGTGGGTCGCCAAGCACCCGGAGCGCCAGGAGGTGCGGATGACCGTGGCCGTCCTCCGGGACGGTACGCGCGAGGCGGCCGTCCGGCTCCGCGAGAAGGACTCCCCGAGCGAGGTGCGCACGGGCGCCGGTCTGGTACCCGGCCTGGCCGACGCGCTGGCCGCGACGTTCGAGGCCTGATTCCCACCACGCCCCTGCTGAGAGACGTGGTCAGCCTGCCGAGCAGCTCGGCAGGCCGGCCGTGTCCCCCGCCCGGATCTTCTCCAGCGACTTCTTCGCGTCGTCGATCGTCTCGACCTTCACCAGCTTCAGTCCACTCGGGGTGTCGGAGGCGGCGGCCTTGCAGTTCTCGTCCGGCGTCAGGAAGTAGCGGGCGCCCGCGTCGCGCGCGCCGACCAGCTTCATGTTGATGCCACCGATCGGGCCGACCTTGCCCTTGTCGTCGATCGTGCCGGTGCCCGCGATGAACTTGCCGCCCGTGAGGTCGGTGGGCGTCAGCTTGTCGATGATGCCCAGGGAGAACATCAGACCGGCGCTCGGGCCGCCGACGTCGGCGAGCTTGATGTCGATCCGGAACGGGAACGTGTGGTCCGTCCCGGCCTGGATGCCGACGATCGCCCGGTTCTCCTTGGGCGCCTTCGCGGTGGTGATGGTGATCTTCCGGGTGCCCTCCGGCTCCTTGCCGGCCTTCTCCGCCGCCTGCGCCGTCCTCGCCGGGATGATCGTGAACGTGACGTCCTCGCCGGGCTTGTGGCGGGTGACGAGCTTCGCGACGTCCTCGGGCTGCTTGACCGCCGTACCGTCGACCTGCTTGATCACGTCTCCGGCGTGCAGCTTGCCCTGGGCCGGACTGCCCTTGACGACCGTGGAGACCACGACGCGCGACGGCACCGTGATCCCCATCTCTTTCAGGGCGGCGACCTTGGCGCTCTCCTGGGACTGGCTGAACTCCTCGGCGTTCTCCTGCGTCGACTGCTGCTCGGTCTTGCCGTCGGGGTAGAGGTTGTCGTGCGGTACGACGATGCTGTCGTGGGCCAGCCAGCCGTAGACGGCCTCGACGAGATTCATCCGGTAGTCGGCCCCGGTGACCCTGACCGTCGTCATATTGAGGTTGCCGGACGTCGGATACGTCTTGTGCCCGGAAATCTGCAGGACGGGTTCACCGTCGACCTTGCCGAGGGTGTTCACGGTCGGCCCGGGAGACATTTCCGAATACGGCACTTTGATCAGCACGCCTGCGCAGAGCAGCGCGATGAGGATCAGGGTGGAGGCGAGCATCGTCGCGGTGCGGCGTGGCATGGAACGACAGTACGGGAAGGGTCCGTCAGTGCACCGTCGGGGCCGGTCCGTGCGGGCGAGGAGGAGGTTCCGGAGCCGTTCCGGAGGGCGTCGGCAATCGGCAGCGCGATGCGGATTGGCGACTGCATACGTTCGAAGGAAGGTCAGACAACATCGGAACCGGAGTGCGACTTCTCCATCGCCTCACGGAACCGGGCATACCCGGCGAGTTCTGAAACATCACCGGCCGTGCGATTACGGGCGGCCCAGCTTCCCCATATCGCGGCACCGAACGCAGCGAAAAGCGGAATCAACAACCAGGCGAGTGCTGCCATTACGACCTCCCTACCCCATGAGCGACCGCAACTGACCGATCAGCAGATTAACCATCTACAGGATCAACGCTCACGGCAGGGGTGCGGTTACGCAAATCGGGGCGGATGACCACCCGATCGGCTTGCACTCAGCAGGCTCCGACCCACTCCTCGGTGCCGTCCGAAAAACGCTGGTGCTTCCAGATCGGCACCTCGTGCTTGAGGTCGTCGATGAGCTTGCGGCACGCCTCGAACGCCTCCGCGCGGTGCGGGCAGGAGACGGCGACGACCACCGCGAGATCGCCCACTCGGAGGTCACCCACTCGGTGGACAGCGGCCAGCGCCCGCACCGGGAATTCCGCTGCCACCTTCTCGGCCACCCGGCGCATCTCGTCCTGCGCCGAGGGATGGCAGGAGTAGCCGAGCGCACCGACGTCCTGACCGCCGTCGTGGTTGCGCACCGTGCCGACGAAGAGCGCGGTGCCGCCCGCGGCGTCGTCCCCGACGGCACGGAAGATCTCGTCGACCGACAACGGCGTGTCGCGGATCGCCAGCAGCCGGATGGGGTCGATCGCCGCCTGCTCGCCGGGGTGGTCGTGGGTGGGAGCCATGGGCTCCATGGTGCCGCACCGCGCCGACATCGCGGAATAGCGTTTTCCACCGGCGGACCGCCGCTGACCTTGGAGTCTCCTACAGGCGTCCCGAGGGCCCGCCGAAGGCCGTTCCGTGATTCCCGGCGGGCGCGCGACGACAGCCGCGACAGCTCGCCGCGTCGTCGGGCCGCCCGGCCACGCCCGGCAGGAGGACGCTCCCCCGCATCGCGCCGCACGGCATCCGCCTCCGCACGCCGGTCCATCAGGGACTGCGGGGCGGTCTCAGATGCGGCGGCGGGCCTTGCGGGCGCGGCGGACCAGGGCGGCGGTGCCGAGCAGCGCCACGGTCGCGCCGGCGGCACCCGCCGCGGTGGCGTCCTTGCGGCCGAGACGGCGCCCGGCGACGGTGTGCCGCCCCTCGACCTCTTCGAGGAGCGTGGCGAGCACCTCCTCGTTGGTCCAGCTCGGGCGCCAGCCCGCGTCGTGCAGCCGGCTCACACTGACCACCCAGGGGTGCATGGTGTACGCCAGATCGCCCGCCGGGGAGGGGGTGAGGCCGATCCTGTGCAGCCGGGCCGCGGCGCCGAGGGCCACGGCGGAGGGAAGCTCCATCCGGCGTACGCCGCTGAGCTCCTCCACCTCCTCCTGTTCCAGCCAGCCGTCGCAGCCGACCGCGAACTCGCCGTCGATCTTCTCCAGCGCCGCGTACTCCAGCGCCGTGACCAGATCGTCGACATGGCAGAACTGCCAGGTGGGACGCGATCCGGCGACGACCAGGAGGCGTGGCGACTCGAAGTAGCGGGTCAGCGCGGTGTCCGTGCCGCCGACCAGGACGGTCGGCCGGACCACGGTCACATTGAGCCCGGGGTGGGCACGGGGCGCGCGGCGGCCGAGCCGTTCGATCTCCAGGAGGTCGCCCACGCCCGTGGCCTCGGCCGTGGCGCGCAGCTCGGCGTCCTCGGCGAGCGGGATGTCGTTGTCGGGCAGCGCCCCGTAGACCATCGCCGAGGTGCACAGCACGACCCGGTGGACGCCCACGGCCGCGGCGGCCGTCAGCACGGTCTGGGTGCCGCGGACGTTGTAGGCGGTACGGGCCGCTGGGTCGGTCTCCAGGTCGAGATCGAGTGCCAGATGCACCACGACATCTGCGCCGCGCAGCTTCTCCGCGATGGCGGGGTCCCGGACGTCGAGGATGTGCCAGGTCGCCTCGGAGACCTCTCCGCGGCGTTCGTCGATGGCGATGACCTGCTTGATCTCCTCGGATGCCGCGAGGCGGGCGGTGAGCAGTTCACCGACGCCCCCCGCGGCCCCGGTGACCGCGACGACAGGGCCACGGTTCCTGGAGCGGCTTTTTACAGGCTTGTTCGCGGTCGAGGGGTCGGACAGGTTTCGCGCTGCGCGAACCTGAGGATCTGGGGAACTCACCGGGCGTCTCCAGCGGTTGTCTTCAGTACGTACCCGAATGACGCGTACGTACCAGGTGGCGTCCATCCTGCCGCAGGCCGGGAGCCGGCGGAGCACTGAGGCCCCAAGCGGACTTTTGGTGTCTACGCTGGATGGTGATGTCGGGCAGTCGCCGTCGGTTCGAGCCGACGGCCCTACGAGCCGAGGAAACCCGTGAGTGACACCCCATTCGGATTCGGCCTTCCGCCGGAGGAGCCGGAGAGCGGCGACGAGGGCAAGAAGAAGGACCCCACCGGAGGTGGGCAGGGTTCGGGCGGGCCGGCGAACCCGTTCGGCTTCGGTCCGGGCGCGGGCGGCGAGAACCCGTTCGCGGCGATGTTCGGCACGATGAACCCCAACGACCTGGGGGCGGCCTTCCAGCAGCTCGGCCAGATGCTGAGCTACGAGGGCGGCCCCGTGAACTGGGACATGGCCAAGCAGATCGCCCGCCAGACGGTCTCGCAGGGCACGCCGGACGGCATCAAGGACGCGAGCGTGGGCCCGTCGGAGCGGTCCGCGGTCGACGAGGCGCTGCGGCTGGCCGACCTCTGGCTGGACGGTGTGACGTCGCTGCCCTCCGGTTCGGTCTCCACCGTGGCGTGGAGCCGTGCGGAGTGGGTCGAGGCGTCCCTCCCCGCCTGGCAGAAGCTGGTCGACCCGGTGGCCGAGCGCGTCGGTCTGGCCATGGGCGATGTGCTGCCCGAGGAGATGCAGGCGATGGCGGGCCCGCTGATCGGCATGATGCGGTCGATGGGCGGCGCGATGTTCGGCCAGCAGATCGGGCAGGCCGTCGGTGTGCTCGCGGGCGAGGTGGTCGGTTCGACCGACATCGGGCTGCCGCTGGGCCCGGCGGGCAAGGCCGCGCTCCTTCCGTTGAACGTCGAGAGGTTCGGCAAGGACCTCAGCGTGCCGCAGGACGAGGTGCGGCTGTATCTCGCCCTGCGCGAGGCCGCCCACCAGCGACTCTTCGCCCATGTTCCGTGGCTGCGCTCCCATCTGTTCGGCGCCGTCGAGGGGTACGCCCGCGGCATCAAGGTCGACACCAGCAAGCTGGAGGACGTGGTCGGCCAGTTCGACCCGTCGCAGCCCGAACAGCTGCAGGACGCCCTCCAGCAGGGCATGTTCCAGCCGGAGGACACACCGGAGCAGAAGGCCGCCCTGGCCAGGCTGGAGACGGCACTCGCACTCGTCGAGGGATGGGTGGACGCCGTGGTGCACGAGGCCGCGAAGTCCCGTCTGACCTCGGCGGACGCGCTGCGCGAGACCATGCGCAGGCGCCGCGCCTCCGGTGGGCCGGCCGAGCAGACGTTCGCCACGCTCATCGGCCTTCAGCTGCGTCCGCGGCGGCTGCGTGACGCCTCGCGCCTCTGGGCGTCGCTCACGGACGCCCGCGGTCTCGACGGGCGTGACGCCCTGTGGGAGCACCCCGACATGCTGCCGACCGCCCAGGACCTGGACGATCCGGACGGGTTTGTGCACCACGAGCAGCTGGACTTCTCCGAGCTGGACAAGATGCTCGGCGAGGCGGCGAAGGGTCCGCAGAAGCCCGGGTCCGACACGGACGGGCCCGGCTCCGGGGGAACCGACGACCACGGGAGCGAAGGCAAGGGCGACAGCGACCGGTGAGCCTGTACGACGACGCGGTTCTCGTACTGAAGGGGTACGAGAACCCGCTGGATCCGGCCCAGGAGGAACTGCGCCAGGTCTATCTGGACCATCTGGCAGCGCATCCCGACGGCATGTGGAAGGCCTGCGAAGCCGGACATCTGACGGCCAGCGCACTGGTCGTCGACCCGGAACGCGGCCGTGTGCTGCTCACCCTGCACCGCAAGCTGCGGATGTGGCTGCAGATGGGCGGCCACTGTGAGCGACAGGACACCACGCTGGCCGCCGCGGCGCTGCGCGAGGCCACCGAGGAGTCCGGTGTCAGCGGCCTGACCCTGCTGGCGGGCGGCCCGGTGACGCTGGACCGCCACCGGATCCCCGCGCCCTGCCACTGGCACCTGGACGTGCAGTACGCGGCGCTGGCGCCGGCGGGCGCGACGGAGCAGATCAGCGACGAGTCGCTGGATCTGCGCTGGTTCGCGTACGACGAGGTCGCGTCGGTGGCCGACGCCTCGGTCGTACGGCTGATGACGCGGGTCCGCGCCGCGCTGGAGCAGCGCCGGTAGCCATGACATGAGGTGTGGGCGAGGGGCGGTCTCCGCGGAGTGCCGGTCTGCCCGGTGTGGAAGACGGCGATCGCGCCGGCCTCCTCCATGGCCTCGAACAGCGGATACGCCATGCGGTCATTGGGGT